>DATKGE010000107.1:0-42177 GCA_035510955.1 Occallatibacter sp. | reverse complement strand
CGGACGGCAAAGCCGGCGCCGTAGACGGCGAGCATGAGCAGCATCCCGGTTGTCTGGAGATGCTGCGGAGTGTTTGCGCCGGGCATCAATTCCACGAGAATGGAGAGCGGAACGACGATGGCCATGGAGAGGATGAAGTTGAGAACCATGCCGAGCAGCAGGAGCACCAGGATGCGGCCCTTGGTGCCCAGGGTGAGCGAGGCGCTGCGGCGGAGCGCGTCCCAGGCGCTGACCTGTTCGACGACGGTGGCGGGGAAGGCAAGCGAGACGCGGATAGCCATCCAGAAGCCGTAGCTGACGAGTCCGGCGACGGCGAGCATGATGGCCATTACCAAGAGCGCACCGCCGCCGGCAGAGCCTGCCCCCAAGGCCGCGAGAACGGTGGAGAACATGATCATGACAAACCAGGCGGAAAAGGGGACGATCCAGATGACGACGATCTCGAAGACATAGAGGCCGACGGCGCGCCAGCCGCGCGGCCAGACGGCTTTGTAGGAATCGCGGATGCCGATGGGTTGGCCGAGAAAGGCGCGAGACGCGGCGTGGCTCATGGCGGCCATGGCCAACGCGGAGACGGCGAGCAGAGTGGGCAGCGCGAGCAGAAATACGCCTCCCACGAGAAGAGCCGCGACTACGCCCGCGAATATCGACGAAGGGTTGTCCACTGGGCCCAACCGCAGCACCAGCAGAGTCACGATCCCCGAGAATACCAGCAGCACACCGGTGGGAATGGCCGCGATGCCGAATAAGACAAGAAAGCGGGAGCGGTAGATCTGGGCAGTGCGGTCGAGAATCTCGCTCAGGGTCGAGGGATGGAGTGGCTCATCCATTTGGGCCTTCCGGCGGGGGACCTTCGGGCGGTGGCTGCGGCGGTGTCGAGCTGGCGGCCGGTTGGGATGTTTGAGGCTCCGCAGGAGCGGACGGTTCCGTCGGCGCGGACGGCGCGATTTCCGGAAGAGATTCCCAGATGCCGTTGTCGGGCACGGCTGCCATCGACGGAGTCGCGGCAGTGAAAGCGGGTGGGGTCATGCCGGCGGCTTCCATCATCCACTCGATGTCGAATCCTTCCTTGCGCATGCGCTGGTCGTAGTAGAAGAGCGTGAGACCGGTGGCATACATGGGGCCGATGAAGGTGTTGGTGAGAAAGCCGACGACCTGCTGCACGATCTGCATCCACACCGGAATTTCAGCGCGATGTTTGGCGGCGGCAAACATGGCCACGATGAAGAAGAGCTGAGAGATGGTCACCAGTCCGATTTCGATGACGAAAATCAGCAAGAGGAGAACGAAGATGCGTCCGCGCGATCCCTTGCTGAGCTCGATGCTGCGGCGGATGGCCTGGCGGGCCTTGAGGTCTTCAATGACGGAGGCGGGAATGGCGAGTGAGTAGCGGAGGGCCATGATGACGGCATAGATCATTGCCCCCAATGCGAGGACGCCGAAGGCGGCTGTGACCAGCAGGAAGACGATCATGGCCTGGGGGTTGGCGTTGGCGCCCCCCGCGGCGAAGAGCGCATGCGGGCGCGCGTAAGCAAAGAGAAACACGAAATAGCCGATGAAGAGAAAAATGAACGGGATGTAGATGAGAAAGGCGACGATGGTCATCAGCCACAAGTAGCGTCCCAGGTGAGGCAGGGTACTGACATAGGCGCCGCGCATGGTGGCGCGCTGGCCGAGGTTGACCCAGGCCACGGCGCGGTTGTTGGCGGCCACGGCGGCGCCGGCAAAGATGAACATGAGCGGCAGGATAAGGACCAGGAAGCCCAGGGTGAACCACGGCAGCTGCTTCGCCATGTGCAGATGGAGCAGGAATTGTTGCATTCCGATCTGCCCAAGGTTGAGCACCAGCAGGACGCCGGCATAGATGCCGGCGATGCCCGCGAAGAGCACAAAGTTGGTGCGGTAAAGCTGGGCCGTACGGTCCAGGATTTCGCCCAGAGACATGGGGCGAAGGTCGGTTTGCATTCCAGGCTCCTTCAGAAACGGCTCGTTGGCGCTTGGCGGGATGTTAGCACAGCGAGAAAATCCTCTGCCGGGCGAGTTAGCAGGGAGTTATTCCGTATTTATCAAGAAATAACTCTTGCGGGAGCCGTGCGGTAAACTGGTGTCCCGTGCGATGAACGAATCACAAACCTCAGTGAACGATTTGGCGAAAGCCTGCGCCCACTCGGCCGATGCCGCGGAGTGGGAGGAGCTTGTGCGCCGTTGCGTGCCGCTGGCTTCGCTGATGGCGCTGCGCATCAGCCGCATGTGGGTAAGAGATGCATCGCCTGCAACGGTAGACGATATTGTGCAGGAAGTGTTTCTGAAGTTGTGCGAGCAGGAGCGGCGGATTCTGCGCGATTTCGAGCCGCGCGGAGAGGATTCGTTCCTGGGCTTGTTGCGCATGGTTTCGGCCTCCGTGGCCAACGATTATTTCCGCCGCATTTACTCGACCAAGAGGGGCGGCAAAGTGGTAACCATGCCCCTGGGCGACGATGACGCGCAGGCGCCCATGGATGGGGCCGGTCCGGCGATGCGAATGCATCAGTCGGCGCTGCTGGCCGAACTGGACGAGAAACTTCGCTCCGCGCCGGAGAGCATTGCCGAGCGCGACCGGGCGCTGTTCTGGCTTTACTACCGGCAAGGGTATACGGCGGAAGAAATTGCGCGGCTTTCCGCGGCCGGGCTGACGGCGAAGGGCGTGGAAAGTGCTTTGCGGCGCGTGACGATGTGGCTGCGCGACGAGGTGGGACAGAAAAGACCGGACAGACCGCCGGAGTCCGGCTAATGTCTAAAATGCCTTTGTGAAAGGAATGTCTTCCGCGAACCCGTTAAATAGAGTGCAGATATGAATGAAGATTTCAATCCGGGCAAGGCTCCAGAGAACTCTCCAAGAGACACAGGCAATCGATTAGCCGGCGCTCTGGAGGAACTGATTCAAGGGAGGTTGTCCCGCGACGGCAGTCCGGCTCCTGAACCCCTAGAGCGAGAGAAGATTGGGCCAGAGGCTGCGCCGGAAGCTTGTCCGGATCCGGGCGAGTTGGCGCTGCTGCTTGGCGATCAGCCGCTTCCGGCACATTCGGTTAAAGTGAACGCATTGCTGGTCCATGCGGCCGGCTGCGAGGTCTGTGCGGATCGGTTGCGCGCCCTGTCATCAGATTTGTCGCAGGAAGAGAACGTTTTTCTTGCCGGCCTGACTTTAGCGTCTGGCCAGGGTAAGCGTAAGCTGGCCGTGGAGTTGGCGCGGACGCCGCGGCTGTCTGGTTCCCGACGAGCGCCGAAGCTCTACCTGTGGACCGGGGCAGGGCTGGCGGCTTCGCTGCTAATTTCGGTGGGGCTTGTTTCCTGGTGGCGGATGGCCAACAACCCCGAGCGGATGCTGGCCGAGGCTTACACGCACCGGCGCGTCTTCGATCTGCGCATGCCGGGCGCGGGCTTTGCCGAGGTGACGCCGCAGATGCACCTGCGCGGGGGATCACCTGGAAACGGATCGGCGGGTCGCGAATCGGCCAAGTTGCTGGAGGCGCGGGCCCGCATTGAGCGCCACCTTGAGGCCGCGCCCGAGGACGCGCATTGGCTGCAGTTGGAAGCCCGGTCCGACATTCTGGAGGAGAAGTTCGATGCGGCGGTTGAAATTCTGGACCGGCTGGTGGCCGCCGGACCGGTGACGTCGAGCTTGCTGCTGGACGATGCGTCAGCCTACTTCCAGCGCGGGACGGCGACGGGGAGCGAAAATGATCGTGCCACGGCGCTCGATGACTTGCGCCGCGCCGATGAGCTGGCTCCGGGCGATCCGGTGGTGCTCTTCAATGAAGCGGTGGCGATGGAAGACCGGGGCCAGGTGATGAACGCGGTGGAAACCTGGAACCGCTATTTGCGTTTCGAGCGCGATCCTCTTTGGCTGGCCGAAGGCCGGCGCCGCTTGCAGGCGCTGGAGCAGAAGCTGAACCAGTTGAAGACGCATCAGAGCCGGATGGAGCGGCACCTGGCTTCGCCCCAAGCCATGCAGGCGCCCGCTCAGGACTCCGCGGCGCGCCAGTCGCCGGTGCGCGTCCACGCTATCGGCAACAGTACAACTGGGCGGGGTTGTGCGCTTCAGGCTCAGGTACTTCCGACCTGAGCGCGATTTTTCACGTCGACAAATAGGTTCGGGCGTCTGGTTGGTTTTTCGTTTAAGCGAACTGGTCGAGGCTGAAGCCGAGTTGGTAGGTTTCGCCGTGAGCGAGCAGGTCGTCCCAGGTAACTTCGCGGCGCGTGAGCCCGGCCATGCGGCCCAACATGCAGCTGAGAGCGGTTTCAACGCCGGCGGCAATCTGGTTGTGGCTGTTGCCGGACGTAATGCTGTCGATGAACGTGCGCTCCTTGTCGCGATCGGCAAAGGCCAGGTTGTCGCTGAAGGCGCCGTTGGCGGCGAACTTGCCGGTTCCAGAAGCAGGCGCGGGAGCGGTTGAAGCGGGGTCCTGCCAGGTCCAGGCCTGGGTGCCCGTAATCTGCACCGGACCGGAGTAGGGAACCGTTGCGGAGCCGTTGGCGCCGAAGAGCCGCAGCCCGGCATCGAACATTCCATCGCCGCCAAACTGCGTGGACGAGAAGGTGAGGTGGACGTTGCCGGGATAGGTGAAGTCGACCTGGTAGTTATCCCAGCAATCGCCGAAGTGGGTCAGGATATTGCGGCCTCCGCTGGCTGTAGCGGCAAGCGGGTGAGCGCCGAGAAGCCAGTTGCAGAGGTCGATGATGTGAATATTCTGTTCGACCAGAATGTCGCCGGAAAGCGCGCGATCCCAGAGCCAGTTGCGCAGGCGATACTCGTCCGGCGAAGGGCCGGCAGGCTTCTTTTCTGTCGATGCGGGGGCATAATAGATGCCCACCACTACGGCGATTTTGCCCAGCGCGCCCGCTTGGATGCGTTCCGCGACCGCGGCGAGGGGCGGCGCGCTGCGGCACTGGAAGCCGACGTCGACGCTCTGCGTTGATTTGACGCGCTTGGCGATTTCGAGGGCGTGGTTGGCCTGGCGGATATCGATGCCCACGGGCTTTTCGCAGTAGACGTGCTTGCCGGATGCGACCGCGGCCTCAAGATGCTGGACATGGAAGAAAGGCGGCGTGGAGATCTGGATCAGGTCGATGTCGGCCGACGCGAGCTGCTCGAAGGCGTGCGGGCCGTGGAAGAGGAGCTTGGCGTCGATGGGCGCGCGGCCGAGGCTCGCGTTGAGCTGGTCGAAGTGGCTTTGGCCGGCGGCGAGTTTGTCGGGAAAGAGATCGGCGAGAGCCACGACCTGCGCGGCCGTGTTCTTCGAGAAGGAATCGGCGACAGAAGTGCCGCGGTTTCCGCAGCCCAGCAGGCCGTGGCGCACGGCGGAGTTGGCTGCATAGCCGAAGGCGGTGAGCGGCTTGAGCAGAGTGAAGCCGGCTGCGGCGGCGGCTCCCGTCTGGATGAGTTCGCGACGATCCATAGTGTCTCTCTTCCTTTTGATTGCGGGCAAACCTGTTGAATCAGTTGCAGTCGCTGAGTGCGATCAGGCGAGGACTTCGTGGAGGATTTTTTCGAGATAGATTTTCTCCTGGCGAACGTCTTCGATCTGCTGGGGGCCGCTGGTTTCCCGCTCGATGGTGATGGCCCCGGTGTAGCCGAGAGCGTGGAGCTTGGTAAAGACCTGCTTGAAGTCGACCAGGCCCTTGCCGATGAGGACTTCTTCGCCGAGTTCGCTGGGGTTGGTGGGCCAGCGGCCGTCTTTGGCGTGGACGCTGCGGACATGCGTGCCGATGATGTCGACCGCGTCGACCGGATTGGCTTTGCCGTAGAGGATGAGGTTGGCGGTGTCGAGGCCGACGGCGAGGTTGGGCATGGCTACGTCGCGGATCATGCGCGACATGGTGGTGGGGGTTTCCTGGCCGGTCTCCATGAGGAAGTACTGACCGTTCGACTGGCAGTGCTGGGCGACGGTGCGGATGGCTTCGACGGCGCCGGGATAGAGCGGGTCGGCGGGATCTTCGGGAATGAAGCCGCAGTGCGTTTGCACCTGCGATATGCCGAGGATCTTCGCGAAATCAGACACCTGGCGCAGGGCATCGATGCGGGCGGCGCGCGTACTGGGAGGAACAAGACCGATGGTGGATGGGCCGCGCGGGAAGTTCCATACGAGGGGCGGCGGGCCCACCACCTCAACTGCGGTGACTACGAGCGAATACTTGGCGACAAGATTGCCGAATTGGTCCGCCATCCGCGGCGTGAAACTGTTGTTAGCGTCGGTAAGTTCGAGAAAACAGTTGTTGAAGCCAATGTCGCGAACGCGGCGGAACGTCTCTTCAGGGGCTTGGAACGGCCTTACGAGCAGGCCCAGGTCCATCGGCTTGAGCGCGGCGGGCGCGGCCAGGGCAGTTGCGGGGTGAAGCGCATCTGCGAGGAGGACGGCGGATGCGGCGCCCAGGAATGTTCTGCGGTCCATGGAATGTCCTTTCTCGAGCCGAAGGCAGGTCTTGAGCCGAGGGCAGGAAGGCAACCTCTCTTTTTAGCACAGATTGCCGGGGAGCGCGGATGCGGCGATTCAGGACGGGCCAGGTTACTCCACGGTTTGAATCTTGGAGCCTGCAGGGATTTGGACGACGAATTGATCGTCGGTGAGGGGTTGATTCTCATGCACGTCCTCGACGGTGAGGACGATCTGAATCTCATCCATGGGTCGCTTGATGGTGACCGTGGTCGGGAATTTTCCGCCTTCAAAGTCCTGGTAGCGCTGATAGAAGACCTGGGTCTCGACGTTGCCCTCGTCGTCGTAAATGTCCTGTTGATAGGGCTGCAGATCGTCACGATGGAAGGTGACTACGCGCAGCGGCGTCAACTGTTGGCTGCCGGGTTTGCGGCGGCTGATGGTGAGTATGTATTCGGGGAATGTGAACAGGTGCTTCCGGGCCGGGTCTTCCACCGTTTCCGAGTCCGACACCCTGGAGTAGAGATCGTCCGGCGCCAGTCCCCGAACCAGCATGGCGTCGAAAAAGAAACCCGGGCGCAGGTTTTCCCAGGTGTTCTTCGATTTCTGTTTTGAGGGGCCGCAGCCCTTGAGGACTTTGTCCTCGCGCGGCATGGACAAGGTGAAGCACTCGCCGTTGCTGGCCATATCGAAGAGGCGCACAACGGTGAAGTGCCCCACCACGCGGAGCATTTCGGGCTTGCGCATCAGAATGACTCCCTCGACGCTGGGGTAGTCCGTGGCCACGCCCTCCTTGCTCTTGGAGACGCTGGCCTGAAACTCGACCTTGGCAGTCAGGCTATTGATGGCCGCCCAGCGCTCGTTGAGCCGCGCAACCAACTCCTCAGCAGTGACTGTTTGGATGATCGAGGGCGCCTTGGGCACGGGCAGCTTGCGGGTGGTGGGCAGGAGAGAGCAACCGGTAAGCAAGAGCGGAAGAAACAACGCCCCGGCTGAAGCAACGCGCGGACAAGCGAAACGGCAATTTGGTTTCATCGGCCGCCTGCCTTCTTAACGGTATGGCGGTAGCCGGCCACGTTGCGGTTCTGTTCTTCAAGAGAGCTGGAAAACAGAGAATGTCCCTGGGGATTCGATCCGGCGGCCACGAAGTAGAGATAATCCGTTTTGGCAGGCTCCATGGCGGCGCGCAGAGACCGGGTGCCCGGATTGGCTATGGGGCCCGGGGGCAATCCCTTATGCAGATAAGTGTTGTAGGCGGTGTCGCGGGTCAGGTCGCTGTGGTAGATGGCGCCGCGCCAGCGGCCATCGAGCTCCAGGCCATAAATGACGGCCGGGTCGGTCATCAGGGGCATTCCTTTTGCCAGGCGGTTCTCCAGGACGCTGGCCACCAAGGGGCGTTCGGCGTCCACGGCCGTCTCGCGTTCCACCAAGGAAGCCACTGTGACCACGGCATGCACATCGGCCTTCAATCCCAGCCGCTCGGCTTCGGCGCGAAATTGGCGCACCATGGCGGCGCAAATCTGTTCGGGGGTCGTTTTGCGGGCCAGGTAGTACGTGTCCGGAAAGAGATAGCCCTCCAGGCTCTTGGCCGCGGGGTCCAGATCGGCCACCAGGCTGGTGTGCTGCGCGGCCGCGGCAAGGAAGTCCTGGCGCGGGCCGAAGCCGGCCTGCTCCAGCCGTGCAGCGATGTCAAAGAGATTTGCGCCTTCCGGAATGGTCACCGTCCTGGTAAAAACATCTCCACGCGCAATCCGCGCGTAGACTTCAAGGGACGAGGCGGGATGATCGAACCGGTACTCGCCGGCCTGGAGCGTGCCGCGCTTCCACGCCCTGACCAGATCAATGGCAACCTGGCTGCGCACGACGCCTGCCGCCTCAAGTTGCCGGCCGATGCGGGTTGTGGATGAGCCCGGGGCAAGCTCGACAAAAGTCTCCGTAGATGGCCCGAAAGGGGTCAGGACGAGCCAGGCCGCGGCCCCGGCCGCAGCAAGCGCCAGGAGAAAAGCCGTCAGCAGGATTGCAGCCGCGCTCGACTTTTTCTTCTTTCTGCTCTTGCGGTTGCGGCCTACCATTCTGTGGCTATTAACCCTTCATTCACTTAAGACGCGGGGAACCCCTGTGAGGATTCTCTACCTTTGATTGTATCGGGTCGAAGCGCCGACAGTTGTCTGATAGGGATCAGGGCATGCGTCATTCCTGATACAGAGAACTGTTTGCGCGGCAGGTCAGTGGCACAGTTCCGAAGAAGCGCTTGAAACTAACCTATTCGGCATGGTTCCGTCCCAACTGTCTAATGAACTGCATCCTTTTGGGCCACGCAGAATTCAAGGCTTGTTCGGCACCAGGACCCCGAAAGAGGCACGAATGTTTCCAACGAGAAGATTGCTCTCCCTGTTCCTGCTGTCCGGTGCGCTGGCCTGGTCCCAGGCTGAACCGTCCCACCCGGCGCCCAAAGCCGAAGTGGATGTCTTCGGCGGTTATGTTTTTGGATCAGGCAACTCTAACCAGCTGGGCGGCGGGGTGCTCGCAGGAATGGACCTGGACAGGATTTCCAAACGAATAGGGTTGACAGTCGAATTCGATCGAACCAGCGCTTCGAGCCCGCCTTCCCCGGTTAACGCTACATCGGAAATAAATGTGCTCGCGGGGCCGCGCTTTTCGCTGCCATTGTCCAGTTCTTCCCGAGTTGTGCCTTTCGTCGATGCATTGATCGGCAGCGACACGTTTCATAACGCGGGCCAGGCTTATACCTGGCAATTCAACAACCACACGTCGTTCGCATGGGCTTTCGATGGAGGGCTCGATATTCCTCTCAGCAAGCACTTTGGAGTGCGTGGGCAGGGAGGGTATTTGGGCACCTCGCTTGCTGGCAGTACTTATGGTGGACCGGCGGGGAGCACATTTGCAGGGCGTGCACGCGTTGCGGGTACCGTTGTCTTTCGGTTCTGAGTAAAGGTCGGGCCTTGCCGATTCCGTACTTTACTCCTCTCCTGTGTTCTGAGCCACACCCTAGCAGAGCGTCCGCCTCGGCAGTAAGCTTAGAGCCAGGAGCAAGAAACTGGCAGCTACCCTGCAACCCCGCTATCTCGGACTGGACGTCGGCAATCGGCGCATCGGTGTGGCTGTGTCGGACGAACTGGGGCTGACGGCGCAGCCGGTAATGACGCTGGAGCGGAGACGAACCGCACGCGGTATTTCCAGAGAAGACCTGCGCTCGCTGGCGCGGCTGGCGCGGCGGTTCGGAGTGGTGGGGATTGTGGTGGGGAATCCTGTGCACCTGTCGGGCGACGCGAGCCTGCAGGCGGCCCGGACGCAGGCGTTTGCGGCCGCGCTGGGGGAGTTGAGCGGATTGCCGATTCACTATTGGGACGAGCGGCTAACCACGCGCGAGGCGCACCAGATTCTTTATGAGGCTGGGCACGCGCGGCAGGAGCACAAGCGGGTGGTAGACCAGGTGGCGGCTACGCTGATATTGCAGTCGTTTCTGGAACAGGGAACAGGGAAGAGGGATTAGGGAACAGGGAACAGGGAATAGGGAACAGCAACGCATTTGCGCACTTGCGTTTTTGCCATTTACAAACGAAAAACCTTGTCGCGAGGCTACGGAGCACTGTGGGACCCAGCGCCCCGCGACTGTTCCCTAATCCCTTTTCCCTGTTCCCTGCCTTATAATGGGGAGTCAAGCTTGTCTATCTCTCGCGGAGGTAGCGTCCCCGCTCCCCGCCACGGAACATGGATGCCCGAGCACATTAAAAAGCAGCTTCTCGCTGAGATTGCCATTCTCGAGCACGAGCTAAGCCACGAGCTGCCCGCGGAGATCAAGAAGGCCGTGGCCATGGGAGACCTGTCGGAAAACGCCGAATACCACATGGCGAAGCAGCGCCAGACCTTCGTGAACGCGCGCCTGGGCCAGTTGAAGAGGCGGATGGCGGAGCTTTCGCTGGTGAACCTGACCAACATTCCGCGCGACAAGGCCGGGTTTGGATCGACGGTGGTGGTGTTCGACTCGACCAAGGACGAAGAAATTGTTTACCGGCTGGTGACCAGCGAGGAATCGGACGTTTCCAAAGGACTGATTTCGACGACGTCGCCGATTGGGCACGGACTGGTGGGCAAGAAGGTGGGCGACGTGGCCACCATTGTTACGCCCAACGGCAAGCGCGAACTTGAGATTTTGAAACTGACTACGATCCACGATGAAGCGGGCGAATCGGAAGCGGGCGAGACCTCGCCGGAAAACGCCGCCGCCGGCACCGAGCAGTAGCAAGGATTATTGGAATGACCTGGACCAGCGCTTTTGGCCGCGGTTGCGGCTGGCTTCTTGATCGCATTGTGCATGGTCTGGCGCTTACCCGCATCTCTCCCAACGTCCTCACATTCATTGGACTGGTCATCAACATTGTGGCCGCATTTCTGTTTGGTCACGCCAATGCGACCAACTCCGGGCGAATGTTTTTTTATGCGGGGATGGTGATCTTCGGGGCCGGCATCTTCGACATGGTGGACGGGCGGGTGGCGCGGCGCAATAACCAGGTGACGGTGTTCGGATCGTTCTTCGACTCAGTGATCGATCGCTACTCCGACGTGGTGCTTTTTTTCGGGCTGCTGGTCTACTACGGCCGCATTAATCGATTCAGATATGTGGTGCTGGTGGCGTTTGTGATGGTGACGTCGCTGATGGTGAGCTACACGCGGGCGCGGGCCGAGGCGCTGATCGGCCAGTGCAAGGTGGGCTTCATGGAGCGTCCGGAGCGGATCGTGCTCATCCTGCTCGGCTCGCTGTTCAACTGGGCGGGCGTGATGGCGCCGGTGCTGTGGGTGCTGGCCATCTTGTCCACCATCACCGTGGTTCATCGGATACAGTACACCTATTCGAAGACCAAGCACCTGGCGCCGATCGGATGAAGCGCAAAACCAGCGGACAGATTCTCAGCAGTTCACCATGACTGCGGAGCAGCCCTCTTTCGCCGGCTTCCATTGCACCAGGAACGTGGTCACGGCGGAGGATTCCATGCGGCGCATGGATTCGAATTCGCCGCCGCGCTGGCTGTAGAGCAGCTTGCCCTTGTCGCTGAGCACCGCTATTGCGGGTACCCCCTTGGTGAGCGGGACCTGGAACCGGTTGGCGATGTCTAAATTCTCGTCCATGTGGCCGATGTTGACGTGGACCAGGACGTAGTTGTCCTCGAGGATGCGCAGATTCTCAGCGTTGTGCATGTAGATGTCGAGCACCTGGCAGTCGCCGCACCAATTGCCGCCGAAGTCGATGAGGATGCGTTTGTGGGTCTGGAGCGCGGTCTTGAGGGCTGCGGTGAGGTCGGCCCTGGCCTGCGCGGGCTGGGGATAAATTTCGCGGCCGGCGGAGCGGGCAGTGCCGGCGCCAAGGGCCAGCAACAGGGCAAGGGCGAGAAGCTTGACGGTTTTCAACGGGGAACCCTCCGGACTTCGAGCCTGCGGCGTTGACAGGTCTTCATTCAGTCTGCCATAAAGGTGGGCTGCCGTTCCATTTTCCTGCGACGGGGCAGGCGCCTGGGGATTTACATTTACTCTGGAGATCGGATGTCGAGCAGGGGCGAAGTGCGGAAACGGCTGGAGTCGGCGACATATCCCGACCTGGGAACAATGATGGAGGGCTACGCGCAGGCGGCGGCGGAGTTCGCCAAGCGGGAGTTCAAGCAGAAGCTGGACTTTACATCGGAGTCGATTGACGGGCTGGACGACATCCTGGTGCTGGTGGGAGAGAGCCCGGAGCTGGATGTTGATTTTGAATCGCGTTTGTGGGGCAGCTACCTGGGCGAGGTGTTGCGGCGGCGCTATGCGGGCGGCTGGGAGATGACGCAATACCCGGGCGGGACGGTGGCTGTGCCTGCGGTGGATGTGCGGGGGTCGCGGCTGTTTCCGCTGATGAAGGTTTATCGGCGGCTGACGGTGGGCGAGGAGGAGGATCTGCGCGCGTTTTTTGCCATGGTGACGGAGCGGCTGGGGAAGCCCGCACAGGTGAACTGACGCTTGACCTTCCATCCTTAGGGCGCGGCCAAACGTAATTCAATTGTCAGCATTTGACTCGTGGCCTGCGAGGCGAGCAGGCTTTGTGCGACAATGGCAGTTGAGAGTGCGTGCCGGGAGGGGCTGGCGCGCGGAGGATGAAATGGGCGATCTACTTCAGCCATGGCACCTGATCGTGTTGGCCGTGGTTGCGTTTCTACTGTTTGGCGCCAAACGGCTGCCGGAACTAGGTAAAGGGCTGGGCGAAGGTTTGAAGGGCTTCAAAGAGGGCATCAAGGGGATCAGCGATCCACCACCGCCGCCACCGCCAGTGGTGCAGCAAAGTGCGCCTCCTCCGCCTCCGGCACCGACCCAGACCGAGCAGAAGCAGAGTTAAGGGCCGCAGGTTGCGCGGCTGCTGAGAGACCAGTCGGGTCTCTCGTCTGCGTGACGTGCGAACCTCGCTCGCAACGAAATACTGAATTAGAGTGATTCGAAAGGCTTGTGCTTCGGCACAGGCCTTTCGTGCGTCCGGGCCCTTTTGCGAGACTAGACGCTTAGGAGGGCTACGGCAGCGAGGGCCAGGGCGATGCCGGCGAATTGGCGCGGGGCTGGCCATTCGCCAAGGATCATAGCGGCAAGCAGGATGGTTCCGGCAGGGTAGAGGGAACAAACCATGGCGGCGACGTCGAGGCGGCCGCAGCGGGTGGTCTGGATGTAGAACAGGTTGCCGAGGGTGTCCAGTGAGCCTGCCAGAATACCGAAGAGCCAGAAGCCGCGCCACGGCCGGGCGGGCGGCATGACCAGGAGCACCAGCAGCATGGCGGTAACGCCGGCAGCACGGGTTGAGGTCAGGACCCACAGGATGCTGCCACCGGCGGCCAATTTGAAGAAAATCAACTGTGCGCCGAAAGCCAGGCCGGCGAGAGCGCCGAGAAGCAACGCTGCGGGTGGAGTGGCGGCTGGTTTCGATGCGGTATTCGTGCTTTCTTCCGGGACCGCGTGGGTGGAGGGTTGTGGTTTCCCACCCTTTTCGCCAAGTGCGCGAAAAGGATGGGGCACGGTGGGTTTTGCTGCTGCCTGCCCGGTATCCTCTGCGGGCGGGGAGTGGGTGATAAGCCAGATGGCGGCCAGGCCCATGGCCAGCCCCACGGCAGTCAGGAGGGTGGGCGGGCCATCGTGGAAGAGCGAAAAGAGGATGGGGACCAGGGCTGTGAGCAGGCCGGTGAGGGCTGCGGTGAGACCCATGGCGCCCATGGCCAGGGCGCGGTAAAAGATGGCCAGACCCACGGCGCCCTCAAAGCCGCCGATGGCCGCGAAGATCAGATCGTGCCGTGCGGGCAGGGCAACGTGTGATCCGAGGCACAGGGCGAGGAGAACGAGCAGCGAGACGAGGTGGCCGGAGGCGACCACCAGCAGGGTGGGAGCGCGGCGCGCACCCATGCCGCCGACGAAGTCCGAGCCTCCCCAACTGGCGGCGGAGAGCAGACCGAGGCCGGCCGCCGTTCCGGAAGGATTCATCCTGCTAGGGGGCCGACATCTGCGCCGAGGGAAAATAGCCCTGCTTGGCGGTCACGTCCAGGCCGGGGCGGTCGACGCGCACATCGATCTTGCGGTACTTGCTGTCGTAGACCGACTCGTGACTGGCATAGACCAGCAGGTATTGGTTGCGCGCCTGCTTGGCGATGTCGGCATAGCTTTTTTCAATGCCGTTGAGGTTGCGCTCGGAGTCTGCCTGGCCGCCGGTGGCGGCGATGTACTTGTAGAGGATGTTGTCGTACATGGTGAAGGGCAGGTGGACCTTGCTGACCCAGCCCTCGCCCCAGGCGGCGGAGGTGCCTACCAGCGTGCCATAGACGGCGATTTCGTTGGTCTGCAGGAAGCGAATGACCTCTTTGAGCGATGCCTTGCTGCCGTACTCCTTGCCGTCGGAGATGACATAGATGATTCGGCGGCGCTCTTTGGGGCGGCTGGCGAGTTCCTTGGCGGCGGCCAGGATGGCATCGTTGAGGGTGTGAATCTCCTTTGGAATGGTGATGACGCCGCTAGCGCTTCCGGCCGAGAATCCGGGCTGGATGGTGGGGTCGGCGCAGCTGCCGTTGACGCGAATGGGGCAGCCGGAGAGGGGACCGCTGTTGACCGGGACCTGTTCGTCGGTGCCGCTTGACTTGACCATGGAAAGAACAAACGGGGCGCGAGCGCTTTGCGCGCCGGTGAAGCCGTGGGAGGGGTTTTGTGATCCGTTGCTGTAGGTGAAGACGGACAGTTCGTCGTAGGGAGTGAGCGCGCCCTGGATGGCGTCGAGGGAGTTGTTCACCTTGTCCATTACGTCCGAGGTCAGGCTCTGGTCGACAACAAAGGCGATGGAAAGCGGGTAGGGATCGACGTTGAAGACCTTGATATCTTCCCGCGTATTGTTCTCGTAGATTTTGAAATCGCGCCAGGTGAGGCCGGCGACGAGGTTTCCCTTGGGATCCTTGACCGTGACCGGGACCTGGACGTAGGTGACGTTCAAGTGGATCAGTGTGTTGGTTGTATCCACGTCCGCAATCTGCGGAGGGGACTTCTGAATCTCATTCTGGACCTGCGAAGGGGGCGCCTGGGTGCTGGGCGCAGGTTGCTGCGAGGGACTGTCAGAAGTGGAGCTGGGCGAGGTCTGCTCGTCTCCGGCGCCGAGGCCGGGGGTGACGGGGCCGTTGAGGTCGGTCAGGAGTTTAGGGGTCTGAGGCGCAGGAGCGTCGGGCACCGGGGCCGGCTGTTGCTGGGCTCGAGCCGCCGGGCTCAGATTGAGGTTGAAACTGAGAAGCGCAGCGAGCGCCATTGCCGTCAAACCTAACTTCACAGGTATTTCTCCAGATTTCAGTTGTCAGTTTTGCAGAGGCAAGGCGAAAAATACATCCCCGATCTCCGATGAATTTGCCGATTCCAGCGTCCAGTGGTCAATGGTGCACCATAAACGACAACTAACCACTGAAAACCGACAACTTGCCGTCATCCGGTCAAGAAGGACTGCGACCCTCAGATTATCAGACGCACCAGCGTCGCACAGGTTGCCCAGCCGGAGGTGAAAGAGTTCAGGTATGCTTTCTTCGGGTTCTCATTTTCGTCTATATGACCAGAATGCGCGTTTGTTTGGGATTGACCGCTCTGTTGCTCGGCGTGCCGGCGCTGTCCGGTACGGGCTGGGCTCAGCTTGCGCCCTCGCCGGGCGCGCCGCCAGTGAGCACGGCTCCGGCGCAACCGGAAGACGATCGGTCGGTGGCCACGTTCAAGCTGCAGGTGAACCTGGTGGATATGTTTTTCACCGTCAAAGACAAGCAGGGAAACCTGGTGCCGCACCTGACCAGGGATGACTGCACCGTCTCCGAGGATAAAGTCCCGCAGAAGCTGAAGACGTTCGTGGCCGAGACGCACCAGCCGCTTACGCTGGGCATTCTGCTGGATACCTCGGGCAGCCAGTACCGGGTTCTGCCGCTCGAGCAGGATGTGGGCGGCCAGTTTCTGGAGCGGGTGCTGCAGAAGCAGGACGAGGCGTTTCTGCTGTCGTTCGATGTGAACGTGGACCTGCTGCAGGACTTCACGAACAGTCCGCGATTGCTGTCGCGGGCCATGAGCAAGGCTCAGATCAATACCGCGGGCGGCGGCGGCGGCGGAATTCCGGGAGCGGGCGGGGGAACCATTCCGTCGATCGGAGCGCCCAAGGGAACGGTGCTATACGACGCGGTGTACCTGGCATCGAATGAAAAGATGACCCAGGAGACGGGCCGCAAGGCGATGATCCTGCTGACCGACGGCGAGGATGAAGGCAGCAACCACAGGATCCAGGACGCGATTGCGGCGGCGCAGAAATCCAATGTGATCTGTTACACCATTCTGATTGCCGACCGGGGCTTCTACGGAGGCTTCGGCTACAGCGGCTACTCGGCCATGAAGAAGCTGACCGAGGAGACCGGTGGGCGGCTGATCGACGTGGGCAACAACGGCAAGAAACTGGAAGACGCGTTTCAGCAGATTGAAGATGAACTGCGCACCCAGTATGTGGCTACCTACACGCCCTCGAACATCAAGCTGGACGGAACCTTCCGGCATGTGACGGTGGAGTGCAAGGGGGATGGGATGAAGGTGCAGGTGCGCAAGGGTTACTTCGCTACGCCGCCGCAGGAGTAGCCCGCGAGCGGACAGGCCAGATCAGCTGCATACCCTCAGCCGCATACCCATAGAGAAATTGGAGCGGTCTTATCCGATTCGCATCGGAAGCGGCTGGACTGTCCCGTTTTCGGACAGGTAACTACCTGCATACAGAATCGACGGTAATCTGGCGCGTGCAATGAGTCTTCTCTAATATCGGCACAGGTGGAGAAAACTTGAGGCCTCTGATGAAATATTTTTTCAGGCTCAGGAATTCCAGCTTCGAGGTGCATTCCATGATTACCAATTGTGCCGCCAACGAAGGCTTTGAGATCAGTCCGCGGTTTCGCCGCACGGTGGAAGAGCGGATTGCCCGGCTGGAGCGAGATGCCGAATACGACGAGGCGCAAGTATTGGTGCTGGCCGACGTGGACCATATCCGCAGGCAGATGCGGCTGGTGGCGGTCGAGCGTTCAGAAGCGCTGCGCATGAGGATTTTTCTGGACCGCGCGCGGACGCGGCTGCCGCGGCCGCTGATCGCGCTTTGAGTTTGCATTTTCAGCCCGTGCACTGATGGCGCGCAGGTGAGAGACGATTTGAATGGGCCGCAACCTTTCGCGAGGAGGTTGCGGTCTTTTCGTTGAGCAGTTAAAAAATCTGGAGCACCGGGCGGGTTTCGAACCCGCGTATACAGGTTTTGCAGACCTGCGCGTTAGCCACTTCGCCACCGGTGCTTTAAAGACAGGGAACAGGGATCGGGGAACAGTGAGCGCGTTACCAACCGTGAAATTGCGGACGCTTTGTTGACGGTATGCCGCTGTTCCTTTTTCCTTTCGAGCTAAAAACTGTTCCCTAATCCCTGTTCCCTGCAACTAAAAACCCACCACGCTCTCCGGCGGGTGGGTCGTCTGAGTCTCCGATTCGTTGCGTCTGAATCTAACCCAGGGTACACGCCCGCGCGGCGCAGCACTGACGGCAGCAGCACAGACAGCAGGCGGGAGTGAATTGATGGGCCACGAGAATCCTTTACCGGCCGAAAAGGAAATGCGTGCTTGAATCCGGCGAGTACTCGTAGAGTATGGGTTGTTTTGAGGCTTGTCAAGGGGGCTGTGCCGTATCCGGGCGCGGAGAGTCTCGCTAAGTGCGACGGCCAATAACGCGCCAGGCGCAGGATTGGGCGTGTTGCGCATGAATGTGCGATCACGCGAAGGAGTTGCTGAGAGCGGGGAGGCCGGCGATAGACTGAGCATCGAGCGACGAGAAAGATTCTCGGGGCAAAGGGAGTGAACTGCGATCGGCTGGTCCGGCTTCGATGAAGGCGTCAAAGAGCAGGTCATAGAGAGCCTGGCGTCCGGTGAGGCGTTCATTGCGGGCGCGGAGGAAATTGAAGCGAAAGGAAGAACAGGGTTCGAGGTCGGCGAGGAATGCGGGAGAGCAGTAGGACTGGACGTCGGCCACGGCCATGAGGATGAGCGAGTGCCAGCTCATGCGCAGCAGGCTCTTCATGTTCGATGTGTCGCCGGGCATGTGGTCCATGCGGTCGGAGATTCGCTGGCTGAAGTGGAGAAGCTGGCGAATGAGGGCGTCGACAGGCTCGCCCTGCGCAACTGCGCGCGTGAACAGAGTGATGGAGCCACGGCGCAGATCTTCGCGGATGTCCTGCAGATCGTCTCCGAGTTGAAGCAAAACGCCCCACTCGAAGGAGAGACGGATTTGTGCCGCATTCAGCGAGGGTTGCGCGAGACAGGCATCGGCAAGGACGGAGGTTCCACCCTTGGCGCAACTTATGCGCAATAGCTCAGAGTTACTGAGTGAGTTAGTGAAGGAGTTATGATGCCCGCGACCGCTGTTGAGCTGCGCGATGCTCAGTTCCTGGGCGCGATGGATGGCGAGAAGCGTGTCGAAGACTTGCAGGTAGCTCGTGCGGGGATATTGACCTTCGATCATCTGAACCATGGTCCAGACGGCGGCTTCATGGGGATTGGCGGGCTGAAGTCTAATGCCGCAGAGACGCTGGCGGAAGCGTTCGCTGAAGCGAAGTTTATCCGCTGTAGACGGGGCGGGATGGTCGAGGTAGTTATCGCTGTAAGGGTAAAGAAGGCTGTAGGCCAGGATGGAGGGGGTGAGCCCCATAGGCCGGCCGAGCAGCGCCTGCAGGCCGCAGCAGGTCCATGCATTGCGGCAGGCCTGGATGATTTCGGCGTTGCCGAGAGCCGCGTCAAAGCTGCGCGACCAGCGGGCAAGCTCGGTGCCCATGGGCAGGAATTCGTTGGTGATGAGTGCGGCCTCTGCGGCCTCAAGGCCTAGCGCGACGGAGGCGAAGCGCTGGAAGAGTGCAACGATTCGCTGCTTGACAGCGAAGCGCTCCGATGGTGTGCGCGGGCCTCGCCGGGCCTCGCGCTGGACGGCGCGCAAGCCCTCGTCGTAGGCCTTTTCGTGCCTCCGCTGCTCCTTTGGGGAGTAGCGGACAGAGGAGGGAAGCGACGGCAGAGCGCAGTGATTCCACTCGTCCATCGTTTGCGCAACCTGCGCTTCAACCCAAGGCCAACTGTAGCGTTGTTCCATGTTGCAGAGGGATACGAAACGGAGTGCGGAAGGGTTCCATCTGCGTCTAGGAATCCGATTCATGTGGATAACTCACGGTTCGAATGGGCGATGAATGGGTGTTTGGCGCGATAATGCTCCTATTGCGATGGCGACGGGAGTTGGCTGCGTGGAATTGGATTATTTTGTGGTGGATGTTTTTGCGGATACGGCGCTCCAGGGCAATCCGCTGGCAGTGGCGATGAACACCGGCGATCTGTCGACAGAGCGGATGCAGGCGATTGCGCGGGAGTTCAACCTGAGCGAGACGACGTTTGTGGAGCGTCGGGCCGCGGAGGTGGAGCGGCGCGAGGGTGTGCGGGTGCGCATCTTCACCACGCAAGAGGAGCTGCCGTTTGCGGGGCATCCCACCCTGGGGACGGCGAGCGTGCTGCGGCTGAGTGCGCCGGAGACGGTGCAGCAGGATACAGTGACGCTGGCGTTGAAGGTCGGCGCGTTGCCGGTAAAATTTGCTGGGGACGGAATGTTTGGCGAGATGACGCAGCGCGATCCGGAGTTTGGCAAGGAGTTGGACGCAATGGAAGTGGCGCGGCTGTGTGGACTGGACGAAGAGGATCTTGATCCAGCGCTACCGCCGCAGGTGGTGTCTACCGGAAATGCATTTGCGATTGTGGCGCTGAAGTCGCATGCGGCACTGGCCAAGCTCAACGTGAAGCAGCAGGAAGCCACGGAGTGGCTGCGCGCGCGCGGGGCGCGGTGGTTTTATGTGCTGGGGCCGACAGGTGGCGACGAGCCGGCGTGGCGGGCGCGTATGCAGTTCAACGGCGGAGAGGATCCGGCCACGGGATCGGCGGCGGGATGCGCCATCAGCTACCTGGTGAAGCGCGGCGCGGTGGCTTCGGGTAAGCGAGTGCATTTGCGCCAGGGTGTGGAGATGGGCCGGCCGAGCGAGTTGTATCTTTCGGCACAAACGCGATTGAGGACGGTGAGCGATGTGCGTGTGGGCGGCAGCACTGTTCTTGTGGCAAAAGGAAGGCTTTTCCTGCCGTGATGCACACGCTTTCAACAAGCGTTCCTCAGGGCAAGTGACGGCAAGTATTAACGCTTGCTAAATTTCATTTGTTACAGGGGGATTTTCAGATTGATTTTCGCCGACTATTCCCTCTTTCCAGGTACGTCGAAGACTCGTACTCTTGGCTTTCATTGAAGCAATTTAACCGAATCCAACGGCGGTCTCAACCCAGGTTGCCCTCGTAAATTGACCGCGAACACAAGCTGACTTTCCGTGCGTCGAAAGTCGAATACAGTATTGCGCGAAGTTGCCGGCCCACACAGGGCTGAAGACACGCTGCGCAAAGCTGTTTCGACTGCAGGATCAACCGGAAATGGTCAGTTGTGTTTCCGGTTGCCGGACCAGTCAACCCATGTTTGCCAGCGCGCCACAAGAGCGCGCAGGGGCGAAGTGTTGCCGAAAAAACTGAAGTGTACATCCAAGCGAAGGAGCTTGCCCCCAAGATGCGACCCAAGAAAGTAATTCTCTGCGTAGACGACAATGAACAGGAGCTTTCCGTGCTGAAGTTCATGCTGGCAACCAACGGATACCGGGTTCTTTCGGCAATGAACGGACAGGAGGCCATCGGCATATTTGCCGAGACCCCCGTGGACCTGGTGCTGGCGGACTTTGCCATGCCGCAGATGAATGGGAGCCAACTTGTGGATCGTCTAAAGCAGATGTCGCAGCATATTCCCATGATCCTGCTGGGCGACCCGCAGAAGATGGGAAGCGATATTCACGCGGCGGATGCGCTGCTGGCGAAGAAGAATTGCTCGGCGCAGGAGTTGCTCGAACGCATCAAGGTGATGAGCGCGCGCAAGCGCGGTCCGCGCAAGGGTTCGGTGCGGGTCTTGCCGGCGGCGGAGTTGGCGGTTGCTTCGTAGTTTTGCCGGTAGCAGAGCTTTCAAAATCATCCCAGCACAATCCAGCTCCCGATCGAGCAAGTGCGCGGCTTTCTGTGCGCGGCGGGGGTATGAGAAGGCTGTCTCAAGACAGCCATGGGTTGAATGATTTGCAAAACGCAGTCGAGCGCTTTAGCCTCGTCGCGTGATTTAGAATTCTGACGGTGGTGGAGCTATGCGACGGCGTGATTTTGTCAAAGGGATACTGGCGGCATCGGCGACGGCCAAGGCGTTGGCCGCACAACAGGCCGCCCCGGCAGCGCCTGCGGCCCAACATGTGATGCCGCCGGTGGCGCCGGTTGCGCCGGGACCGGTGCCGTGGATGCGCGGTCTGATGGACGTGAAGCCGCTGGAGATGAGTACATTGGTTCCCGACGCGGTGGCCCAATCTGAGGCGCATTTCTTCAATGAGCAACAGACCAAAACACTGCGGCGATTGTGCGAGGTGTTGATGCCGCCATTGAAGGGCCGTCCGGGCGCGCTGGGTGCGGGAGCGCCGGAGTTTCTGGATTTCCTGATCGGCGTGTCGCCGCGCGACCGGAAGCAGATGTATCTGAGCGGACTGGACCGCCTGGATGCGGAGGCGAGGAACAGGTTAGGCGGAGCGTTTGCAGCAACGACGGACGCGCAGGCAGACGCATTGCTCCGGCTGTGGCTGCGGGCGTGGATGGCGGACCATCCGCCCACGGAGCCTTTTGCGCGGTTTATCAACCTGGCGCACAGCGATATTCGCATGGCGACGATCAATTCGCAGGCGTGGAGTGAAGCGGTACGCGCCGAGGGCCGCGCTGCTGCTGGCGTGGATTTGTATTGGTATCCGGTCGACCCGGACATTCATCGGGATGCGGATACGCGGAGCGCTGCATCGAGTGAAGAGCGCGGCTGACGTGTGTCATGTTGCGAAGGCGAGAGGATTGTAAGTCAAGTGCAGCGAGTTAGCATCCGCTGGCGCGGAGTTGGCGAGTCAGCAAGTCAGCGACGAAAGTTTGCGACGAATAGGACAAGTGAAAGCGTTATTTTCGGCGCGACTCCGGTCGTGCCCTTCTCTTGGACCGCAATGCGCAGCACAGGGGATGTGAGGATCGATGAGCGACGAGACGGTGGATGTATTGATCATTGGGTCCGGGCACTCGGGTGGGATGGCGGCGAAGATTCTGACGGAGAAAGGCATTTCGTGTCTCATGCTGAACGCGGGGCCGGTGGCGGACGTACGAAAGGACACCGAGGTGAAACCCGCGTATGAGCTGCCTTTTCGCGGATTCAAGCAGCCGGGGATTCTGCCGCATGTTTTTCAATCGGACGAGTTCAATGCCAATACCTGGGTGGACGAGAAGGAAGTTCCCTATACGTATGATCCGCAGAAACCGTATAACTGGGTCCGTGTGCGGCTCTTCGGGGGGCGGTCGCTGTTCTGGTCGCGGCAGTCGTTTCGGCTGAGCGACTACGAGTTCAAAGGCAAGTCGCATGATGGCTACGGTGACGACTGGCCGATTGCGCTGGCCGATCTGGCTCCCTACTACTCGCGCGTGGAAGGAATCTTTCGCGTGAGAGGACGCGCGGAGGGGCTGGCGCAGTATCCGGACGGGAACTTTGTGGTGGACGATTCGCCGTGGTCGGGGTGCATGCAGCGGTTCGTTGCGGCGGGCAAGGGGATGGGGATCCCTGTTTGCAAGGCGCGCAGCTCGATGGGCGTGGATGGCCTCGCGAGCTCAGTGAACCTGCTGCTGCCCGATGCGCTTGCGACGGGGAGGCTGCGGGCGATTCCCAACGTGGTGGTGCGCGAGCTGAGCGTGGACAAGAACACGGGCCTGGTGAAGGAAGCGCACTTTGTTGACCGGCTGTCGCGGCGCGAGATGTCGGTTAAGGCGCGCGTGGTGGTGCTGGCTGCGGGGACGCTCGAAAGCACGCGTCTGCTGCTGAATTCGAAGATCGCCAACTCCAGCGCAGTGATGGGCCACTACCTGATCGACCAGGTGTACGGGCCGGGGATTGCATGCTCGGTGCCGGAGGCGCGCGACGGAAAATCTACGCCGGGGCTGATGGGCGGCGGTGCCTTGATTCCGCGCTTCAGAAACATCGACACCAAGGCGAAGGACTTCATTCGCGGCTATGCTCTCAATATATTCAGCAGCAACGGTGGGATGGACCCGCGCCACTTCGCGGCGTATGGAAAAGAACTGGAGAACATGTTGGACAGCTATCACGGCAGCGGGTTTTCGGCTGGGATCATGGGCGAAGTGCTGGCGCGCTACGAGAACCATGTGAGCATCGACAAGGAAGTTGTGGATGCGTGGGATATTCCGGCGCTGCGGATCGAGACGAAGTATACAGACAACGAGTTCAACATGGCGCGCGACGCTGTTGACACGAGCGTTGCGCTGGCCGAGGCGGCGGGGTTTGAAGTGCTGGCGAAGAATTACGATCCCAATCCGCCGGGATACAGCATTCATGAGCTGGGCACGTGCAGGATGGGCGACGACCCGAAGACGAGCGTGTTGAGCAAGTGGAACCAGAGCCACGATATCAAGAACCTGTTCGTGGTGGATGGGGCCGCGTTTGTGAGCGCGGGCTGGCAGAACCCGACGATGACGATTCTGGCGCTGGCTATGCGGTCTTCGGAGTATCTGGCGGAGCAGATGCGGATGGGGAATGTGTAGGGGATTTCCGGCTCACTCCGAAAAAGCAAAAGCAGGTCCTTCGACTCCCATCGCTTCGCTACGGTCGCTCAGGATGAAAGGCTTTTGGGGTAATGACTATTTGGCGAGTTTGCGGCTGAGAAAGTCGGCGCCGGCGGCGTAGGCGCGGACCCAGTCGCGGCGCAGCAGGAAGTCGTGAATCTCGTCGGGAAAGATCAACTCTTCGAATTCGACCTTCTGGCGGCGCAGGGCGTCGACTAACAATTCCGTCTCCGCGAAGGGGACGTTGCGGTCGTCGTCGCCGTGGATGAGCAGCACGGGCGAGCGCCAGGTGGAGACCGAGGCGATGGGCGAGGATTCAAAGGCCACGCGCGCGGTTTCAGCGTGTTCGCGCGGGTCGTAATTCGGCGAGAAGGTGGGCAGCTCCAGGTTCCAGTCGTGGACGCCATGCATGTCGACGCCGGCGGCAAAGAGAGCTGAGGCGCGGGCCAAGGCGAGCGCGGTGAGATAGCCGCCGTAGCTGCCGCCCCAGCAGCCGATGCGCGTGCCGTCGACATCTGCGCGGCTCTTGAGATAGAGGCCGGCACCCATCACATCGTTGAACTCGCTGGCGCCGGATGCGCCGTAGTTGAGGGCTTCGCGGAAGTTGAGGCCGTAGCCGATGCCGCTGCGGTAGTTGACGCTGAGCACGATGTAGCCGAGCGAGGCCAGGTACTGATTCATGGCGTAGGCGTTGGAGTAGTACTCCATGTAATGCCAGCCGAGCAGCATCTGGCGCATCGGGCCGCCATGAAAGAAGACCAGGGCGGGGTGGCGTTCGTTGGGTGCGATTCCGGCGGGCAGAAAGAGCTGGCCGTGGATTTCGAGACCGTCGGCGGCGGGGAAGATGACCTGCTGGGGGGCTACGAATTTTGCGCTGGGAAAATCGGCAGGGATGGCTTGCGGGGCGAGATCGACGAGATTGTTGCCGGAGACGACGGCGGCGCGGATGGGCAGGCGGGCGTCGGAGCGCAGGACGGCGATGGCGCCGTCACTGGATATGACGGGCTGGGTTTGGATGCCTTCGCCGGATGTGATTGCTTCCGCTGCGCTGTTGGAGCCGTTGGGCGTGAAGAGGACTCGCCAGACATGGCGGCGGTCGATGTCGTCTTGATTGGAGTCGAAGACCAGAGTTTTGCGATCTTCGCTGAGAGCCACGTGCTCGACTTCGAAGTTGCCCGGAGTGAGCGGCGCGGCATTGCTGCTATCGCTATAGACGGGCACCTCATAGAGATGCGCCCAGCCGTCGCGCTCCCAGGGAAACACGATGCGGTCGCCGAGAGTCCAGTGAAGCTGATCGGAGGAGTCGGTTTCGTGGTAGACGCTGCCTTGACCTTCGGCGGCGTGAAAGATTTCGCGGCCGTTGCCTGTGGCGACGTCGGCGACGCGAATGGACCAGGGAAGCGCGGTGCGATGGGCGACGAAGAGCAGCGCGTCTTTATCGGGTGGGATCCGCAGGAAGGCAATGCGCGTGGAGTCGGGCGACCAGGTGGGATTGGTATCGAGATCGGTGGAGGGATCAAGATACGTGATCGCGCCGGAGGCAACGGAATAGACGACGATGAAGCTGTGGTCGTCGCGATCGCTGACAAAGGCCACGCACGCGCCATCGGGCGACCAGCGCAACTGCTTGACGGAGCCTCGCATTTCAAGAAGCTGCAGGGGCTTGGCGGTTGGGTCGTCGAGGCGGACGGACCAGAGCTGGCCTTTGTGGATGAAGGCTGCAGTCTTGCCGTCGGGCGAGACTGCGGGTGTGTGACCTTCGCCTAACAGACGCGGCTCGCCGCTGTCCGCGCTCACAATCCAAAGTTGCTGCTGCGCGCCTTTGGGAAACCAGGCGGGGTTGGGAACAGGATGGGATTCGCCCTGCGCGCTGCTGCCGCGGACATAGACGATGGACAAGGCGTCGGGGGTCCACGCGGCGTTGCTGATCTCCTGGCCGTCGTCTGCGGTGTAGTGGGTGATTGGCCGCGAGACGTAGCCTTTGCCGTTTGGCGCCGGCTCGGCAACCAAGAGATTGCGGCGACCGTCGATGTTGGCTTCCCAGGCGAGGCGGCCTTTGGCGGGCGCGGCGATGAGTTGGGAGGCGAAGGGCGCGCTGAGGGCTTGCTCAATGGTGAAGGATTTCTGCTGCGCGGGCGCGCAGTGAGGGATGAATAAAAGGATTACGCCGATAAAGGCTGAAGCCAAGGGCAGAGGAGATCTGGCTCTCGCCGGCGTTTGTGATGTGTGCATGAGTGCGATGCCTCCCGCATGAACTATTGTGTCATTGTGCCATGGCGGGGAGGGTGGCTCTCTATGCCGGAATTGGTGTTGGCGATTAGGATAGCGCCATGCGTTTTTCTCGATTCAGAACTCTTGCATTTGGATTGACGGTTGCGTCGGCGGGATGGGTGGTATCAACATCGGCACAACAGGCGGCTACAACACAGCAGGGCGCACAGCCGGTGGCGACTCGGCAGAGTACGCCCGCAGAGGCTACACCGCCAACTGCGGGTACACCACAGGCTGGGGCCACATCACAAGCCGGGGCAACTGCTGCGACGGGCCAGACGCGGGCGCGTGTGCGGCCAATTGATGCTGCGGCGCCGCTGCCTACGCGCTATGACTTTTTGCGCGGGGCTTACGGGCCATTTCGCGCCAACAACGATCTGCTGTATTACCACCTGGATATTCGCGTCGATCCGGAGAAGCAATGGGTGAGCGGCAAGAATACAATTCGCTTCAAAATGCTCAAGGACGGGACACGGATTCAACTCGACCTGCGCGACACGCTGACGATCGACAAGATTCTGCTGGGCACGACACCGCTCAAGTATGAGCGGGATACGGGCGCGGTGTTTGTGGACTTTCCGCAAACGCTTCATGCGGGACAGGTGTACTCGATCGTCTTTTATTATTCGGGGCATCCGGAGGAGACGGGGCGGTTTGGCGGCATGACATTCAAGAAGGACCCCAGCGGTCACGTGTGGATCAATACGGCCTGCGAAGAGACCGGCGCAAGCATGTGGTGGCCGGACAAGGACCAGTGGCGCGACGAAGTGGAGTCGATGGACATCAGCGTGGCGGTGCCGAACGGATTGATGGACGTGTCGAACGGAAAGTTTGTGGGCAAGACTGATCTGGGCGACGGCTATACGCGCTGGGACTGGCATGTAAGCTATGGGATCAACAACTACGACGTGTCGCTGAACATCGGCAACTATGTGCACTTTGGCGAGGAGATGGCCGAGCCCTCCGGCGCGAAGCTGGCGATGGATTACTACGTGCTGCCGGAGGACCTGGAGAAGGCGAAGGCGCAGTTTGCGCAGGCCAAAGGAATGATCGAGGCCTATCAGCACTACTTTGGGGAGTATCCGTTTATCAAGGATGGGTACAAGCTGGTCGAGGCGCCTTACTCGGGGATGGAGCACCAGAGCGCGGTGACTTACGGAAACCTGTTCAAGAACGGCTATCTGGGGCGCGACTGGACAGGAGTGGGAATCAACACGCGGTTCGACTTCATCATCATTCACGAGAGCGGGCATGAGTGGTTCGGCAACAGCATTACGGCGGACGATTCGTCGGACATGTGGATTCACGAGGGGTGGACGACGTATCTGGAGACGCTGTATGTGGAATATCGCTGGGGGCATGACGACGCTTTGAAGTACATGAGCGGGTTGAAGCCGAAGGTGGTGAACATGCGGCCCATTGTGGCCGAACAGGGCGTGAATGCGCAGCCGACCGAGGACCAGTACTTCAAGGGCGCGCTGATGATCAACACGCTGCGCAGCGTGGTGAACGACGATGCCAAGTGGTGGGCGCTGCTGCACGAGTTCTATCAGCACTTCAAGTATCAGAACATCATGACGGAGGATGTGGTGGCATGGTTCAACCTGCATACGGGAATGAACCTGACGCCGATCTTCAACCAGTATCTGCGGCACGCGCACATACCGCGGCTGGAACTACTGTTCGGCGAGGCGACAGGGATGGTGATATACAAGTGGGATGCCGATGAGGATGCATTCGCCATGCCGGTGAAGGTGGGGACGCCGGATCATTGGCAGACGATTCACCCGACAACGAAGTGGCAGTGGATGCAGACGCCGCTGACGAAGGATGAGTTCCAGGTAGCAACGGATCTTTATTACATTGATGTGAACAAGCAGTAGGAGGCGGGACTGCACGGTCAAACCCGAGGCAATTGCCGGGAACATCGATTGGTAACGCTTTCATTGTGACTTTAAGGTACCTGTTCCCGCACCGGCAGCAATCTGCTCTTGACGACTCTACACCCGAATGGGCATACTCGCCACTTGTGTCCGGCTGGGGCATTTTTCTTGAGCGCCAGCGGGAGTTGGTTTGTTATGGACCTCATTCTGCTTCGTTTTCTCTTTGTAGCCCTTCTTGCCGGGGTTTGTTATTTCCTTCACCCATTCGGCCTGGATGGATGGGTGAGTGCGGGCGCAGGCGCTGCGGCGGCTGGTGCGGTGATCGTGTTCGAACTGCGGGTGCGAGCGCTTACGCTGCGACGATTGATCGGCGCGGTGGTGGGGAGCGTGCTGGGCATTTTTGGTGCGTTTCTCTTCTGCCTGGTGCTGAAGTCGGCGCCGCTGAGTGCTGCCAGTTCGGCCACGCTGCAGATCTTTGTGCTGCTTCTGATGACTTATGTGGGCCTGCTGGTGGGGGCGAGCAAGGGCGATCTGCTGAATCCGGCGGCGCTGGGGACGATTTTCAGCGGCGAAAAGCCGACCCGCAGGAGCGCCAAGGTACTGGACACCAGCGTGATTATCGACGGCCGGATCGCGGACATCGCCGAGGCCGGGTTCGTCGACGGCATGATGGTGGTGCCGGAGTTTGTGCTGCGGGAACTGCAGGTGGTGGCCGACTCGACCGATGGGTCGAAGCGGCAGCGCGGCCGGCGAGGCCTCGACATGCTGCAGCGGATGCAGTCCAGCACCAATATCCAGGTGCAGATTGTGCCGGACGATTTTCCGTCGATTCGCGAGGTGGACCTGAAGCTGCTGGAGCTGGCCAAGAAGTGGGAGGCCAAGGTGGTGACCAACGACTTCAACCTGAACAAGGTGGCGCACCTGCATCACGTGGAAGTGCTGAACATCAACGACCTGGCCAACGCGCTGAAGCCAGTGGTGCTGCCGGGCGAGAAGATGAACGTGCTGATCCTGAAAGAGGGCAAGGAGTTCAACCAGGGGGTCGGCTACCTGGACGACGGGACCATGGTGGTGGTGGATCACGCGCGCAAGCTGATCGGCAAGGCGGTGGAGATTTCGGTGACCAGCGTGCTGCAGACCGCGAGCGGAAAGATGATCTTCGGCAAACTGGATGAGAACGGCAGGAACGGGGAACCGATGCGGCCAGGGCCGGTGGAGATGGCGCACTAACCACCTGCCACCTGCGGTGGGGCAGACGGCGCTTGCGCGCCACAAGGTCTGAACCTGCGCTCAGCCACCTGCGGTGGGGCAGACGGCGCTTGCGCGCCACAAAGTTGAAGCAGGGACGGGGAATTTTACAAACGTGACAGCTGAGTCAACGGTTCGGATCGTGCCGCCATCTTTCGATCCAATGAATCGGCCGCGGCGATGGCCGGTTCGAGCGCTCTATCAAGAGTTTCGATCAACGAATCGAGGTTTGCTGTCTCTCCCGAGCGGAAGGCATGCTCGACCGAGGATGCGGCTTCCGCCAGATCCCTGGCTTCCAACATCGCGGCGACACTCTTGAGCGAGTGAGCCAGCCTTTCGGCATCTGCGGCTCTCCCTTGAGCGACATGCCCGCTCAGATCGGAGATCGCACTTGTGTATTGATCGCGAAATCCCAGCATCAACTTGCGAAGCAGCTTGGGCTTGCCGTTGGTTCGCAGCAATCCGGCTTGAATGTCAAAGGGAGGAAGTTGTTCGGGTAAGCCATTCTCGCCAGGCGCCTGCTCGACGAGCACTGCTACTGGCAGGGGCCGCTCCCCAGATTTCTCGGGCATCCACCGGATAAGCGCCGCCAGTAGCCGATTGGGATCAATCGGCTTGGTGATATGGTCGTTCATTCCGGCGTTCAGGCTTCGGTCGCGGTCACCACTCATGGCGTGGGCCGTCATGGCCAGGACGGGAAGTTTGACGAAGCGGTCATCGGCGCGAATCAGCTTGGTCGCCGTCAGTCCGTCCATGATCGGCATCTGGATGTCCATGAGGACCAGATCGAACGGTTCGGCGGTTACACGATCTACTCCTTCGCGACCGTTTACCGCAATCGTGACCTGGATGCCGAGGTCGCCGAGCAATTCGGTGGCGAGATCGCGGTTTACCTCGTTATCCTCGACCAGCAGCACCCGGCGACCCGCCAGCTCGGCAGGATAAAATCCTGCGGAAGGCCGGGAATCGGAGTTCGGATAGTCCGGTTTGACACCGAAAATGTTAGCTATAGAGTCGATAAGCAGCGACTCGTTTACCGGCTTGATGAGGAAGCCATCCAGTTCATGGTTGTCAACTCCGTTCATTGCCTCTTCGCGCTCAAATGCCGAAACCATCAGTACGGCCGGGATGTGCGATATCGTCCGCTGGGCCTTGATCCGTCTTGAAGCTTCAATTCCATCGATACCCGGCATCCGCCAGTCCATCAGGACGAGGTCGAACGGCTGTCCGTTATCCGATGCATGGGTAATGGCGGAGAGTGCTTCCTCACCCGATGAAACTGCTTTGGCGGCCAAACCGTTGGCGCCCAACATTGCCATCAGCACATCGCGTGCATTCACGCTGTCATCGACAACCAAGACAGACTTCTTCAGCAAATCGCGCCGCCGCGCCCGGCCCTGCAACGGCAACCCGCCGGTAGCCACGCCGAAGGTGGCCGTGAAAACGAATGTGCTGCCCTCGCCGGGCTCGCTTTCCACCTCGAGGCTTCCCTCCATCAACTCGCAGAGCTGCTTGGTAATGGCGAGCCCCAACCCCGTGCCACCATACTTGCGAGTGGTCGAGGTGTCTGCCTGGTTGAACGATTTGAACAGATTCGCAACCTGCTCGGAAGTCATGCCGATCCCCGTATCGCTTACCGAGAACCTGACCTTTCTACTGTCTCCCGAACCCTCTTCGACCTTCACCTCGACCACAACCTGTCCCTTTTCCGTAAACTTGATGGCGTTGTTAACCAGATTGATGAGAATCTGCCCCAGCCGCAGCGGATCGCCTCTGAGAAAGTGCGGAGTCTCATGTTGCAACGAGAATACGATTTCGATGCCCTTGTGCTCTGCCTTTTCACGCACGATGTCATCTAGATTGTTCAGCACCTCATCGAGCGAGAACGCGATCTGCTCCAGTTCCATCTTGCCGGCTTCAATCTTTGAGTAGTCCAGGATGTCGTTGATGATACTGAGCAGGGACTGAGCCGCATTGTCGATCTTCTTCAGATAGTTGAGCTGACCTGCATCCGGATTCTTGCGCAGCGCCAGGCGCGTCATGCCGATGATGGCGTTCATCGGCGTGCGAATCTCGTGGCTCATGTTGGCCAGGAAGTCGGACTTGATCCGGCTGGATTCTTCAGCGATCTCCATCGCCTGGCGCAACTTTTCTTCCGACACCTTCGCGGCCGTTATGTCCCGGGCCACACCGGTATAGCGAGTGAGCAGCCCGCCCTCATACACTGCGTTGCCGCTGAATTCGGCCCAATACATCTGGCCGTCCGGGTGAAAGCACCTGTACTCGAACCATAGGGGCTCGGGCTCGCCGGCAGCCATCGCAGCCAATGTCTTGACGCGGATCTGGATGTCATCTGGATGCGTGATCGCAATCATCTCCTCGTCGGTGGGCGGCACGGCGGTTTCCGGAAAGCCGAAAATCTGGAACATCCTGGGAGACCAGTCCCGTTTGCCCGACGCCGCGTCCATTCCCCAGATGCCAATGCCCGCGCTCTCCGTGGCCAGGGTGACGCGTGCATTGGCTTCCTTGAGAGCTTGCCGCTCGGCGACCCGGGCAGTTACGTCCTGAATGGCGCCGACGAGTCGAACCGGCTTGCCGTCCACGAGTTCTGGCGTCGCCACGACTCGCGCCCATATCCTCCGGCCGTCGGCACGTATAACCGACACTTCGAGCTCCCATGGCTGGCCGTCTACCATGGATTTTTCTACGGCCGCACGGACGATTGGCCTTGCCTCTGGCGCATAGAAGTTTATTCCCTCTTCTAGCGTCGGCCGGTAAGCGGGATCGGCGCCAAAGAGCCGGGCGGTTTCGGCGGACCAATTCACAGCGAAGTTAACAAGATCGAGTTCCCAACCGCCCACTCCGGCAAGTCTGCCTGTGCGGTTCAGAACGTCCTCGCTCTTACGGAGAGCCTCCTCGCTCGCATTTCGCGCCTGCTCCGCCTGCTTCCTTCTCTCCTCGATCTGCCAACGTACGGTGTTATCGGTGCCAATCAGGAGATAGCCGATGATTCCTTCCTGGGCATCCCGCAGGGCCGTGACCGACACGACCGCTGGAAAGTGGCTGCCGTCCTTGCGGATGTAAGTCAGCTCGTAAATGTCTTCAATACCACGGGAAGCCTTGAACACCAGGGCCTCGAAGCCCGGTGCAATCGGAGTTCCAAGTTCTACGGTAAGCGCTTGAGCACGCGCAATTACTTCCAGTGGATCGGAGATGTCGGCGGGCGTGATCTTGTTCATCACTTCGTTGGCGGTGTAGCCGAGCATGCGCTCAGCGCCTACATTGAAGATCTGAATTACGCCCTTCGCGTCCGTGGCGATGCTTGAGAAGTTGGCGCTGTTGAATATGGCGGTTTGCAACGCCCCCGCTTTGAGCAACGCCTCTTCCGCCCGCTTTCGAGCCGTATTGTCGGTGCCAATCAGCAGAAACCCGATTACGGCATCCTGTGCGTCCCGCAAGGCAGTAACCGACACGACCGCAGGGAAGCGGCTGCCGTCTTTGCGGATGTAGGTCAACTCGTAAATGTCTTCAATGCCACGGGAAGCCTTGAACACCAGGGCCTCGAAGCCCGGTGCAATCGGAATTCCAACTTCCGCGCTGAGCGCTCGAGCTCGCGCAATTACTTCCAGGGGATCGGAGATGTCGGCGGGCGTGATCTTGTTCATCACTTCGGCGGCGGTGTAGCCGAGCATGCGCTCCGCGCCGACATTGAAGATTTGAATTACGCCCTTCGCGTCCGTGGCGATGCTTGAGAAATTGGCGCTGTTGAATATGGCCGCTTGCAATGCTCCCGCTTTGAGCAACGCCTCTTCCGCCCGCTTCCGAGCCGTATTGTCGGTGCCAATCAGCAGATACCCGATCACGGCATCCTGTGCGTCCCGCAAGGCAGTGACCGACACGACCGCAGGGAAGCGGCTGCCGTCTTTGCGGATGTAGGTCAGCTCGTAGATGTCTTCAATGCCGCGGGAGGCCTTAAACACCAGGGCCTCGAAGCCCGGTGCAATCGGAGTTCCAACTTCCGCGCTGAGCGATTGCGCGCGTGCTACCAGTTCCTGCTGGTCGGAGATGTCGGCGGGCGTGATCTTGTTTACCACATCTTCGGCTTTATAGCCCAACATGCATTCGGCGCCTACATTGAAAATCTGAATGACACCCTTCGCGTCGGTGGCGATCTTTGAGAAATTGACGCTGTTGAAGATCGCCCTCTGTAACGCCTCTGCCGTGAGCAGCGCCTGTTCCTTCTCTCTCAGCGCCGGCGTGTCTCGAACCACCTTGGCGAAACCGGACAAACGGCCATTTTCATCGCGCAACGCAGTAATCAAGACGCTGGCCCAATACTGGGATCCGTCCTTGCGCACGCGCCAGCCTTCCTCCTCAAAGCGTCCTTTTTCCGCCGCAATCTTCAATTCGAGGGCGGGTTTGCCTCGCGCCGCGACATCTGCCGGGTAGAACGTTGAAAAATGGCGGCCGATGATCTCTTCGGCGCGATAGCCCTTGATTCTCTCCGCGCCTTCGTTCCAGGTGACAATCGTGCCTTCCGGGTCGAGCATCAGGATGGCATAATCCTTGACTCCCCAAACCATGCGACGAAGGCTTTCATCGCTTCGCCGGAGTTCTTCTTGCTCCTCCCGCAGGGCTGAGCGCTGCTGGTGACGCCTGAATGACACCGCGAGGCCAATCCCTCCACCAAAGACAATCAGAAAGAAGATGACGCCCCCCAGCAGGTATCCGATGTTGACTTTTCGCAAGTACTGTTTGCGCAAGAGCATTTCATCTGCGTCGAAGGCTGCGTATTTTCCGCGGATTGCGTCCATCGACGCCTTGCCTTGCAGCATTTGCTCGAAGCGATTCTTATCTGAATCGCGGATCGAACCGTCGGCGCGCCGCGAAATCGCGCTCTCTGCCAGCAGCTTCCACTGCTCAAAGCTGCCGCGAATGCTCGCAAGCTGGGCTCGCTGGGAGGGGTTGTCAGAGACGAGTTGATCGAGAGCAGCGAACTTCGCATCAACAACTTCGGCAGCTTCTCGATAGGGCTGAAGGAATTCGGGATTGCCTGTATATTGGAAGCCGCGAAGGCCGGTCTCCATGTCCACGTTCAGCTTGAGCAACTCTTGTTCGTCGGCGATTACCCTGTGAGTGTGGTCGACTCGCTGCAAGGCCACTCTCAGGAATTGGACCTGGAACGCCAGCGACGACGACAGAATCGCCATGGAAACGATGGGAAGCGTCAATGCCGGGCGCAGAGAGACTCTGATTCTGTCCTGAACCGTGCGGTAAATCATTTGAGCAGCAGGACCGGTGAGCTTGCTCATGCCTGGCCCATGGGCAGTTTCACGAGGCTCGTGCCCGGGAGCAGGCTAAGACTTTCATAACGCCGATTGAAGTTGACTTCCGTGATGAACGACTGGTTAGGCATGAATGCCACCCTCTGACGGTACCGCGTCGATCTCAGTAGGTTGATAGTTGTGTCTGGGGATGGCGTTGCCGGCGTTCCCTGGCCAGGTTCCCCGCAAATTTCCGCTTTGACCTATGGGCTTGTTTCTAGTGTGTCAGCCCAAGCTTTTCTATCGCGCGAAAAGCTACCCTGTTGCGACCTCCAGCCTTGGCTGCGTAAAGCTGGACGTCGGCTTCAGTAAGTACATCGACAATCGAACTGCCGGTAAGAAACCTGCCGCTCACGACGCCCAGGCTGGCAGTGACATGCCCCGCGCATGAGTCTCTGTGCGGCAGGGCAAGGTCGCCGATGCAGTTCCGAATTCTTTCGGCAAGTATCACGGCTCCTCTGAGGCACGTCTCCGGCAAAAGAACTACGAACTCTTCGCCGCCATAGCGAGCCACGAGGTCGGTGGCGCGAGAGACAGTCCTGGTCATAGCCCTGGCAATCTCGCGGAGACATTCGTCGCCAGCGATATGACCGTAAGTGTCGTTGAAAGCCTTGAATTGATCGATATCGAGCATGATCAAGGCCAGTTCTTTTCCGGAACGCATATGTCTGGCATATTCATAGGCCAGCATACCGTCAAAGTGAAAGCGGTTCGCCAAGCCTGTCAGTCCATCGGTTGCGGCCAGCAAGAGAAGCTTATCCCGCATCAACTTGAAGTTGATTTGAGTATTGACGCGCGCTTTGATCAGGTCGGGATTGATGGGCTTGTTGATGTAGTCGACCGCGCCCATTTTCAGGCCCTTTGTTTCCGTCGCCACATCGCCCATGCCGGTGATGAAGATTACGGGGATTTCGCACGTCCGCCGATCTGCTTTGAGACACCTGTAGACTTCAAATCCATCCATGCCTGGCATCATCAAATCCAGCAGGATCAAGTGCGGCACATTGCTCGCCGCGATCTCCAAACCAGTCATGCCCTCTTCCGCAACCAGAATCTTGTAGTCGGCCCCTAAGATGTCCGCAATCAAATCCAGATAGAGGGGCTCGTCATCCACCACAAGGATGGTGGGACGTCTTTCCGACGATAGTGTCGGTCCGGCAATCAGCGATGGTATTGAGGAATGAACCGCCGGGTTAGTCATCGTTGAGGTGCTTGCGGCATTGAGCGAAGCCGGCGCCTTCAGCCCGATTTGAATCCGACGAAGCTCGGTGACAAGACTGCTTTGGAATCCGTCGTAGTCTGAATCGTTCGGACCATCGGTGATGGCGTTGCATCCCGCTCCAGCGAATTGCCCAGGCATGACCACGAGCGGCGAATTTGCCTCGAAGTGCGGGCGAGCGTCAATTTCATCGACACAGGAGAGGTGCAAGTCGATGTCCGGGGATTTCATCGCCATGCACGCCTTGAGAGCTTGCTCATCCACTGTAGTCTTGAAGACCCCGTTTGATTTGAGCGGGCGGATTGCGGCCTCGATGACGCCACTCTGGACTGCCGGACTGGTTTGCGGTCTCATTGAGACTACCTTATCGGCATAAGCGGGATTTCCTTCAGCGCGGTACTGAAAACATCGATATTTCGGTGAAGGGAATGGCGTCGTCTACGGCCGAGCCCAGCTCTCGCCTCAATGTCGAGCTGCAGTTTTGGGCTTTCCATGCTGCTCTATCTCAATCATGAATTTGCGCCGATAGAGAAACAATGACATATCCAACGGCCCAGACAGAGCCGCCCTCCTGCATCCTGATTGTGGATGACCAGGCGCCCAACCGTGAGTTGCTTAAGGACACCCTGATTGACAACGGATTCAGGGTCATGACGGCTTCGAACGGAACAGAAGGGCTGCGAATCCTGGAGAAAACGCAAATCGATCTTGTTCTCCTGGATGTCATCATGCCCGGTAAGAGCGGTTTCGAGGTCTGCCGGGAAATCAAGAGCAATCTCCTAACTTACCTGATCCCAGTCGTGTTTGTTACCGCCCTATCGGACAAGAAGAGCCGTATCCGAGGCATTCGCGCCGGCGCAGACGATTTGCTGACGATCCCCGTGGATCGGACCGAATTGCTCGCACGAGTCCGCTCTCTTTTGCGCCTGAAGCATCGAACCGATGAGCTGGAACGCGCCGAATCTGTCCTATTTTCACTTGCCTTGACTGTCGAAGCCCGGGATCCAAACACGCGTGGGCATTGCGAGCGCATCTCCGATCTTTCAAGACGATTAGGCGAGCGCATGGGAATGCCGGCAGAACAATTGTCAGCGCTCAGGCTGGGCGGCGTAGTCCACGACATCGGGAAGATCAAAGTCCCAGACGCCATTCTGCTCAAACCAGGTCCGCTCTCCAGAGAGGAATGGGTTGTCATGCGCGAACACGCGGTTGCAGGGGAATGCATCTGCGCCCCACTGAAGTCATTTCGCCTGGTTCTCCCGATCATTCGTCATCATCATGAAAAACGGGATGGGTCGGGTTATCCGGACGGACTGCGAGGAGATGACATTCCGCTCACCGCCAGAGTGTTGCAAGTGGTTGATATCTACGATGCTTTGACCTCAGAAAGACCGTATAAGAGCGCCATGTCAGCGGCGCCTGCTATCAGAATCATGAAAGAAGAAGTGCGAAACGGGTGGTGGGACCCCGACGTTCTTGTTGCTTTCGAACATCTTCTGCAGGAAGCTGGCCCAGAAATTCGGAGCCTGCACAGACCCGTCGAAAACATCCATTAGGTGAATCAGAGGTGAAGGGAGCGGCTTTCGAGTTTTTCTCTACAATGCGCAGCCTCGGCTCGAAGGAAGCGAAATAAAAATCAGGTTCTTCTGCCCTATATCGATGCCAAAGTGAACCACAAGCGGAATACTGCCGATGATGATGGCGAGGAACTCAATGGCACAGCTCCCTTCTGACTCCGACGTCTGCGAAACCCGGAACCAGCACCCGGTTGCCAGACGCTCGCCGGAAAAGCAAAGCTGCATGGATCTGGAAAAATATTGCGCATATAACCAAACGCGGGAACATCTTCTCGCCTCGGAGGTTGACGTCGGCGATTTTTCCGTCGCCAGCTTAAAGGATCGGATTCCGACGCTTGCGGCTGACTCTGGCGCGGGCCTCTGGCTAATACCGTTCCGGGGCATTTCTCTCGTAAGTGAGCAAACTCCACTCGATCTGATTTACCTCGATGCGCATTCGATCGTAATCGACGTAGTCGTCTCTTTCCCCATCATCTGCATTTCCAAAGCGAGCCCGCCTGCCGCAAGTGTCCTCGCACTGCCAGGAAACACGATCGATTCAGCGCAGACTCGACGAGGCGATCAATTGCTGCTTTGCCCCGCTTCTGAATTCAATCGGCGTTTGCTGCTGTTGCCGCGTTCGAGCAGCAACGTCGAAACGGCGCAGAGTGCCGACTCCGCGAAGGTTGAGCTAACTTGTAGCGGCTCCGGCAGTCGGCTTCAATCGGACGATTGCTCCGGAGAAAACCGTCTCAATAAGAACGCTCCTCCTCTGGACTCCTGCCCGACCCGGCAATCGCGCGGAGACTTTTGGAAGGTTCGGAAAAATGCAGACATTATGCCCACGAAGAATTGGTTGCAACGCTGGTGGTCTCCCGACATTCCCGAACCGAGGAAGGCTTCGCGGGAGTCATTCCCCGGCCTCGGCGCTCATTTCTTTACCGGTGGAATCCCAGTCGAACACGAGGTTCGGGATATCAGTCTGACCGGACTATACGTTGTCACCGAGGAACGCTGGTTCCCGGGCACCCAGGTAAGAATGACACTGACAGATTCCGGAGATCCGACCGTAAAGAATTCGATTACCGCAAACACGAGCGTGATCCGCTGGGGCAACGACGGCGTCGGTCTCAAGTTTGTCATGGAGGATGAAAAGGGTTTGAGGCGAGGTCAGACTCATCGAGGCAGCGGCATTGACAACAACGAACTCAATCGATTCCTGCAACTGGCCGGGAACGGCAGGCGCAATAGCGAGACCGGGAATGCTGCATCTGGAAACTACGTTGCTCGAGACAGCGCGGCCAAGGATCCCGATGGGCGAAGGTTTCCCCTGAGCACAGGTCTTCGGCCTGTTCATGATGGGCGAGGTGACAACTCATCTCTCATCGGCGTTTCAACCGGCCCAGTCATGACAAACTTTTCAGAGCAGGGCATAGACTGGTTTGGGGATCTCGGCCAGAGCTATATTCCTTCTCCCCGATCGAGCATTTCGGCAAATCTGAAAGCTTCGCCGTCGGAGCGCGAGGAAGCGATTAGTGGTCATGCTGGTCCAGGTTTCGACGATCTCTTCATCGGTCCAGTCAGCAGTTCTCTCCTGATCGACAGCCTGAAGGATTTGCCACGTCCGGTCAGCATCGCCGGCGCCTCACCTTTGAAGATTTTGTCCAATACATCCTCGCTGCAATCGCCCGCTGTCGTGCCTTCCACACCTCCAAGGCGGCGACCTTGCATCCTGTTGATCGATGATGAATACCTGGACATAGCGTTCGTTGCCGGCAGCTTGGAGGATGATTACGAGATTATTTTTGCAACCGACGGTGTGACCGCCTTGGAGACTGCTGGCCGCAATATGCCAGATTTGATTCTCCTGGATGTAATGATGCCGGGAATCGATGGTTTCGAAGTCTGCAGGCAACTGAAAGCAGACAATCGAACGAAAAAGATTCCGGTCATTTTCATCACCGGCCTAAGCGAAGCGGCGGCCGAAACGAAGGGGCTGAAAATGGGCGCGGTCGACTACATCAGCAAACCCTTCCATTCCGCACCGCTGAGAGCAAGAGTGAGTAAGCATCTCGAGCTCAAAGGGGCATGGGAAGGTTAAATCCAGTTGACCGCAACCGAGGGTCCGAGAGCGGTCGCGGATCGCTCTCACTTTGACAAGGGGCTGGCCGGTGAACGTGGTAGGTTTCCGGCAGCGCCTCGTAATGCAACACGGCGAATCCGCATTTCAAGACAACTGCGTTTCCGCGAGAAAGCGAATGTATCACTTTCGTATTACGGCGGCCTCTTACGATTTCCTGGATGGATCACTTAAATTGTTTATTCACTATGGTGAGCTCGCTGGGGCTCGAACCCAGGACCCACGCCTTAGTTCTGGATGGTTCGGCTTAATTCCAAATGAACTGATAAGTGCTTTATAAACAATATGTTTGTGGTTCGATCCGGTTCGGAGTGGTTCGGCCACAGCAGCCCAATTACCGCTCCCCAACCGCTCCCCAAAATATGATACAGTCTGTAAAAGACATGGGTCCTAACCTCGGACCCATTCCAGGATAATAGCGATGAAACTCACGGACAAGGTTATCCAGAATGCCAAACCCAAGGACAAGGAATTCGCCTTGCATGACGGCGCAGGTTTATATCTGCGGGTAAAACTGAACGGGAGCAAACTCTGGCGCTGGGAGTATTGGGTTCTGAAAAACCGCCGCTCTCTGCCTCTCGGAGCGTACCCCGATGTGCCATTGAAGAAAGCGCGGGAGATGGTGGTGAGCGCTAGGTACCTGGTCTCGCAAGGTGCCGACCCCAAGATTCAAATCAAGGAGAAGCAGCAAGCCATCTTAGAGTCGCCGGGCAGCCGGTCTGATGGGGACACCTCGGAGGGAATCCAGATCGATCAGGTCACCGCCCACAGCCCCTTCCGCTCTCTTGCTCTTGCCTGGTTCAATCACTGGAAATTAGGGAAGGCGCCTGGTCATTCAATGCGAACACGGAACCGCCTCACCGATAACCTGTTCCCGGTACTCGGCGCCCTGCCGATCAATGAGATCGAAGCCCCTGACCTCGTTGAGATGGCCCAGTCCGTGGAGAAGCGCCGCGGCGGAGGCACCGATCTGGCCCAGCGCAGTATTCAGACAGCCGGGCAGATCATGCGCTACGGTATCAATCATGGTCGGCTCAAGAGGAACCCTGCGGCGGACATTAAGCCGATCGAGATTCTGCGCCCGGTGGAAACAAAGAACCAGGCGCGTGTTGAAGAGGCCGAGCTTCCGGCTCTCCTGGTCGCAATGGACGAATACAAAGGCCGCCTTATCGTAAAGTATGCCGCGCAGGTCATGGTCCTGGTGTTCTTGAGAACGGCGGAGATGATTAACGGCTTGTGGCCGGAGGTAGATTTTCGGGAGCGCATCTGGCGCGTTCCTGCTGAACGAATGAAAATGAAGAAGCTCCATTTCGTTCCCTTGGCCCGGCAGACGATCGAGCTATTAGAGAAAATCAAGAAGCTATCAAATGAGAGCAACTTGATGTTCCCTGGAGAATTCTCCAAGAGTGGCCGGATACACGGGAACAGCCTGTTGGAGATGCTTGAGACGATCGGATACAAGGAGGTGCAGACGGGCCACGGTTTCCGAGGTATCGCGTCAACGATCCTGCATGAGCGTGGCTTCGATGAGGCTCATATCGAAATGCAGCTCGCGCACTCCAAGAAGAGCAAGGTCAAAGCCGCGTATGACCACTCACGTTATCTGGAAAAGAGACGGGAGATGATGCAGGCTTGGGCGGATTATGTTGACGATGCCCTCCAGCGCGGTTATGAGGCTCGTCAGGAAAAAGTACTGGCTCAAGTGGCGGATTGACCCCGCGATTCATAGATACGGGCATTCACCCACGCTGCCAACTCGGATTCGATCCAGCCCACTGAGCGGCCACCAAGGCTAATGGGGGTTGGAAAGGTGCCCTCGGCGATCCTGGCATACACGGTGGTTTTGCTGAGGCCCACCATCTCCTTTACTTGACGAAGACGTAAAATGCGGTTCGAAGTGATTCCGGACGATGTCATAGAGACCAATACCCTTGGGCGGCCTTGCTGGATGGAGGACTCACTCCAAGCATCGAGAGGTTCGGCTTGCCGAAGGTGATTTTTGAAATCCTTCATGCTATTACCCGATCAATTCAGATGTCGCGCTTGTCGCTCTGCGCTCTTAAGCGAGTTCGATTGCTGGCTACGCAAGAGCCGGAAGTTGGTCTTCAAGGCTTGAGTCAAGTCTCGGTACAACTTCGGCACAATTAGGGGGTCCAAGAAATGATCGCAATGTCCCCCAAAAAGGCTCCAAATAAGGTGACCGCAGCTTTTGAGCATACAGGCACGAGCGTGGCATATGTCCTCCCCGTTCAGGGGCGCTCCGAGGAGCGCGGAATGTAGTGAGTTTTATGCCATGTCTTGTGTTCGGTCAAGTACGACAAGAATGGGGCTTTCGAGGCATGGAAGGAGGCACCCTTGAGACTCTCACCTCACAATTCAGAACATCAAGGCATCAAGGGGATACGGCTCATTGTCCGTCGCTTTCAATCACTTCTCCCCTACGAAGCGGGTTCTCAATCCACAGATTTGACCCAATCCTCGATTCGACGGATGCTTGCTCCGCGCACTGAGGAGGAGCAGCGATGTTTGAGTCATTCGACGACCTGATGGACCGGCTCAAGGCAACCGGGTACTTCATCGATCCGGTGATGACCCGGATTGTCTTCCTGGCTGCGAAGTTGCAAAAGCCGCTGCTGCTCGAAGGGCCTGCGGGGAGTGGCAAAACGCAATTAGCTGTATCAGTTGCACAAGCGGCAGGTACGCATATTGAGCGGCTCCAATGCTACCGCGGCGTCACTGAAGACAAGGCGATTGGGCGGTTCGACGAGAGCCTCCAGCGGCTCTACTTGGAGTTCTCGAAGGGGCAGGACACGAATGGAAAGCCGGGGAGCTGGC
>DATKGE010000106.1:0-29835 GCA_035510955.1 Occallatibacter sp. | reverse complement strand
TTTCGAAGCCGCTCGCGCTTACGGACCAATCCTGGCAACTCGCCAGCGGATGGGCCGCCCAATCGACGAAATGGATGCTCTGATCGCCGCCGCCGCGCTCGCAAATGGCGCAACACTGGCTACGCGCAACATTGCGGATTTTGAGCATTGCGGGATTCCGCTGGTCAATCCCTGGGATGCAGCCTAACTACAATCTCTACGCTGCCTTCTCCGCCAAAGCTGCTTCGTCGGGGTCGGTAGCGGGCCGGCGGGCTGCCCACCAGACCAGGGCCGCACCTGCGACGACGGAGCCGGCGCTGGCCAGTTGGGCATTCGATAAGCCCCAGATAATCTTTGGGTTACGGCGGACAAATTCAACCAGAAAGCGAGCTGTTCCCGTGAGCACCAGGTACTGGCCCACAATTGCGCCCGTGCCGTGCGGCTTGCCGCCTCGCCGCCACAACCAATATCCGATCACCAGGCCGGCGGCCAGCTCGTAAAGCGGGGTAGGATGTACGCGCTGCAGGGTGGGCTCGATGCCGTGCGGGAAGCTCATGCCCCAGGGCAGCGTGGTGGGAATGCCGTAGCAGCCGTCCCCGGAGAGAAAACAGCCGATGCGGCCGACTCCGTAACCGACAGCCGCGGCGGGAGCTGCAAGATCCAGCGTACGCAACATGCCGATTTTCGCCCACCAGCCCTGAAACATCAGCGCGGAGATGCCGAAGAGCAGGCCGCCATACCACGCGAAGCCGGCAGAATCCCACAGAACGCGCCAGCCATAGGCTCGAAACTCGGCCGGGGTATCGATTACGTGCCACAGCTTGGCGCCCACAATGCCTAGGAGGGCGGCTACGGCGACCATGCCTACTGCGTCGGCATCGATGCCTGCCCGCTTGAAGTTGCGGTCCATGATAAAGGCAGCGGCCACGGCGGCCAGCCACAGCATCAGCCCGAAAGTGGGCAGGTTGAATTGAAAGATGTGCAGGTAAGGCAGCATGTCTCTTCAAGTATAGACGCGTGGGCCGCATGACACGTTGCGGCAGGTGCGGTGATGAGCCAGGCCAAGACCCGACAGCAAGGCCGGACAGCAAGATCGGGCAGCGGCTCGCTGATTCATCCTTGATTTGCACAATCAGGTTGCACACCGGTCGATCGGTCGAGCGATACTGTCTGCATGTCTACCCTCACGTATCAGGGACACGAGGTTCTCTTTACCCGTCAACAGATTGCCGCCCGGGTGGCCGAAATGGGCGCGCAGATCACCGGCGACCTGAATGGCGAAAAGCTGGTGATGATTGGCGTGCTCAAAGGCGCGGCGCCGTTTCTATCGGACCTGGCGCGCTCGATTCAGGCCGACGCGACGTTTGATTTTGTGGCCGTGTCGAGCTATGGAAAGGGCCAGCGCTCATCGGGCGCGGTCAAGCTCATCAAGGATCTCGACGAGCCGATCGAGGGCAAGAACGTCCTGATTGTCGAAGACATTCTCGACACCGGGCTCACGCTCGCCTATCTGCGCAAGCTCTTTCTGCAGCAGCACCCGAAGACGCTGCGCATTGCCACGCTGCTCGACAAGCCCTCGCGGCGCATTGAAAAAATCGAAGCCGATTACGTAGGGTTCTCCATTCCCAACCTTTTCGTAATCGGTTACGGGATGGATTATGCGGAGCGCTATCGCAATCTGCCGGACATTTGTCTGATGGCGGCGGACCAGGGATAGCTGCGGCGGCCTCGCTCTACGCGCGATTCAGGGATTCCTGGGGCCTTGCGCGGTAGTGTAGTCGACGCCGTTTGCGGCCATGGTGGCTGCGATCTGCTTCTGCTTGCGGTAGACGTTGGCTACAGCCAGCGTCCACAGGGGCACCAGGTCGACTCCGGGCACGAGCTTGCCGAGAAACGACGGCAGAAACTCCCAATGCCAGCCGAGAAGGTAGATCATTACGCCGCCTATGCCCAGATCCAGCGCGTCATCGGCAGGGGATGCGGCGCCGGCGACGAACAACGGCAAAATGGCGAGTTGAAGCACATCCGCAACGACCGCCAGGATCATGGCGGCGCGAAGGCGAATGCCCGGCGAGAGTATGACGGCGTCTTGAGCCACGTGATCCTCTTCCGTGGAAGGTCGAGCTGCGTGGAACGTCGTGCCCGATGACTCCCATTCTACGCCGAATGGCGATTGCATAGAGCTGGTTGCATAAATGAAGTCTTGAAAGGGCACGACTTCAGTCGTGCCGCAGAAGCTGCCTAATACCAAGGGCTTTAGCCCCTGAGGGATGCTCTGCGCTGATCACGCAGCATTTATGCAACCAGTTCTAGTAGCGCCAGGACTTGGTGTCCGCGCCCGCCGGCGCGGTTGCGAGCATATGGTCCACCATCTGCGGCAACACGCGCTGTATCCAGTCGGCGTTGTTCTCCTGCATGGTGTCCTCGGACGGACCGCCGGTGTAGCAGTGCGGCATTCCGGGGCCGTACTGGAAGGTCGCGTCGGAGTGGGGATTGCGCGTCGCGTCGAGTTCCTTCTGCAGCAGGTGAACGGCGTTGTTGAGGAAGTAGGTATCTTCGTCGCCGACGGCCAGGTGCAGCTTGCCTTCGAGCTTGGGCCCAAGTGTTGGCCAGTCGCGTTTGAGAATAGCGGTCAGATCGTAGTGGTCGTGCCAGTAGGCGAGCACCTTCTTGTCGATGTCGCCGGTAACGGGGTCAATGATCTGGGCCGGGTATCCGTCCCCGCCGGCGGGCGAAAACACAGCCTGCCAGATGTTCCACTGCTCGGTCGACCGGCCATGTGTGCCGAGAACATATTCGAAAGCATACTCGTCGCCGGTGAGCGCGATGACGGAGCCGTCTGGCTTGCGATCTGCGGCGATAGGGATCACGGCAAAGTCGCCCTTGCGGACGAAGGCATTGGCGTCGTTGTAAAGGTCGATGTTCTGGTAGGCGTGAAAGTCTACCGGATCAGGGCAGGCGGCCCAGGTGCCATTGTAGAAGTCGGGATAAAACACCTGCGTGGCCAGAGCCTCCCATCCGCCTGTGGAGCCGCCGAATGTGGCGCGCGCCCAACCCTGGCCGATGCCGCGATACTTCTCCTCGATGGCGGGAATCAGTTCTTCGTTAATGGCGGAGCCGTAGGGGCCGACGTTGGCGGAGTCTACATCGTAGGAGTCGTCGTAATAGGGATTGGCGTTCTGCACATAGATGAGAATCACGCGGGGAAGGCGACCGGCGGTCCAGTCCTGGAAGAACTTGTAGCCATTGGAGAGCCGGCGCGCGCCGGGAGACTTGGGGTCAGGCAAAGTGGTCACGAACGGCACCGGGCCAAGCCCGGCATGATAGTGATCCTGATAGACGACCAGCGGGTACTTCGCATCGGGATGATCGTCGAAGCCGTCGGGCAGCAAAATCCACGCGCCCAGCCACACGTCGCGGCCCCAGAATCGGCTAAGCTTTTCACTGCGAAAACGCATGTACTTCAGCCATTTTGCTCCGGGGTCTTTGGCAGCCATCACCACCGGATCCTTGTCCGTTCCCTCGATGGGCGGAATGACCTGGTCGAGCGTGAGCTTGATGGTCTGCTGCGATTTTGGGTCGAAGTGAATCTTGACCGGCTTGTTGTAGAGGTTGCCTGGCTTGCGGTTCCAGTGTTGCCCTTCGCCTTTGTCCGGCGGCAGCCACACGGTCTTTCCCGAAACCAGATGGAATTGCTCGTACCCATTGAAGACGGCCTGGACGAAATAGTCGCCGGCATCGAGATCGGTGAGCGAGCGGCGCGGATAGCCGAAGGTCTTTCTGTCCATCACAATGGGTTGGCCCGCCGCAAGGTCCTCAATATCTGCGCCAAATCCCTGCGCGGAGAGATAATCCTCTGCGAGCTGCATGCGCGGCTCGTCTTTGTCGTTTTTTGCAAACACCAGCACCAGGTGACCGTTGATCGGCTTGGCGGCGGGCACCGTTACCTCAATTCGCTGGCTGACGCAAAAAGCGCTTGAAGCAGACAGCAGAACTGCCATCAAAATATTAGAAACTCGCATCAGGTTTCTCATTCTCCTCGGATTAGCGCCAGTCTAGCACCCTGGAGCCGGAGTTTTTAGAGGTGCAGCCAAGCAACCCATCTCATGCAATCGACGTCCATTCATTTGGCCCGGAGTTCCGCAAGGAATATACTCATGTACCGGACCTGTCTGCTGAGCTGGCCATTGAGAGCAGCATTCGTCAGCAAGGAGCACGACCCATGGCTTCAATCACTCCAATCAATGTTGCCGACCTGGAATTCGACTATGGCACGTTCGACACAGCCGCCTTCACCGCGCAGACCCTTTCCAATTGGCAGTCGTTGGCCGCGGTCATCGACCACACTTTACTCAAGCCTGACGCCACCCGCCAGCAGGTGGAGAATCTCTGCGACGAGGCCATCCGCTACCGCTTTGCCTGCGCCATGGTCAACCCGGTGTGGGCTTCGACCGCCGTCGGCCTGCTCTCCGGTACGGGCGTTCCCGTTGGCGTGGTGATTGGTTTTCCGCTTGGCGCATCGCTGGTCTCGACGCTGCGGCAGGAGGCAGCGGCTCTGACGCGCCTGGGCGTGCGCGAACTGGACATGGTCATCCCCATCGGGCAGCTCAAGAGCGGCAACCACCAGGCAGTGCACCACGCAGTTCACGCGGCGGCCACAGTGGCCCATCACCATGGCGCCCTACTCAAGTTGATCCTGGAGACCTGCCTGCTGACGGTGGAGGAAAAGTTGCGAGGGGCAGAGATTGCCATCCAGGCTGGCGCTGACTTCCTGAAGACTTCTACCGGCTTCTCCACCAGCGGGGCTACGCCCGCCGACGTGGCTTTGCTGCGCGGCGTGGCCGGAGCGCGCTGCGGCGTGAAAGCTTCCGGCGGGATTCGCACGCTGGCCGATGTCCGCACGCTGCTGGAAGCAGGGGCTAACCGCATCGGCGCATCCGCGTCTGTGAGCATCGTTCGCGAATTGGGAGCAGAATAAGCAACGCATCCATCCTCAGAAATTAAAACCGAAGCCGGCAACAGGACGCGACCTAGGGACGCAGCCTCTCATTCACGCTTTGAGCTTCCGCAACACTTCTGCAGACCCATCCGGTGAGTGCCTTCCTGCAGGCCAACCGATAACAGCCCGCTGCGTTATCATTCCTATTCGGCCCCCATGTCCAGCCTTCCCCCATTTCCGTTTGCGGAACCCGAGTTCGAAGGCGATTACCGCCCGGCCGATTCTGCCAACCCTTCAGCGCATCTTGATCCCGTCAACGCCCGTGTCGAAACCGCCGACCTCAACTACCTGGTCCGCATGGCCGACGCGCTCAACACCACGCTCGATCTGGAAACCCTGCTCAACCGCACCTCGGAGCTGGTGCGTGCTGTCATCGATTACCGCATCTTCGCCATCCTGTTGCTCAATGACCGCACCCACGAACTGCGCATGAGGTTCCAGATCGGCCACTCGCCGCACACCGAACGCATCCGCGTGCCCCTCGGGCGCGGCGTCGTCGGCCAAGTCGCACTTACGCGGCAATCGATTCTGCTCAACGACGTCTCTACGTCCGACATTTACGTCGCCGCCAATCCCGAGGTCCGCTCGGAACTGGCCGTTCCGCTCATCGCAAGGAACCGGCTCATCGGCGTGATGGACATCGAGAGCGAGCAGGCAAACTACTTCCAGCCCGAGCATCTGCATCTGCTCACACTGACGGCTTCCCGCATCGCCCAGGCGATTGAGAACGCCCGTCTCTACACCCGCGTCTCGCGCCAGGCACAGACCCTCGCCGTGCTCAACGAGATCGCCGTCGAACTCACCTCCATCCTGGACCTCGATCCGCTGCTGGAGCGCGTGGGCCAACTGCTGCGCCGGCTCATCGACTACCAGATGTTCACCATCATGCTGCTTGACGAGAAGGGGGAGTTCCTCATCACCCGCTACGCATGGCGCTTCGGCTACGCGCACGCCCCCATGCGCCGCATCTCCGTCAGCAGCGGCCTGGTGGGCGCGGCGGTGCGCGAATGGCGGCACATCAACGTGCCCGACGTGCGCAAGGACCAGCGTTACCTTGCAATGAATCCGGAAACCCGCTCCGAGCTGATTGTGCCGCTTTTCTACAAGGGCCGCGTCATCGGCGTACTCGACCTGGAACACACGCGGCCCGGCTTCTTCAACGAAGACCACGAGCGCATGTTGACCACGCTGGCCGCACAGGTGGCCATCTCGATTGAAAACGCCCGCCTTTACCAGGCCGTTCGACGCCAGGAACGCCAGCTTGAGCGCGACATCGCCATGGCGCGCGAGGTGCAGCTCCGCCTGCTGCCGCCCACAGCGCCCTCGCATCCCCATGCAGACATGGCCGTACGCTTTCTTCCCGCGCGCACCATCGGCGGCGACCTTTACGACTTTATCGACTACGGGCCCAACCGCACCGCCATCGTGCTCGGCGACGTGAGCGGGAAGGCCGCGCCGGCTGCCTTGTTCGCCGCGCTCGTCAGTGGCATCATGCGCTCGGCGGCCGCGCAGCAGCCCGACCCCGCGCAGATGCTCGCCACGATGAACGACGCATTGCAGGAGCGCAAGCTTGAATCGCAATACGTAACTCTGCTCTTCGCCCTGTGGAACGACGAAAACCGGACCCTGCAAGTAGCCAACTCCGGTGCTATTCAGCCGCTGTACTGTCGCCATGGCCAGTCCAGTACCGTGAAGGCCGAGGGGTTTCCGCTCGGCATGTTCCCCGACGTCACCTATGACGAGTACCACCTGGCCACCGAGCCTGGGGACGCGATTGTCTTTGTGTCGGACGGGATATTGGATGCGGAAAACGCTCAGGACGAAATGTACGGCGATGGACGGCTCTCCAGTCTTCTCTGCGCTCACCGCGATTTCCCCGCGGCCGATATTGCCGATGCCATCCTGTCCGATGTATCCCGCTTCCAGGGCGCGCACGACCGCTTCGACGACGAGACCATCATCGTGCTGCGCGTGCGCTGATCAGATCGCTGCAAGTACGAGGAATTTGGGAGTCCGATTCATGCAGAATGGAAAACAAAAGATCAAAGCAAAGAATCCGCTGCTGTGGGTCTTCGAATCTCTTGAAGAAGATCCGCGATTTGTTTTGAGAAAGCTGTTCAGTTTCGATGCCGCCTATCTTGACGGACGGCTCTACCTGGCGGTCGCCGGCGGAAAGGAGCCCTGGAACGGCATGATGCTCTGCACGTCGCGCGAACATCACGCGTCCATCTGCAGCCAATTTCCACAACTCGTTTCGCATAAAGTCTTGGGAAAGTGGCTCTATCTATCGCAATCTCATCCGGAGTTTGAATCCGTCGCGGTAGAGCTTGCGGCCATGGCGCGCAAGCGCGATCCCAGGCTCGGCGTCGAATCGAAGGTAAGAATGCGCTGACTCGGCACGCGGTTTTGTTGGCATTTGTTTGAGCCTGGCCCGAAGCGTATGGGAACGTCGCCCATTCCTACGGCTTCCCCGCAGAATAATGAGGCACCTTCGGCGTCAGCTTGCGGACGACAAACTCCTGAAACAAATTCCCCACCGCGCTGAAACCCGTGTCGATCAGCGCATTCTCAAACGTCAGCGTGGCGCCGTCGCGGCTGCTCGGCGGGTAGTACAGGTTCGAGATGCCGCCGGCAGCGAGTCCACCGATGATGGCCGAATAGTTTGCCTGCCAATGGCCGTTGTCGCCCTTGCAGATCACTGCATTCGCAATTGCATAGAGCGCTCGCGAGCGCGTTGTACCGGTCCCTTTGTAGAAATAGCGCGGGTCCTGCTTCCACCACGCGGGCAGAATGGCGCCGCCGATCATAGTGCCGATGAAGCTGTCGGCAAAACCGGCGCCGTATCTCTTCGCGTACCCCTGCGCACCCTGTCCGTAGCCGCTGAAAGTATTCGTGGCCTGCTCCACGCCGGCGAAGAAGCCCACTGCCAGAAAGGTCACCGGGTCGATCGATGACTTCCACGCCAGGCTGTACTTCTGTTTGCGGGTCAAAGGCGGCGCGTCCGGCACATAGGTCACATAGAAGTTTGGGATCACGCCGAGAACGCGCTGCGTCTCTTCCTCCTTAAGCTCTTCCTGCGCAATTTCCTCCCGCGTCGCCGTCACGTCTATCTCGCTGGTGGTGGCGTTCATCCTCAACACAATTGCCTTGACCTCGAAGCTCTCGCCGGCATGAAGGGTTCCTGTGACGGTCTGCGTCGCAAATCCATCCGACGTGACGGTAAGCCTGAATGGTCCCGGCGGCACATTCGAAAAGTTGAATCGGCCATTGCTGTCTGTCGTCGCCGTCTGCATCGCCGCGGGCCCGGATCTTGCGCTGCCGGCTGGCGTCAGTGCAACATGCGCTCCCTCGTAGACAGTTCCATCTCTATCCACCACCGCCCCGTGGACGGTGCCCGCGGTAGTTGCTTCCATCCCAGGCTGCTGCGCCGCCGCCTGCGCGTCGGGCGGGTCGGGCGAAACGGGCTGCTGCGCCCGCCCCATCGTCGCGAGCGCGAGCAAGGCTACAAACAAGCACACTCGCCCGCGGCGCAGGTCTTCGCGCAGAAGGCTGCCCACCCCGCGAACTCTCTTTGTCCTTTTTCCGATAAAGCCCGCCCTCAGTTCTCGAATACCGCCCGAGGCAGTTCTGTGACCAGTCGCCGCGGCTTCCCTTCTAGAGTTGGATGCTCATTCTTGCAGTACGGAGCGGGTCGCAGGCTCTTTGCCATTCCTTGCTGGAGTTTCCTCGTGGAACTCCAAGGTAAGCAGCACCGTTCCGGGACTGGAGCGGCGCACAAATCGAGTGGTCATGGATGGAACCGACGCTGCGGCTGTTGCAGGTAACCAGTCGCACATGAATCAATGGAGATGCCGCCCGTGCGGGCGAACAGGGTTTTAAATAGTCACCAAGCCTCGAAACTCCCGCAGCCTATTTTACTTTCTGTAACTTCTCGCGGCCGCTATTCTCATCAAGCGATGCGGCCAGAATCCACGAAGCGCCACAAACGGCCAGCGCGATGAATGCGCTCGACCACTCATCCGGATCGTGCGAGCGCGGGTAACTCACTACCCGCGGCAAATGGAGCACGAGAAACCAGAGCAGAAACATAACTCCAAGCAGCGTTGCCGCAAGTCGATCCATCCATCTGAAAGCAATACTTACTCCCGCCGCAACAAATGCCAACGCGGTCACATTCGCCCAAAACCACCCGCCTCCCGGAATCCAGCGCGGGACAAGGCTTACTATCAATCCAAAAACGATGTAGTGATCAATTCCGAATACGATGGCTGAAATCGCGAAAAAGTATCTTCCCGACGCAAGGAACTTGTTCAAGACCCCATCCCACCGCTTCAGGTTTGTGAACTTCGCGGGCACGCTTGCAGCCAGCATCAAGGATGCGCTGCACATGGTCAGCGTCTCAAACGCCGTGGTGCGAATGCCTACATCCAACGGGGCAGCCAACACTTGAGGAAGTTGCAAGAGCAGGTCGCAGGCCAGAAACACAACTCCCAGCAAAACCGCCGTCCACCGCAAGTGGAACCTGGCCGCAATGCACACTGCTGCTGCCAGGAAGGCTACCCCGGTCAGGTAAGCGAGCCAGGGATAACTCGGGATCCACGGAATTACCGGTAAGAACTTATGGGTTGAGTGCGCGCAAATGAGGTTTTCAATCCCGAATGCTGCTACTGCAATGGCGAATATGATCCGGCCCTGCGCGACGATCTTATCCATAACCGCCTTCTCAAGCAAGCTTGAAGTTATCCACGAGTGAGTTATGAGCAGGGTCCAGGAACGCGTCGCGACCTGGCAAGCGATCGAAAGAGACCAAAATCCCCTTAGAGTCTTACTTGCGGAAGTGGCGAGTGGCCATAGCCACTTGTCGCCTCTTTGCCCAGACCACTAGAATGGTCTCGTGAAAAGCATCCAGCACGGGTCACTGCCCAACCTCAACATAGACCGTTCCGACCCCACTCCTCTTCACAAACAAATCTACGACCGTTACCGCGCCGCCATCTTGCGCGGGGACATCCGTCCAGGTGAGCAAATACTCTCAAGCCGTGAATTCGCCTCAGAACTGCGCGTCTCCCGTTTTCCCGTCCTGAACGCCTACGCACAGTTGCTGGCCGAGGGCTACATCGAGTCCCGCGTCGGGGCCGGCACATTTGTTTCCACTTCGCTGCCGGAGCAGCAGATGTCGGTCCCGCAGCTTTCCAGCAAATTGCCCGTTTCTCCGTGCGGTCCGCGACCCGTCTCACGCCGTTCCGCTCTCTATCCGTTGTTCCCTGACGCGCAAGTTCTTCGCGGTTGGGGGTCGTTCGGCGTGCATCAGCCTGCGCTCGACCAATTCCCTTTTCTTATCTGGTCCGTGCTGGTCGCACGGCACAGCCGCAACCCCCACGTGCGCGCCATTCATCGCATCGACCCGCGCGGCACTGAGCGTTTTCGCAGCGCCATCTGCGACTATCTTCGCACCGCCCGCGGGGTTCACTGCTCTCCCGATCAAATCCTGATCGTCTCGGGCTCGCAGCAGGCCCTCGACATTACCGCGCGCGTCCTTCTCGACCCCGGAAACTCCGTCTGGGTTGAAGAGCCCGGATACTCGCTGCAGCGCACCGTACTGAATGCCGCGGGCTGCCGCCTGATTCCAGTTCCCGTGGACGAGGAGGGGATGAACGTAGCGATGGGCATCAGGCGGGCGCCGAAAGCCCGCGCCGCCTTTGTCACGCCATCGCACCAATATCCGCTCGGCTCTACAATGAGCGCTTCGCGCCGCATTCAACTGCTCAACTGGGCCCACAGCGCCGGCGGCTGGGTAGTTGAGGACGACTACGACAGTGAGTTTCGTTACGAATCGCTGCCCATCGCTTCGATGCACGGGCTCGACCTCAACGCGCGCGTCATCTACATCGGCACATTCAGCAAGGTCCTGTTTCCATCGCTGCGCCTGGGGTACATCGTTATCCCTCCGGACCTCGTCGACCGCTTCGTCGCTGTGCGTCATGCCATGGATATCTTTCCGCCCTATCTTCATCAGGAGGCGATGGCCGACTTCATCGTCGAAGGCCACTTCACCCGGCACATCCGCAAGATGCGCCAGGTCTACAAAGAAAGACGATCTGTGCTCATCGATTCGCTGGCGCGCGAATTCCCCACGCACCGCGGCTTTGAAGTGCATGGAGTAGAGGCCGGCATGCATCTCGCCATCACGCTCCCACACGGCCTTGACGATCGCGAGATCTCCGCCCGCGCCGCGCGTTCGCGCCTTTGGCTATGGCCTCTTTCGCCGTCTTATACAAGCAGCACTCCGCGGCCCGGATTCATTCTTGGATTCGGCAGTTCCCTGCCGGAGCAGATTCCACGCGCCGTGCGTCTGATGCGCTCGCTGATCGCGTCCGCTTAGCTACGCCGGGTGGCATGAAGAACCTTTGGCGCAAGTATTCAGACTTTGATGGAAGTGGGAGATCGACTTACGCGGCGTGAAGGTGCTGGCAGGGACGTCGTCACAGCTTGCCGAGGCATCATTCGATCTGAGGATCATGCTTCGGGTTGTCTCAAGCGCGCGACCATTTCAAAGGAAAACTTGAGTTCGTCCTTCAACTTCAGCGCGCCCCCTGCAACCACGACGGGCTTGACCTGATAGTCGGATTGCCGCAATGTGAAATCCCCTGAGGCGCGCAGCATTTCGCCGAACATTGCGACGCGTGCGGTGACCGGCTGGTTGCGGGTAACTCCGTGAAAGCTCAGGCTGCCATTGAGCGCAGCTGAGTACAACGAGGCGCCGAGACTCGAAATAGAAGCGACTGAAGCCTGGTACAGAATGTCAGGATATTTGTTGACTTCGAGAACCTGCTCATTCATAAGTCGCTCAATTTCGCGGCGGTCCTTGTCGCTGATGTCGTCCTGCACGCTTAAAGATGACGCCTCGATGGCGAGGCAAAATCCTTCCCCTTGGAGATCGTCGGGGCTAAAGTCCACTTCGCCGCTGAATTTGCCAATTCCAATTTTCGGGTTGTGCCCCATCGCGGATAGGATTCCGGTTACAAATGCCTGTACCGTAAACCTGCTTGCGCTTGCATCCACGATAAAGTGGGCAAGATGTTTTCCTACGGAGTCAATAGAATTCGTCACCGTCTAGGTAGCTCCCTTCCGACGGATGAAACTGGCTCACATGCATTGACTGCGCGGTCATTTACATGGCTCGAAGCTTGAAGTAACGCTCTACGTCAGGAATTACGGTCTGAGCAAGGTTGCCGACGCCAAGCTGCGACAAGTAACGGCGAATGAAAGGGCTGGACAGAACTAGGCCCGTGCCGAACACAATCAAGGCGACGCCTCCCAGCATGTAGAGAGTCTCCTTGTCGCTCCCGAGCCCGTTTGAGGTCGATTCAGCAATATCCGTTGTCATTCGAGTTCTCCTTGTGGGTAATGGGTTGGTTCAAATTGTTTCACCGTCCAGAATGCGCTTTATCAGCGCCTCGGTTGTGCTCACCGCCTGGTCAACAGCGCTCTCGACCGGCTCGCTGAGACCCATGCACCCTTCATCGCCGCCCAGCGTAGCCGGCTCGCAGCCAACCAGAAGCACATGATTCAGCGACCCGTTCATGGCTTTCGCCATGCGCAGAACGTTCATCGGATTCATGCTGTGGGGCTCGATGAAGTTGCCCGGCGTAGCATTGATTGCGTTCGTGTCAGGCTTCACGACCGAGACTGTACCTGGTGTCTGTCCATGCGGAAATGCATCAACAAGGATTGTCGTTTCGTAGCCATCCTGGAAGGCGTAAGCGAGATCGAGGCCGCGCACTCCGAAGTCGATTACGCGAACCTCTGCGGGCAGGTTGCGGTGTGCAAGGCGGCGCACAACTTCGACTCCAAAGCCGTCGTCTCCAAGAAAAATGTTGCCAATGCCGGCGACCAGAATTCGCGCTTTGCCCAACGCGGCATTCGACGCTTGCTCCGGCTGCTCAATCGAGGACTGCTCGATCGGCTCCAGTTCCGTCGCTCTGAAAAAGAAGCGATGTCCCGGTTGGCGCATCATTCCCAGATCGCGGCCCGGATCGTCGTCGAGAACCACGCAGACATGTTGATAGCCCTCATAATCCTCTTCAATGCTCTCAATCGTTGCAACCTGGCCGCGCAGAGCGAGGTCGAGAATGTCGCCGCCGTCCTTGGGGCGGAGACGCACACGGCCGCCTTTCTTTACCACGACCCCTGCGACCTCGACGTGGTCCAGCGATGCTTTGTCCTCGAGAAGATTCCACTCCCATTCCCTCATCGAGTGTCCTCCACATGCGGCGCCAGACCGCGCAATACTCCATGAAGTTTCATGAGCTGTTCTTCGGGCATGCTCTCTGTGCGCTCCAGGATTTCTCGCGCACGATCGTCTGATTGGCGGACTTCGCGCTTCTCGTCTTCGGTCAGCGTCATGATGCGGAGGGACAGAATCTCGTCAATCTCCGTGGAGTCAAACAGATTGCCCGCGCTCTCCGGAGCGATCTGCGGATAATCATAAAGGATGATGGGCGATGAAAGCACAGCTTCCCCGCGTTCACCTGCAAGCACCGGCCAGGTGCCCGCATTGCTGCATCGGGCAGCCAGGTCCTTCACGTTCTCGGGTGGATCGAGTAAGGAAACGAACTCTCCATCTTCGACGCCCAGGATGGTGTGCGCTGAGGCCAGCGAAAAAGGCAGAATCGCTTCGCGGTCAGCAAGAACAGAGGGACAATAAGTATCCGTGAGATTGCGATTGTCAACGCGCACTGTAACTTTGACGATCCCATCGCGGAGGCTCTCCGAAGAAAGCCGAACCGACCCGTTCAGTTCCTCCCAATCGCGCGCAATCACGCCTCTCGCCACCCCTTGTTCATCGCAAAGATATTCGAAACTCCTCTGTTCGGGAAACTTAAAAGTCATGATTGGGCTTGAGCAAAACGAGGCTGGGTCCAGTGCTGTGTAGCTCAGCTCCCGTTCGAACGCCTCCTGCCATGGATGATGGACACGGCCGGCCAATTCGAGGCGTTCTACCAACTCAAAGTCAGGCGTCATGCCTTCGGGCTCATCGCTTCCAGGGTTGCGGAGTCTTCCCACCGAGCGTCGAACGATTTGCAGAAAGCGCACCTTCACGGTCAGTCGTGTATCGGGAGCGCTCCTGACAAGGCATTCGGTTCGCATGCTGCTGGCATCCGATCCCAATTGACGCTCGCAATAGGACTCGGGATACAGCACTCCGAAGTTAAACCGCTGGCGATTTTTGATCGACGAAATGCGGTAGGGATAGAGCATGTATCCCTCGTAGAGCACGGCTTCGGCGATCTTTTCCACCTGGCTCAGGTTCACGGGTTCAACACCTCTTCGTTCGAAAGCGCATGCTCCAGAGCTTGTTCCCAGGTGGGAATGCCGTGTTGCATCTTGTAGAGGTAAAGACGGTCGAAGATATCGCGGCGCAGATTGATCCATACGCAGTTGGGGTAGTAACTCTCCATCATTTCCCGCCATAACTTGACCGGTAACTTGTATCGCGCCTCCTGCTCCCAGGATATGGGTGCGACCTGTAACGGGCTGTCCGGCGGGGCGTAGAAGACGGTGCCACTGAATAACATCAGGAGAGGAATCTCGCCATCGGTAAGGGCTTCAAAATACTTGGTTGCAGCGACATTGAAGTCGAACGTACAGGGCACCTGGAGATCGACCATCGTGCTGGCGCCCGCAAAGCCTGGAACCACTAGATTGGCGTGAGTCCAAAGCAGGCTGCGAAGAGTCTGGCTCCAGCGGTCGGGCTGACCGAAAAGATCCAGCAGGCGCTCCTGCTCCCGCGGTGCGTAGCGACGGCGCGTGACTTCGAGCTGAATCTGGCAACGGAGTGCTATGGTATGAATCTTTTCGTCGGCCATAGCGTTCCTGATCTGCAGTTGGAATGCAAGCATCGGAATGGCAGCGAATGGAACCACGCTCGCGGATTCGATCTGAAAGCGAAGGTCAGGCATTGCGGCCTCCGGTGACCAACTCCGATTTCGATCGCAGCGTTGAGAAGAAACTGCCGATCTCCGTCCAGACTTCGCTTCCGCCGGAGAGCCCTCTCCAGTGGGCGCGAATGAGGCCGACGAGTTTGAAACATTCGTCGATGGGAGCAATGAAATACTCGGCGCGCGCCATGCCGTGCGCGTGCCCTACGCGATTGACAAGCAGAGCCTCGATGTCCGGACGAAGCCGATGGAGGGCTGGATTGTTCGCTGTAATATCGTCCCACGCATAAAGCGGCAACAACGATTCCACTGCGCCGGCGGGGCTGGGATAGAGCGCGATCACTCGGCCTTCAATGCTCGATTGAAAGAAGAAGGCCAGATTGATGGGAATCATCAGGCCCTCCCATTGCCCATCGGACATTTCAAAGTTAGTGAGGTATTGTGCGTCGCGGGATACACGCTTGTATCTCGTCCCTTCCATGCCGTCGAACAGCATAGCGCAGGCGTCGCAGGCGCAAAGAATCTGCCGCGACGCGAGCTCAACGAGATGTGGATGCTGGTGGCCCAGGCCTGCGCTGCATAGCTCGCAATGCTCGACGGCGCCCGGCCCCAGACGCCTGGCGCGCGTAAACCGCTGCAGGACACTGAACGCCTGCTCGAAAGCTAACGCCGGCTCTTCAGGCATGAAATACCTCTTCGAAAGCAATGAGCGATTGTTTCAATCGCCGGTGTCGGTTTGCATGGAATGCCCTTGGGCGCCAGCCGCAACAAGGTTATGCCCCATCAAGCTCTGCAGGGAGACAAAGCCCGCGGGGGAAGGTTCTTCCAGGCCCAGGATTTCGAGCGCGGCTACATCCGGAGCCAATTCGTAAATGCCTTCTTCTACGATTGCACGCAGGTCTGTAGCGGATGAACCGCAACTGTGGCCTGTCGAGGTCAGTTGCACTTGCACAACGCCGTTGTCTGTGCACACGAGTTCCGCGCTGGTAGCCAGCTTGCGGAGCCTTGGCCGCATGCGGTCCAGCGCTTTGTGCAGACGGGTTTCGAGGTCATCCGGGTGCAACGAGTAGAGAAGAAGCAGACTACCGGCGATGGAGTCCTGACCGATCTTGTCGATGATTGCTGGACCGGTGATCGCGGAGCCTGTGCTGCCGCTTTCGAAGACGATCTCCATCAGCCTTTCCAGGCCGGCTCCGTGCACATCCATCAAGAGCTGCACCAGTTCCTTGCACGCAGTTTTCTGCGGACCATCGGGCAGATGGTCAAATTGCGCGATGAGATTGCCAAGTTGTTTTACCTGTTCCTGGAAGTCGCTGCGATTCTCCACACGCCTCCTTGTAAAAGCCAGTCAGAGAGTGAGGCCGGCTCACGTTGATGCCGGCCCCTTGCACAATTCTCACGCTCACGCCTCATGCATGCTTTGCTCTACGTTTCAGGGCTGCGTCTGCACGCCAAACATGGGAGAGTGATGCGTCTCGAGCACTTTACCATTGCCTAGATACATGTGCACGCCGCATGGCAAGCAGGGATCGAAGCTGCGAACAGCGCGCATGATATCGATGCCTTTGAATTTGTCCGGGCCATTCTCTTCAAAGATCGGCGTGTTCTGCACCGCATCCTCATAGGGGCCTGGCGTGCCATAACAATCGCGGGGATTGGCATTCCACGGCGTTGGGGGATAAGGATGATAGTTGGCGATCTTGTGGTCGCGGATGACGACGTGATGGGAGAGAACTCCCCGCACCGCTTCGTGGAAGCCGCAGCCGATGGCCTCTTCCGGCACCTTGAAGTCGTTCCAGGTCCGGGTGCGGCCGGCATGCAACTCGGCGAGCGCCTTCTCGGCGAAATGGAGCGCAGAGGCGGCAGCATAGGCCTGGAAGTAAGTGCGTGCCCGATCGCGCTCAATGGCGTTGCTCCACTTGGGGATCTTCCACTCGAACTCGACTTCGGGAAGCGACATGGTCTTGGGCAGATAAATCTTGACGCTGTGGCCGGTGGCCTTGATGTAGCCGGTATCAACCAAGCCGGCAAGCGCCGTGGCCCAGAAGCGCGCAATGGGACCGCCGCCGGTATCGAGCGCGAGGTAGTCGCCGGTGCGCTTGTCATACCAGCGCGGCGACATGACCCAGGTGTATTTCTCCTTGAAGTCGCGCTTCTGCGGCTTGGGGAAGGTGCTCTGGTTCCACGGGTGGCGCTGATCGACAGGATTTCCAAGCGGATCCTGCTTGACGAAGGTCTGGGCATTATCCCAGTCGTCGTAATAGGAACTGCCCAGCAGGATGCGGATGTTCAGGTTGATGTCGACCAGGTCTGTGGTGACAAGTTTGCCGTCGACAATCACGCCGGGAGTTACAAACATGCTGCGGCCCCAGTCGGTCATCTTGGCGTAGGTGTAGTCGCACACATCGGGGTCGTTGAACGATCCCCAGCAACCGAGCAGGATGCGCCGGCGCCCGACCTCTTCGTAACCGGGGAGGGCTTCATAGAAGAAATCGAAGAGGTCGTCATGCAGCGGCACAACTTTCTTCATGAATTCCACATACTTCATCAGGCGGACAATGTAGTCCGTGAACAGTTGCACGGTGGGCACAGTTCCTACGCCGCCGGGATAGAGAGTGGATGGATGAACATGGCGGCCCTCCATGAGGCAGAACATCTCGCGCGTCATGCGGCTGACCTGCAACGCCTCGAGATAGAAGGCTCCGGTGAATGGATTGAGGGCCTTCATGATGTCGCCGATGGTGCGGTGACCATGCAACTCAGCGTGCGGGGCCGCGGTTTTCTCTGCCTTTTCCCACACGCCGGGGTTGGTTTCCTTGACCATTTTTTCGCAGAAATCCACGCCGACCAGGTTGTCCTGGAAAATGTTGTGGTCGAACATGTATTCCGCGGCTTCGCCTAGGTTGACGATCCATTCGGCGATGGCCGGAGGGCGCACGCCGAAAGCCATATTTTGCGCATAGGTAGCGCAGGTGGCGTGGTTGTCTCCGCAGATGCCGCAAATGCGGCTGGTGATGAAGTGCGCATCGCGCGGATCCTTGCCTTTCATGAAAATGCTGTAGCCGCGGAAGATTGAAGAAGTGCTGTGACATTCCGCAACCTTGCGTTTGCCGAAGTCGATTTTGGTAAAGATGCCCAGGCTGCCAACGATCCTGGTAATAGGATCCCAATTCATTTCCACTAACTGGCTCTTGTCAACGGCATCCTCGGTCCGGGTGGTAGTAATCGTTGCCATCGTAGCGTCTCCTTTTGCGGGGTTAGTTGGAACTTGGGCGGTAGCCAGTGGTGAGTTCGGGGCGAGGATGCCTCCACTTGGGCTCTTTGTTGACGGTCGCATTGGTCATGCTGCGCAGAGCGCGAATTGCCTTGCCATAGACGCCGATGGCGTTGCTCGATAACTTGCCGCCGGGAGGCTCGTCCATAAAGGGCATGAACTTATCAGGGAAGCCGGGCATGGTGCAGCCGATGCAGATGCCACCCACATTCGGGCAACCGCCAATGCCGGCCATCCAGCCGCGCTTGGGCACGTTGCAATTGACGACAGGGCCCCAGCATCCCAGCTTGACAATGCATTTGGGAGAGCCATAACTGGTGGCGAAGTCGCCTTGCTCGTAATAGCCGGCGCGGTCGCAACCCTCATGCACCGTCTTGCCGAAGAGCCAGGTGGGCCGTAACTGGTCGTCAAGCGGAATCATGGGCGCGAGCCCGGCGACCTGATAGAGCAGATAGAGGACGGTCTCCATGAAGTTATCCGGTTGCACCGGGCAGCCGGGCACGTTCACAATGGGCAGGCCGGCCTTGGATTTCCAATCCCACCCGAGATAGTCGGCCAGTCCCATGCAGCCGGTGGGATTGCCTTCCATGGCATGAATGCCGCCGTAAGTCGCGCAGGTTCCGCAGGCGATGACGGCGAGAGCTTTGGGCGTGAGGCGATCAATCCACTCATTCGTGGTGATGGGCTGACCGGTGTTGGGATCGGTTCCGAGCCCTGCCCAGTAGCCTTCCTTCTTGATCTTTTCGTTGGGAATGGATCCCTCAACGACAAGCACGAAGGGATCGAGCCTTCCCGCCGCGGCGTCGTACCAGAATTTCATGAAGTCGTCACCGTTTTCGTAGGCGAGCACTGGATTGTGCAGGTGGACCTTGGGCAGGCCGGGGATGGCGCCGAGCAGAACGTCTTCAATACTTGGCTGAGTGGCCGCGGTGATGGAAACCGAGTCTCCGTCGCACCCCAGGCCGGCGGTGATCCACACAATGTGCAGTTCGGCAACCGCGGGTTTTTTCTGAGTGACTCGACCGTAAGGAGCTGTTGTTGGTGTCATGACCCTGATTCTCCTTTTTTGCGTGCAGGGTGGGCTTGCTTCGATCGCGTAAATCGCGCCTTTCGGCGATAGCTTAAGACGCAGTTCGACCTGATCGAAACGCGCAAACGATGTGCGCGCCCTATCCGTTGGTGCGCCGGCCGCACGCGGCGATCAGGGGTAATTCTCGCCGAAATTTCCCCCGCTCCGTAGGGCTTGGATTGGAGCGGGACCTCCGATGAAACATGATCTGATGCGAACACTCTGCTGTCTGTTGCCCCTCCATTCCACAGGATTTGCATGGACGGGACGGGCCTTGAGCAAAGCGAGAGGGAAAGCGATCTCATCGACCGCTGCTATCCGAACAGACACCGTGACAGAGTCGCAAGAGGGACCGGCCCTATTCTTTACTCATACTTTGTGCCTGGTGTTGGGTAAGGGATTCCCCGATGCGGGGCGGTGGGGCGATCAGGAAACAAATCTCTATTTGAGGTGCAAGTTGAAGGGTGCAAAAGGGAGGAAGGTGGATCGCTTTGGAACCAGTGCAGCGAGCTAGCCCTCGCTGCGCGAAGTTAGCAAGTCAGCCAGTCAGTGGCGGTAATGGCGAACGCGCGTATGCAACGGCTCATGCGGTCTTCTCGTTGATCTTCCACTGGATGGCGTGCTGAATCAGTTCGCGGCCGCTGCGCAGGGCGAGCTTCTCTTTGATGTGGGCCTGGTAGGTTTCAACGGTCTTGATGCTCAGGTGGAGCTCTTCGGCGATTTCTCGCGTGGCGCGGCCTTCCCCGATACGGCAGAAGACTTCGAGTTCGCGGTCGGAGAGCGATGAGATGCGGGATTGGATCAGCGACGGAGTGCCGCCGATGAATTGCTGCAGCATCTTGTTGGACATGCGGTCGCTCAAATACACTTCGCCGTTGAGGATGCGGCGCAGGGCCACCAGCACCTTCTCTGTAGCTTCGTGCTTCATGATATAGCCGTTGGCGCGGGCACGGAGGGCGCGCTCGGCGTAAATGGCCTCGTCGTGCATGGAAAGAATCAGGACAGGCAGGCCGGGGTCGGAGGCGCGAATGGTCTTCAGTAGTTCCAGGCCGTCGGGGCCGTTGAGCGAGATGTCAAGGATCAGGATGTCGGGCTTCTTCTGCGCGATGGCCTGCATGGCGGCCTGCGCCTCCTCGGCCTCGGCGCACACCTGCATATCCTGCTGCTGGTTGATGAGCAGCGAGAGCCCCTGACGCATGAGCGGATGATCGTCGACAATGAGTACCGTCTTCTTGAGCGTAGTTGCCGGTTTTTCCGCAATGGTATTCATGGTCCGCTCCGCAGTTTATTGGATCGATTGCATGGGAAACAGGCAACTGATTTCTGTTCCCCGGTCAGCTTTGGGCCGGACTTCAAGCCTGCCGCCAATCATACCCGCTCGATAACTCATGATGTGCAGGCCCATGCCGTGCGTGTTGCCGCGATCTTCCGGGATGCCGATGCCGTCGTCGGTGACGCTGAGCGTGCCCCATTTGTTTTCAGCTGCCAGCCGAATGAGAATGTTGCGCGCGTGCCCGTGCTTGAGGGCGTTGTTCACGGCTTCCTGGGCGATGTGGTAAAGGTGCGTTGCCATCCCGTCATCGTGGATGAGGACCGGCGGCTCGCACTGGAAACGGCAACAGATGCCGAATAGATCCTCGACCTCGGCCGCCCAGAGTTCAAGGGCAGACATCAGTCCGTGCGCTTCAGAAACCACGGGGAGCAAGCCACGCGCCAGCTCGCGGGTCTTGTGGATGGCTTCATTCACAAGACGCACGATCTTGGCTGCTTCAGCGGCTTCGGTCACCTGCTTCGCGGCCAGGTTCTCTTCATGAACCTTGGCCATGAAGGCAATACCGGTGAGGTGCTGGCCGAGGCCGTCGTGCAGGTCCTGGCCAATGCGGCGCTGCTCCCTGGCGCTTATGTTCAGCACCGCGCGCTCCAACTGCTCGCGCTCGGTGATATCGATTCCCGTGGCGATGATGTGACCAGGAGTGCCGTCGCTGCCGGGCAGCATGGTGCTTGACCAGGCAATGAGCCGCTGCGTGCCGTGGCGCGTGACCCAGTGGCTTTGATAGTCCTGGGGAAGCTGGTCGACGCTGAGATGCGAGAAGACGGCCTTGAAGCGCTCGACCTCTTCGGGCAGAACAAAGATGTCCCAGATTCGCTTGCCGAGGACTTCTTCAAGCGAATAGCCGGTGGTGAGCTCGCAGGCGCGATTGAAGCGCACGATGCGCCCATCGGGATCGAGCACGGTGACCAGCGCGCCGACGGTGTCGAGAATCGCGGAGACAAAGTTGCGCTCCTGCTGCAGCGCTTTTTCCGTGTGCTTGAGGTCGGAGATGTCGAAGGCCACGCCGTGAATGAACCAGGGCTGGCCGTCGGGGCGGCGGACCATGCGGGCGTCGCAGTGGAACCAGACGACGCGGCCGTCGCGCGCAATCACGCGGTAAGAAGACCGCAGCGGATTGCCGGAGAGAAACATGCTCGCTGCTTCCATGCTCCAGCGGATTTTATCGTCGGGATGAATGTGTTCGTACCAGCGAACGGGGTCTTCGAGCCACTCCTCGCGCGAGTAGCCCAGGGCCGCTTCGATTTCCGGACTGACGTATGCCTCGCTGACGCCGCGATCGAGATAGGCCATGAAGACGACTGCGGGAATCTGCTCGAGAAGCGCGCGGTATCTGGCCTCGAGATTGGAATCGACGGCATCGGAGGCCAATGCGGACTGATCGGGAGTGGCCGCGGAGGCATCGAGCGAACTCGAGAAGACGCTGGCCAGCTCCAGCAACAGCGCTTCGGCTTCTTCGAGATCGGGCAGCTCAGGCGGACTCTCGGCCTGTTGCTCATCGAACGGCGGATGCGGCCTTCTTTCAGATTGTGAGAGCAGCGCCATGGGTTACTCCGTTGGAGACAAATCGATCTACTTTTGACTTTGATGTGAGTTCTAACCAGCAGGTATAGTTCGATTGCGGCGCCAGCTTGGCGCCTTGTTGAGCGAGGACTGGGTAAACTTGCGCAATGCATGAATGGCTCGCCCGTAAGTTTGAACGGCTGCAGAAGAAAGCAGCGAGCCGGGCGGCTGGTTCATAAAGGGCATGAACTTGTCGGGGAAGCCGGGCATGGTGCAACCGATGCAGATTCCGCCAACATTCGGACAGCCGCCGATGCCTCCCATCCAGCCGCGCTTGCCCACATTGCATTGCACAACCGGCCCCCAGCAACCCAGCTTCACAATGCACAGCGGAGAACCGTACTGCTCTGCAAACTGGGCCTGCTCGTAATAACCTCCTCGGTCGCAGCCTTCGTGCACCGTACTGCCAAACAGCCATGTGGGCCGCAGCGCTTCGTCCAGGGGAATCATGGGGGCGCGTCCCACAGACATGTAAAGCAGATAAAGCAGCGTCTCCATGAAATTGTCCGGCTGCACCGGGCAACCCGGCACGCAGACAATGGGAATGGCGGTCTTCGATTTCCATTGCCAGCCGAGATAGTCGGGAAGGCCCATGCATCCGGTTGGATTGCCCTCCATGGCGTGGATTCCGCCATAGGTGGCGCAGGTTCCCACGGCGATGACTGCCCAGGCATGGGGCGCGAGGCGGTCGATCCACGCGCAGGTGGTGATGGGCTGGCCGGTCCTGGAATCGGTGCCGAGCGACGCCCAATAGCCTTCGGCCTTGTTTGTCTCATCGGGGATGGAGCCCTCGATGACCAGGATGAAGGGCTCCAGCTTTCCCTCCGCCGCGAGATGAAAGCGGCGCAGGAAATCGTCGCCATTTTCAGAAGATAGAAAGGGATTATGGAAGTTGACTTTGGGGATCCAGGGCATGCCCCCCAGGACGATGTCTTCGATGCTGGGCTGGGTGGCCGCGGTCATGGCGATTGTATCGCCGTCGCAACCGAGGCCCGCGGTAATCCATAGGACATCGATCTCCGCAATGGGCGGCCCATGCTGATCCCAGGAATACACAGACCTCCTTGACGCCGCGTCCGGAACGGGGAACGGACGCACCGAATATATTCCGCCGTAAATTGAAGTTAGGCAAGCGCAGAATAACGCCGGAGCCGGCATTTGCAAAATGGGTGAAGGAATGGTGGCCTAAAGCGGCGCCAAAATTTCCATGCCCATTGTGGCGCCGCGATGGGTGGCTTTTTCTTGGAAAGAGCCACATGAGAGCAGTGGTTTCGGGGGCAGCAATTGTGGAACCGCTGTCGCTGTCGGGCGCGGCCTCGGGTTCATTTGCGACGGATGATTCAGAGAGTTTCCGCACGGAGGTCTTCTCCGAACCGCGACCATGAATTTGACATCTAACGAATGAGTATGTGGACTAGAACGATCATGACCCGATCCACGCTGGGCCCGTGGCTTCCAGGCTCAAGCAGAAATCGTCTGTGTGAGCAGGCTCAAGGGTTCCCGATTCCTGTCGGCCCAACCCAAGGCGGCCAACGGCCCTCCGGCTGTGGGAAACCGGCTCGAAATACTTCAAGAATGGCCAATCATTTGTCTGGATATGAGCAATTCGAATTAAGCGGAATTCCGGCCTCTCTTATCCACAAAAACCCCGCCGCCTGCGGTTGACCCTGACCCCAAGGCTGCTTACAGTCTGTAATTGGGTGGCAATATTCTTCGCCATCCGAGCGGCTTGAAAATGCATCCGCCGCTTTATTGATCAACGCTGCGCACGGCCTCAGGCACTCGGAGTCAAGATGCTGAAACTAAAGAAAATCCATATCCTCGGCTTCAAGAGCTTTTGCGACCGGACGGAGTTGAGCGTGCCGGGAGCGGGCATAGCCGTGGTAGTGGGCCCGAATGGATGCGGCAAGTCCAATATTCTTGATGGGGTGAGCTGGGTGCTGGGCGAGCAGAGCGCCAAGTCGCTGCGCGGCACAAACATGCAGGATGTGATCTTCGCCGGAACACGCGACCGCAAGCCGCTGGGGATGGCCGAGGTAACGCTGACCATGGTCGATCCTGAGGCATACGAGGGACCGGTGCCGGTGGAGCCGGAGGTGATGGTTGAGCACGACGGCCCGGCCGACTGGGATGAGGACGAGATGCGCCGGCAGCGGGCAGTGGAGGCTGACGAGATAATTGCCGCGGAGCAGCCGGGGCAAGTGCTGGATGAGGATGCGCCTGAGCAACCAGCCGCGGCGCCCAACGCCGAAGTTGGCGGACCGCAGGCGGTGGTGCTCAAGATTCGCCGCCGCAAATTTCAGCGCACGCCGCAGAAGGGCGAGATCGTCATTACGCGGCGGCTGTTCCGCACCGGCGAAAGCGAATACCTGCTGAACGGCAAGCTGTGCCGGCTGCGCGACATTCAGGACATTTTCATGGGCACGGGTCTGGGGCCGGAGAGCTACGCCATCATTGGGCAGGAGCGCATTGGCCAACTGCTCAGCTCGAAGCCGCACGACCGGCGCGCCATCATTGAGGAAGCGGCGGGGATTACGCGCTTCAAGACCAAGAAGCGGCTGGCCGAGTTGCGCCTGGAGAGCGCCAAACAGAACCTTGCCCGCGTGGACGACATTTTTGAAGAAGTCACGCGGCAGATGAACAGCCTGAAGCGGCAGGCGGCCAAGGCGGAGCGGTTTGCCGCGGTCCGCGACGAGTTGCGCGACCGGTTGCGCGTGGTGCTGGCCAGCCGCATGGCGCTGATGGATGCGGAACAGGCGCGGCTGGAACGGGAGATTGGCGCCTTGTCTGGGCGCATCAACGGTTCGGCCGCGGAGATTGGCGAACTTGAGACCAATCAGCACTCACTCACTGAGCGCGGCTACGAGCTTGACCGTGAGGTGCAGGAGGCACAGAATCGCGCCAGCGAGGCGGCTGTGGAGTTGGAGCGAGCCACAGCACGTGAGCGCGCCAACACCGAGCGGGTGAGCGATCTGGAAGGACGAATCGCAGCGGCCGTTGCGGAGCTCGAAGTTACTCGATCACAGCTCGGCGGAATTGCGGAAGAGCGGGCGCAGCAGCATGCGTTTCTTGAGACTGCGGCCAGTGAGGCGCGGGCCTTTCGCCAGAAGGTGGAGGCGAGCCAGCAGGAGGCGCGGACGGCTGCGGAAGAGGTTTATTCCGCTGAGCGCCAGTTGGAATCGACGCGGCGGCACGTCATGCACCTGCTGACCCTGGCCGGGAACGCGCGCAACCAGTCCGCGCAGGCGGAAGAGAGTCTGGCTGCTCTGGAGCGCGAGGCGGAGCGGCTGCAAGCGGAGATGGGGCAGGCGCGCAATGAGCAGGAGAGCCTGGGCGTGGAAAGCGGGCAGGTGAAGCTTCGCTTTGAATCCGCGGCTGACGCGCTGCAGCGGCTGGAGAGCGAGATTGGGGCTCTGCGTGAATCGCTGCAGACAAAACGCGCCGCGGAAGACGCACAACGCGCCCACGCCAACCAATTGCGCGGAGAGCAGGCCACGGTTGCCGGCAGGCGCGACTCGCTGCACGCGCTGATTCGCAATCACAGCTACTCCACCGACACGGTGCGGCGGCTGTTGAAGCCCGGTGCGCTGGGCCAGGGAATGGCGCCGGTGGGCACGCTCGCCGACTTCCTTGAGGTGAGCGGCGAGCATGAGGGCGTGGTAGACGAATTCCTGCGCGAAGAGCTCAATTATGTCGTGGTCGAGAGCTGGGTGGCCGCCGAAGAGGGCGTGCGGCTGCTGAAGTCCGGCGTGGATGGACGGGCCACGTTTCTGATTCATCCCGCGGAGCAGGGCGCACTGTTCAAGGAAGATGAGAATCCGATCTCCGGGCCGGGACTGACGCCGTTGAAGGACTCGATTCGCGTGTTAAACGGCTTTGGCCGGTCGCTGGAGACCATCCTGCCCAAGCTCAAGCACGGCTATCTCGTGGAGGATTCAACGGAAGCCCATCGGCTGGCATTGCAGCATCCGCAGGCATTTTTCCTTACCGCAGGGGGCGAGTGTTTTCACAATGCGACGGTAACCGGCGGCAAGCCGGCCAGTGAAGGACCACTGGCGCTGAAGCGCGAGTTGCGCGAGGCAGAAAACAAGCTGGGCAAACTGGAGATCGCCCTGGCGCGGGCGGAGATGGAAGCGGCGACTCTGACCCGCACCATTGAGGAGATGGCTGCGCAACTGGAAGTGAGCAGCGCGGAACGGCGCCAGGCGGAGACCGAGGCAGCCAACCAGGGCGCGGCGCTGAAGCAGATGGAAGCGGAGGTTCAGCGCGTCGAGCGGCGCCTGCAGGAGTGGACTCTGCAGGCGGCGCGCAACAAGGATGCGCGCGAGGTGAAGCGCACCTCCATCGACGAGAAGCGCGAGGAGACCGCGCGCCTGGAAGCGGAGCATGCGCAGGCTGAGGCGTCTCTCGATGAGCTGCAGGCACAGCTTGCCCTGGCGCGGCAGAAGCGCGAGGGCTTGCAGCAGGAAGCTGCCCAGGTGACTGCGCAGCTGGCCGGCCTGGAAGAGCGGCGGCGTGGCGCCGAGGCAGCATTCCAGAGAATTGACCGGCTCCATGCCGACCTGGAGCGGCGCGTGCTGGCCATCGAGCAGCAGCGCACGGCAGCCGAAACGGAGCGCGAGCAGCGCATTGCGGAGAGCGCTTCGCTTGCGAGCCGCCAGAAGGAGCTGGCTAGTGTGCGCGCGGAAGCGCTAACCCTGGCGCACACGCTGGCGGAGCAGTCGCAGGCATTGCGCCATCAGCTGGCGCAAATCGAGACACAATTGAAGACGGCGAGGGCAGCGCTCGACCAGTTGCGCGAGGACCGCGCCAATCGTTCCAGCCTGGTTGCCAAATTGCGCTCCGACGTGGAGCATGTGGAGGCCAGTTGCCTCGCCGAGGTGAACCTTGCGGCGCAGGTGTTGCGCGCCGATGAGCAAATCGTGCGGCTGGATGGCGGACCGCTGGCCGCCGAAGAGGAAACCTGCCGGACTCTGCGGCAAAGAATCGAGCAGATGGGTCCGGTGAACATGATGGCTCTGGACGAGTACAAGGAGACGGCGGAGCGGCACAGCTTCCTCGAAACGCAGCGTAAGGACCTGATCGAGTCGATCGAGAACACGCAGGAGACGATCAAGGAGATCGATCAGATTTCGCGGACGAAATTCGACGAGGCCTTTGCGCGCATCAACGAGAACTTTGCCCAGGTTTTCTCGCGGCTGTTCCAGGGCGGGCAGGCATTCTTGCGGCTTACCGACGCAGAGAACCAGGCGGAGAGCGGCCTCGAAATTGTGGCCTCGCCGCCGGGCAAGAAGCTGCAGAATGTGCTGCTGCTCTCGGGCGGCGAAAAGGCGCTGACCGCGCTGGCGCTGCTGGTCGGCATCTTCCAGTTCCAGCCCAGCCCCTTCTGCGTGCTCGACGAAGTGGATGCCCCGCTGGACGAGACCAACGTGGGCCGGCTCGCCGACCTGCTGCACACGCTCAGCACCGACACGCAGTTCCTGCTAGTGACGCACTCCAAGCGCATGATGCAGTCCGCCGACATGATTTATGGCGTGACGATGCAGGAGCCGGGCGTTTCGAAGGTGGTGAGCGTGCGGCTGGGCGGTCATGAGCAGCAGCGCGCTACGGCATAGATGTGAAAGCTCGCTGCTGAAGGGCACTGCTATCCTCTCCACGGGGTCTGAACTTTATAGCGTGGAGTCGCTGTCACCGTGGCCTTGCTCACCAGGACCAGCTTTCGTCGCACAAGCCACAACACTGCGGATTGGACGGAACTTTTCGATACCCCAATCGACTCCGCCAGTTCCTGGTAGCTGATCTGGACGGCTACCCCTCTGCGTGCTTGCTCGGATGCGAGCCATAAATACACAAGAAAACTGACCGGCCGCTTGTCATGTCCGACCAGGTCGCGCATCAATACGTCGGTCACATAGTCGTCAATCGATGGCATGGCTATCCCAACCGTTACTATAGCAATTTCTACCAGATTGCATCGCCAACTCTGCGCGAATATATTCCGAGAATCTCAGCAAGTTCTGAGAACCTAAATCAGGAGGACGCGATGATACGCGGCATCAAGATTGTTACCATTCCAGTCAGCGACCAGGATCGAGCACTGAAATTCTACAGCGAGAAGATGGGATTCAAGGTAGCTACCGATCAAGCCTTCGGACCCGGCCAGCGATGGATTGAATTGTTGATCCCTGGCTCCGATGTAAACCTTGCGCTCTTCACGCCTCCCGGCCATGAAAGCCGCATTGGCGGCTTTCAACCGCTGACCTTTTGGTGCGACGATGTATTCGCGACCGCGAACCTTCTCAAGTCCAAAGGCGTGGAACTGACTGCGGAACCAAAGAAGGAGACCTGGGGCACGATGGCCAAATTCAAAGATCCCGATGGTAACGAGTTTGTTTTCTCCAGCAGGTAATGCTGGTTGGAGATATCCGGCCTTTGAGCACTGGCAAAAAATACACCCCCGAAGGAACTCTTCGCTTCAGAGGCGCTCGCGTTTCGCAAGTCAGATCGAGTGGGAACCAGTAGCCGGCGCTGGAGGTCGATAGCGCGCGGCTACTGGCGATCCCAGTATGAACGAAGCTGCCGCGGCTTCCCCTGTCCACTGCCGCCTCGTGTCACCCGGCTCAAAGAGGGCCTTCTTACGTGCCCCCGAACCATGTTGACAACTGGAGTGTCTCCCATTCCCGAGGTTCGTTCCGTGACAGCCGTCACACAGGTGAGTGACTTTTTTATCGCCCGCCTGGCGCGTGAATCTGTGCCCATTCCGGTCTTCGTTGAAGGCCGCTCACGGGTGCTTTTCTTCCACTGGCCGGCGCATTGACAAAGCGCGGCGCACCCTCGAAAATCGGAGATTCAGTTTCCTCCATTCTCTTTCCTCCGAGGTATGGCCCACCGGTGACAGCTTTGTTGAAAACGAACCTGGGTGCAACACCCTTGCTGGGCCGCGGCAAAGTGCGCGATCTGTATGAAGTCGACGGCGCTCTGCTGCTGGTGGCCACCGACCGCATCTCGGCCTTCGACCATGTGCTGGGCACAGGCATTCCCGGCAAAGGGAAGATTCTCACGCAGATTTCGCTGTTCTGGTTCGACCTTCTTTCAGGCCTGGTTCCCAACCACCTGATCACGGCCGACGTCAATCAGTTCCCCGTCGCTCTGATGCCGTATGCAGACCAGTTGGAAGGCCGGTCGATGCTGGTGAAGCGGGCGAATATGTTTCCCGTCGAGTGCGTGGCGCGCGGCTACCTGGCCGGATCGGGATGGAAGGAGTACCAGGCCGACGGGACAGTCAGTGGAATTCCACTCCCTGCCGGTCTTCAAGACGGATCGCGACTTCCGCAATCCCTGTTCACTCCCGCCACCAAAAGCCAGGACGGCGCGCACGACGAAAACATTTCGTTTGCGGCCACCGAGGAACTGCTGGGCGCTGCCGACGCCGCGGAATTGCGCAGGCTGACGCTGGCCATCTACGCGAAGGCCGCCGAACACGCCGAATCCCGCGGGCTGATTCTGGCCGATACAAAATTCGAGTTCGGCAGAACGGCAGAAGGGATTATGCTTGCCGATGAGGTGTTGACGCCGGACTCCTCGCGTTTTTGGGAGGCTGCCGCATGGAAGCCGGGCGGCGCACAGCCCTCCTTTGACAAGCAGTTTGTACGCGATTATCTTGAGGCCATCCACTGGAAC
>DATKGE010000105.1:0-12588 GCA_035510955.1 Occallatibacter sp. | reverse complement strand
AGACAGCGCCTCGCGGTCCACCGTCGCCGTAATGCGCGCCAGCGCCGGCTCAATCTCGGCTTCGGACATCTTGCCTTTGGCGGCTTCGCGGCCCAGGTTGGTGCGGATCTGCGCCAGGGCGCGGTCGAGAAAGCGCTGCTCTACATCACAGAGCAGCACGTGGAAGCCGGCGCGGGCGAAGACGTGGGCGATACCCGAGCCCATGGTCCCCGCACCCACCACTCCAACCAACTGAATTTCGGCCATCTGGTTCCCCCTCGATTGCAAAAGGGAGTTTAGCAGGCCAATGCACGATGCGGCCTGTCGAAAGCGAAGGGGGTTGGACAGGAACTTCTAATAACGGAGGGAGCAGTGGCCTTCAGGCGACTGAGAAAGGTCGAGATTGCGCGGGCTCTAGCCCCGGAGGATTTCCCCGCAATTGAATCGGCCTGGAAATCTCGGAGATGCGCACAAAAGGCCCGGGGCTGAAGCCCTGCTATCCGAAACAGATTTTTCAGTGGCCTGGAGGCCACTGCTCCCTCCAGAACAACGGGGAACGACAAACCTCGGAGCGGGCGCGAAGAGCTTCAGTTACCGCTGGCAACCGTCCTGCTCAGGTACAACGGGTCGGTCAGCATAAAGATCAGCGTCGTCCCCGGTTCCAGCGTGGCCTGCGGATGGTTCATCAACAGATGCACCGTGATCGCGCCCGCGCCAATCAGGCCGCCCGTCAGCGCGCCCACCGGCCCGCCCACAATGGCTCCCGTGACCACGCCCGCGCCCACTGCGCCGCCGTATTCAACGCCGTCCCGCTTGATGCGCGAGTTGGGAACGATGGTTCCCTCACCGGCCACATGGGTGCGCGTGCCGGAAGTACCCGCGACATCGGCGTGAAGACGAAAACGGTCGCCGTTGGGCAGGATGACCGCTTCCGGCTCCAGGCGCATGCTGCCGTGCCCGCCGGCGTGGCCGCTTGAAACCTCTACTACCCGGCCATCAATCTCAGTTCCTGCCGGAATTACCACCTGGCCGCCCTGCAACACGTCGTTTGCCACGCGCGTGCGGAAGGGTTCGCCCTTCTCCGTTTCCGCCGTCGACAGCCGATCGAGCAGGTGGACGCGAATGCTGGCGCCTGCCTGCAGTTCCCCGGGGCGCAGCGGATGCGGATGAACAATGTCCGCGTCAGGGTCCCCGCCAGCGTCCCCGTGAGGATCATTCGCATATTCGCGTTGATTCAAGGCCGGCTGGTCGGCCGGGTGGGAAGGCGCGACCCGCACAATGCCGTCGTCGGTGCCGTCCACCCCTTCCGGAGCCGGATGGTTCGCCGCGCCATCGACCGGCGCCGGCTGCGGTGCATACGGCGCGCCGGGAACTGGCGCATTTGCCGCTGCCGGATCGACGTAAGCCGGCTGCGTTGCAGGCTGCGCGGGCTGAACCGCATCAGGCGCGGCGGGCTGCGCATTCAGTGGCTGCCCGGCTGGAGGCTTGGCCTCCGGAATGCTGGTGGTAACAATGGTGTCGTCCGCAGGCGGATGGGAAACGCCATGGTAGGGGTTCTGCTGCGAACCCGCCTGGCTCGCGTCCTGCGCTGCCAGTACGGCGACCGATGCGACAAACAGAGCCAGCAGAGGAATCGACCGCTGCATTCGACGATTCATTGTGGGGTACTCCTTTTTTCGAGAAGCGCCCCGTTTCCGAGGCGCTCCTTGGTGCGGGCGGGGTGCGGGCGGAGGTGCGAGGGGAAATCCCGTTCCTTCCATAGACCCCGTCAGAGCGGGAGAGTTTCGCAGGCGGAGAGAAATGTCTTCCTGCGCTGACCCTCCCAGATTAAGATTAGCGCCGGCCCCTGGACGCTTGTCCACACTCGCCCGCATAGGTTCCCTGCGCGCTACGAATCAACAAGGTTAACAGTCGCCATGCAGACGCCATGATTGCAGCCACTTGGCCTGGTGTGACCGCCGCCACACCGGTGCGCGCTCCCCGGTTTGCTAGAATCCATACGGTAGACGCACAATTTTTGCCTTTGGACGGAGAGGATTTTTCCCACGTGCAGCAGCTTCTGAACTCGATTCAAAGCGCCGCCGGAGAAATGCTTGCCGTGGATCGCCGTCCCAAATTAAATGACCGGCTGCAGCACCGCATCATGAGGAGCGATATGACTGAGATTGTTGCCATTCGTGCCCGCGAGGTCCTGGACTCGCGCGGCAACCCCACCGTGGAAGCGGACGTGATTCTGGAAAGCGGCGCGCTGGGCCGCGCCATTGTGCCTTCGGGCGCATCGACAGGCGAGCACGAAGCCGTCGAGCTGCGCGACGGCGACAAGACGCATTTCGGCGGCAAGGGCGTGCTGCAGGCCGTGGAAAATGTTGAAACCGTGATCGCGCCTGAACTGGAGGGCCTGGACGCGGCCAACCAGCGCCTCATCGACCAGACCATGATCGCTCTCGACGGCACACCCAACAAGGCCAAGCTGGGCGCCAACGCCATTCTCGCCGTCTCCCTGGCCGCCGCGCGCGCCGTGGCCCAGACGCTGGAGATTCCGCTCTATCGCTACCTGGGTGGCGTCAACGCCAGCATTCTGCCCACGCCCATGCTGAACGTGCTCAACGGCGGCGCGCATGCGGATTCGAACGTCGACTTTCAGGAGTTCATGATCATGCCCGTCGGCGCTGAGCGCTTCAGCGATGCCCTGCGCTGGGCCGCCGAAACCTTCCACACCCTCAAGGGCGTGCTCAAGAAGAAGGGCTACAACACTTCGGTGGGCGACGAAGGTGGCTTTGCCCCCTCGCTCAAGTCCAACGCTGAAGCAATCGAGCTCATCCTCGAAGCCATCGAGGCCGCCGGCTACAAGCCCGGCGAACAGATTGCCATCGCGCTCGATCCCGCGTCCAGCGAGTTCTACGACAGCGAAAAGAAAAAGTACGTCTTCAAGAAGGGTGACAAGAGCGAACTCAGCAGCGAGGAGATGGTGCACTTCTACGACAACTGGATGCGCCAGTACCCCATCGTTTCGCTCGAAGACGGCCTCGCCGAGAACGACTGGGAAGGCTGGAAGATTCTCACAGACAAGCTCGGCGGCCGCATTCAACTGGTCGGCGACGACATCTTCTGCACCAACATCAAGCTGCTGCAACGCGGCATTGAAGAGGGCGTGGGCAATTCGATTCTGATCAAGGTGAACCAGATCGGCACGCTCACCGAGACCCTGGAAGCAATCGACCTGGGCCGCCGCTACGGCTACACCTCGGTCATCTCTCACCGCTCCGGCGAAACCGAAGACACCTTCATAGCCGACCTCGCCGTAGCCACCGGCGTAGGCCAGATCAAGACCGGCTCCGTCAGCCGCACCGACCGCATCGCCAAATACAACCAACTGCTGCGCATTGAAGAAGAACTGGGATCGGGCGCAGTATATCTGGGGCTGGAAGGTTTGAATTACAACGACTGAGTCTTCCGACCTGTTCCACAAGACTGGGTGCCCCAGGTCTCGATTTTGAGACCTGGGATTCCTGCCTCAGCACAAAAACTCCGGCCAAAGAACCAGCGATTAAGGAAGCAACAAGTGTCCACCCCAAAGCGTCCTCTCGTTCTCACCATCCTCGACGGATGGGGCTTTCGCGCTGAAACTGCCGACAACGCCATTGCGCTGGCTAAAAAACCCACCTACGACAAGCTGATACGCGAGTATCCCAACACGCTTATCCAGGCCAGTGACCACTTTGTCGGCCTGCCCGACGGGCAGATGGGCAACAGCGAAGTGGGCCACCTGAACATTGGCGCGGGGCGCATTGTGCGAATGGACATCACGCGCATCGATGCGCTGATCGCGGCTGACACATTCAAGAAGAATCCGGAAATTGTGCGCGCCATGCAGCGGGCGCAGGAGGGCGGACGGCAACTGCATTTGTTCGGGCTGCTCTCGGACGGCGGCGTTCACTCGCACCAGAACCACCTCTACGCGCTGCTGCGGGCTGCAAAGGAATACGGCCTCATTCGCGTCTTCGTTCACGCCTTCATGGACGGCCGCGACACGGGACCCAACTCGGGCGCAGGCTTTATTGCGGCGCTCGAGAAAAAGATGCGCGAATACGGCGTGGGGAAAATTGCCAGCGTCAGCGGCCGCTACTACGCCATGGACCGCGACAAGCGCTGGGAGCGCGAGCGCAAGGCCTTCGACGCCATGGTCAACGGCAAGGCCGAGGGCGGCGCCTATCCCGATCCCGTTGCGCGGATCAAGGAGAGCTACAACAACGGCGTGACGGACGAGTTTCTTATTCCCTTTGTCGTGGTCGATGGCGCGGGCAAGCCTGTGGGACAGATTCGCGACGAGGATGTGTGCATCAACTTCAACTTCCGCGCCGACCGTGCCCGTCAGATCACCCGCGTACTGGCGCGCGATAGCGGCCTGAACAAGAAGGGTGGCCGCGACCTGGACGGCTGGGAGTCGCTTGACGAAACCATTCCGCGCAGCGAGATTCCCAAGAACCTGCACTACCTGTGCATGACTCAATACGACAAGTTATACGAGTTACCCTTAGTTATCCCGCCCGAGTCCATGGATAACATCCTGGCCAACGTGTTAGGTCAGCACCAACTGCGCAACCTGCGCGTGGCGGAGACGGAGAAGTTTGCCCACGTGACTTACTTCTTCAATGGCGGCATCGAAGTTCCTTTCCCCGGCGAAGAACGCATTCTCTGCCCTTCACTGAAAGTCGCCACCTATGACCTGGCGCCGGAGATGAAAGCAGAATGCATCGGCGACACCATTGTGAAAGCCATCAACGACACGGCCTTCGATTTGATTGTCGCCAACTTCGCCAACGCTGATATGGTGGGACATTCGGGCAAGCTCGAACCGACCATCCGGGCTTGTGAGTTCGTTGACGCGCAGTTAGGCCGCATCTATAAAGCCGTGAAGGAGCGCAACGGCGCCTGGCTCATCACCGCCGACCACGGCAACGCCGAGCTGATGAAGGACCCCGTAACCGGCGGGCCGCACACCGCGCACACCACCAACCCGGTGCCCATGATCTACGTCGCGGAAGACGCCCCGCACTACCGCCTGCGCCCCGACGGCTCGCTGCGCGATATTTCACCCACGCTGCTCAACATTCTCGCGCTAGGCCTGCCCAAGGAAATGACCGGTGGCGATATGCGTGTACCGATCGCGAAGTAACTCGGGCCGGTGTAAACACGAAGGGCCTCCCGATCGGGAGGCCCTTCTCATTCCAGCATGGTGAAGTTTCTCTACCGCGGCCGCAACGACTTGATTGCATCCGGCAACCGGTCTTCGAGCAGACGCGCGCGCTCGGCGGCAATGCCGCCCAGATACGTTGGCACCGGCGTGGCCGTCAGCACCAGCACGAACGCAATTACCGAGAAACAAACCCCGGCCGTAGCCGCCGACATGAGCATGTGGTACATGTCGAATGGGTCAAGGCCCAACAGCTTGAAGGCCACGTGCTCCAGCGGCTTGATGTGATGAAGAACGGCCAGCGCGAAGAGGAAGAAGAACACCGCCAGCGAGGTCAGAACGGCCAGCGTTACATCCAGACTGCGGTGGAACTTCTGCCGGGCGCGGCAGTGAGCGCACTCGGCGAAGTGATGCTCGTAGTCCTTGCGCATCTCCGGGGAGATCCCGGAAATGTCATAACGCCAGCTTGCCAGAATGGCGCCTGCGACTCTGTCAGTGCATAGGGTACTTGCCATAAAATCAAAGACTCACTTTGCAAAGGATGTGTTCGACCGCTATGGTCTTGCGCCGCGCACGTGGCAAGGCTTGGCAAACAACCTTCTGATGCCGGACCCGAGGTCTCGGTTTCAGATTTGCCTTGTTTTTCGCTGCCGGATCGGCCAGATTTCCCCCTGGCCGCTCGACGCTTCGCCCCTGCCAAACTACCTGGTACAGAGTGATGCCCGTCTCTTACCATTGTAACTGAATTGACTTAAAAATAAATAGATTCAAGGGCCTGGTGTTGCTCGGCAAGCAAGAGCCGGTTGGCCAGCAGGCTGGCGCGGCCGTTGAGAGCGCGCTCGGCCGTTACCCGTGCCAATTCGGGAAGGTTATTGCTTTCAGAGAGATGCGCCAAAATCACATACGCCGCCTGGCCGTCATACCCATTTTGGAGAAAATCCGACGCAGTTTCGTTCGACAAGTGACCAACGCGCGAAAGTACCCTTTGTTTCACACTCCAGGGGTAGGGGCCGTCGCGCAGCATTTCCAGGTCGTGGTTGGATTCCAGCAGCAGCAGGTCGACGGCCTTCAGCTGCGCCTTCACGTTGGGCGGAATGTAGCCTAGGTCCGTGGCGTGGGCCATCCGCACCCCTTCGGCGCGGAAGACAAAACCCACCGGATCGGCGGCGTCGTGGGGAATGGTGAAGGGGCTGACGGCGATATCGCCGATCTCAAATGGCTGGCCGGCCTGAAAATATTGTACGGAGGGTAACCACGTAGGTTCCTCCTTGCGCGAGGGGACTCGCTGGGGCGATGCCGCCTCCGTGTCCGTTTCCGGGTCCGGCTCGGACGCGGTGTCCATCCCCGGCGAAACAGGCTCCAGCAAATCGCAACCGCCCTCCGCCGCTTCGTCGCCTTCGTCCGCCTCGCTCGTCCCGTCGGTCTCGCTCGCACCATCGAATTGGACGCATTCTGCCTCAGCCTGCCGTTCCGCTGCCTGCTTGCGGCACTGTTCCAGCCACTGCGCATAGGTCATCTGCCGCCGCGGCGCCAGCCAGCGCATCCAGGCGCGATGGGTGCCCTCGGTAATGTACACCGGAATGCCCAGCTTGCGCGCCGTTACCGCCAGACCCCCCACGTGGTCGGAGTGCTCGTGCGTAATGATGATCGCGTCCAGCGTCTCCGCAGCCTCGCCGGCCAGCTTCATGCGCCGCAACAGCTCGCGGCAGCTCAGGCCCGCGTCCACAAGAATCCGCGTGCGCCCGCCCGTGACAACCGTCGAGTTGCCCTTGGAGCCCGACGCGAGAACTGTGAAGCGCACCATCCTCTGAGCATAGCGCGCCCGGCTGTTGATTGCGCGGGAAACGGGTTGACTGAGAGCAACTGTATTGGAGGGATTCTATGTTGGCCCCCCAACCGCCCGCCGCAGCGCCGCCCCCGCCAATAGGCGCGTCGAGTCGAGCGTTGGCAACGGCGAGTTGGCGTCGTTCATAATCAGCGGAATCTCCGTGCAGCCAAGCACCACTGCATCGCAGCCCTCCGCCTTCATCCGTTCCATCACCCGCTGAAACACTGCGATCGACTCTGGCCGGAAGATGCCGTAGACCAGCTCGTCCATGATGATGCGATTGGTCTCCTCGCGCTCCTCGGCATTCGGACGCAGGAAATCCAACCCACGCGCGCCGAGCTTTTCCGGATACACTTCGCTCTCCACAAGCCAACGCGTTCCAATAATTCCAATCCGTCGAAAGCCGCGCCCCACAGCCTCATCGGCAACCACCTCGGCAATGTGGAGCCAGGGCAACGGCGAGTGCGGTTCGACAAAATGGAAGGCCTGGTGGATGGTGTTGTCCGGACAGATGAGGAAATCGGCGCCGGTGGCGGCCAGTTTGCGCGCCGAAGAAAGCATCAGCTCGGCCACGCCCTGCCAGTTGCCCTTGTAGATGCACTCCATGTAGTCGGCCAGCGAGTGCGAGTGCAAGGAGACTTCCGGATGCGCGTGCGGCCCCAGCAACTGTGCGCCTTCCACGCAAATGGTTCGATAGCAGAGCGACGCGCCCTCGGCGGAGCAGGCGACGATTCCGATGTGTCCGGGCATAGCTCAATTCTACAAACACGCCGGCAGCCCCAACCCGCGGAAAGATTGCCTCGATTGCCGCCACTTTTGATTTATGCTTGTGAACAGGCCGCGTTTCCCTGGAACCGGCTTCCTCCTGAGACGTCCGACGAGTTCTAGCCTGCCCGTAGCTTTTGCCCGGAGGTCGCACGCATGACGATCAACCCGTTCTGGACCAGACCGCTCCCGGCCTTCCTGCTGATGGGTTGCGCCGTGGCCGCGACAGCCTTCTTCACGCTGTCCGGACTGCCGGCCCGTGGGGCGCGCGCCGCGGGCAAGCCCGTCGAAGCAACCACGGCGGCGGGCTGGGATCGCGAAGCCGCCGCGCGCTATCTGGATGGCCGCGAGATTTATTGGCAGGGGTGGGACCGCGCGCAAAAGGACCACGGAACGCTGTGCATCTCCTGCCACACGCAGGCCACGTACGGATTGGCGCGGCCCGCGCTGCGCCATGATCTAAGTGAGCAAGGGCCGTCGATCGCCGAGCAGGTGATGCTGGCCAGCATCGACAAGCGCGTGAGCATGTGGAACCAGATGGCTCCGTTTTACTCCGACTCGACTTCAGGCGCGGGCAAGGAAGTGGAGTCGCGCAATGCCGAGTCGGTGCTCAACTCCATCATCCTTTCCAGCTACGACCAGCGCCAGGGTCACCTCGGCCCGACCACGCGTACCGCCTTCGACAATGCCTGGGCGCTGCAGTCTACCAGCGGACCAACCACCGGCGCATGGGTGTGGCAGAACTTCCATTACACGCCCTGGGAGTCGCCGGAGTCGGAGTATCACGGCGCAGCGCTGATGGCCGTGGCCGTGGGCAAGGCGCCCGACAACTATCGCAACGACCCAAAGATCGCCGCCAACCTGGCCGCCCTCACCGCCTATCTGAGCAGCCATTATGAAGCACAGCCGCTGCTCAACAAGGTGGTCGCGCTGTGGGCTTCCAACTGGTTTCCCGGCGTAATGACGGCAGCCCAGCGCAGCAAGCTGCTTGACGACCTCTACGCCCGCCAGCGCGCCGAGGGCGGATGGAGCCTGACCGACCTGGGCACATGGAAGCGCATGGACGATACGCCGCTGATCACGCGCCCGGACGGCTACGCGACCGGTTTGGCCGTGCTGGTGCTGGAGGAAACAACCGCCGCCGATCCGCGAGTGGCCGATCCGCGACTCAAGGCACGCGCGGAAACGCCCATCGCTCTCGGCATCGCGTGGCTCAAGGCCAACCAGGACAAGGCCACCGGCGCGTGGCCCGCGTGGTCGCTGAACAAGAACCGCGACCTCAGCAGCAATGTGGGCAAGTTCATGAGCGATGCGGCAACAAGTTACGCCGTACTGGCTCTTGAAGAAAGACGCTGACGTGTCCACATTTGCGCGCTTCACGGAGCGCAAACCAAATGGAAATGTTGTGAACCTCCTCGCGAAGCTCTCTGTTTTCGCTCTCGCGTGCAGTTCGTTCTTGATCGTGCATTCAGAAGCGCAAACGTCTGCTCCGCAGCCCGTAAACGGTGCCGATGCTCCGGGAATCGAATACCGCAACAGCCTGTACGGATTTTGCTTCGCCCTTCCGGCAGGTTGGAAGGGATATTCGATCGTGACCATACAATGGAGTGGGACTCCGCTCGATGGAGGTCCGGCTCTGGCAGGCACCGAGTTGCTGATCCGCCACCCTGCATGGACACAGCAGAATCCACGCGAGGACATTCCCATCATGATCTTCACCGCGGCAGAGTGGCCGCGCTTGGAAAAAGAAGGAGTGGCCGTGAGCCCCGCGCCCATAGGCCCCAGCGAGCTTGGACACAACCACCGCTATGTCTTTGCCCTGCCGCCGCGTTGGGATTTCTACAACCTGCCCGGCGTGGAAGAGATCGGCAAGCTGCTGTTGAGCAAGTCCCTCAAGGCTCCGTGCAGCAGGCCAGGCGGGTCGTAAAGAGCCCTCAGTGCGCACGGACAGGACCGCCTCGCTGTCGCCGCATCCAGGCAAAACGTTGACCCATCCCCAATCCGATGTAACCCCAAAGTGGAATGGACGGGGCAAAGCCGTAAATGGAACCATGATTTCAACAAAAGCCTACGCGCCCTGCAATTTTCAAATGAGTGACAAGCCTCGCAGGGGGGTTGGGATTTGAGTCCATGAAGAAAATCGCATTTGTGACCTGGCTGTTCAGCGGCGACAAAAAGAAGCAGGAAGGCGTCGAGGGTCAACTCGCAGCCGTGGTTGCAGGTGTGCCCATCGCGCCGGCCGCAAGCCCAGAAACGGCGCCAGTAGTAACGGCGCCAGTGATAACCGAAACAACTGCAACAGTGCCGGCCGCAAGCCCAGTAACAGCGCCAGTGATAATCGAAACAATTGCAACAGTGCCGGCCCCGCCAATGGCTGGATACACAACAACGAACACCTACAGTTCTGTCGTGGCCAATTCCGCAACGACGGAGGCCGGGATAAAGGCTTCCAGCAACACGACTTCCTCCGAATCCGATAGCACAGGCGACCCCTACGAGGATTTCATCCTCCATATGCAGTCGGGCAAACGCCCCTTCCGCAAGCCCGGCATCACCGTGAAACAGGAATTCGAGTTGTGGCTGGCCCATCGCGCCAAGACTCACCAGGCTGCCTTGGCAGCAGGCCCGCGAACCAAGGCTCAAGCCTAGGGCGATTCCAGCAAGTCCGCCGGAATCTCGATCGACACCAGCGTTCCCCGCCCCGGATTGCTGACCACCTCAAAGCGCGCCTGGTTGCCGTAGAGCACCTCCAGCCGCTCCTGCACATTTTTCATACCGATGCCCGCGCCGGTACGCGGCAGCGCTGAGGCCGGCCTGTTGCCCATGCCTACCCCGTCGTCGGCCACCTCGATCAGAACGCGATTGCCTTCAAGGCGGCTGCGCAGGGTTACGGTTCCGCCGTTGAGGCGCGGCTCAAGGCCGTGCTTGATGCTGTTTTCAATCAGCGGCTGCAACAGGATGCTGGGCACCAGCACGTCCAGCGTTCGCGGATCGATCTGCTTTTCCACGCGCAGCTTGTCGGCGCCGAAGCGCACTACCTCGATGTCCAGATAGTCGTCGGTAAAAGCCAATTCATCGCGCAGCGGAACATAGGTGTCGTGGTCCTTGAGCAGCGCGCGCAAAATGTTGGCCAGCTTCACTGTCATCTGCCGCGCCAGCTCCGGCTTCATGCGCACCAGCGAGGCGATGGAGTTCAACGTATTAAACAGAAAGTGCGGATTGATCTGCCGCTGCAGAGCGTCGAGGCGCGCCTCGAGCAGCAGGCGCTTCTGCTCTTCCAGCTTCATCTCCAGACGCAGTGTGCTCCACACCTTCAATGCAATGCCCACATTGATTGGGGCGCTGAGACACACAAACACCTGCACCCAGAGCTGCGAGGCCAGCAGCGCAAACAGCCGATGCGGATAGGAATGCGTTACCCAGTCGCGAATCGCCTCCATCACGGCGATAAGAAACAGCAACAGAATCTGGCGGTCGATGCGCGGCTGGCGCAGACTGCGCCGCACCCAGCGCCACAGGCTCAGGTCGATAAACGGCGTAAACGACCAGATCTCTTCCGGTTCGACAAAGCGCCCCAGAATGCCCGCGGCCAGTCCCAGAGCCAAGTTGAAAGGCAGGGCCAGGTATTCGTGATGAAAGACCGCGGGCGCTGAAAGCACCACCCCGCCCAGCATGGCCCAGCTCGGCCCCAGCAGCAGGCCCAGCAGGATCACCGTTTCAAAGGAGATGTCGGCAGCCAGAAAGTTGGGCACCCAGAACCGCACCCACACGCCCAGCGTCAGCGGCACCAGAAAAAACGCCAGCAGCGCCAGCGTTTGACGCGGCGTGCGGTGCTCCGCGAAGAACAGCCTCCGGAACGTCACCACGCGCGCCAGGATGCTGGCCACCGAAGCAACCACGCCCAGCTTCACCAGCAGCGTTATCCAGATCAGCCTGTCTGTCACGCGGTCTCCGTCATGCGGTGTTTGTCGCCCCCTCAACTGTATCGCACGCAGAGATCAGAGATCAGGGAACAGAGATCAGCAAGCGCGGCCCCGTGCCCCATCTTTGCGACTTTTCTCTGTCGCAAAGGTGGGAAACCAAGGAGCTCATTTCAAAACACCGGCGCAGAAGCGGGAATCGCCCCACTACGGCTGACCCTGTTTCCTAATCCCTGTTCCCGGGCGACAGATCTCCGATCCCTGCATCTGTAGAATGGAAGCATGGCATTTCAGAGCGTAACGAAGGTCGCCGAGGCGGATTTCCCCACCCGATGGGGCGTCTTCCGTATCTTCGGTTTCGAGGGCGTGCTGGCCGAACCGCGCCCCGACTGCGAACCCGAGCCGCCGGCCGGCAGCGCGGTCGAGGGCCTGGTCGCCCTCGTCATGGGCGACATTCACTCGGCGCCGCCGCTGGTGCGCATCCACTCGCAATGCCTGACTGGGGATGTGTTTGGTTCGCTGCGCTGCGACTGCCGTCTGCAGCTGGAGCTGGCGCTGAGCAAGATCGCTCAAGAGGGCGCGGGCATTCTGCTCTACGAGCAGCAGGAGGGCCGCGGCATCGGCCTCATGGCCAAGCTCAAGGCCTACGAACTGCAGGATCACGGCATGGATACCGTCGAGGCCAACGTCGAGCTAGGCTTCGCCGCCGACTGCCGTGCCTACGAGTTGCCCGCCGAAGTGCTCAAGATGCTGGGCGTGTTTTCGGTTCGCCTGATGACCAACAATCCGGAAAAAGTGGCTGCGCTGGAGTCAGGCGGCATCGCCGTGGTCGAGCGCATATCTGCGGAGGTTGAATCCCAGGAATCCTTCGCCGGCTACCTCAAGACCAAGCACGAGAAGAT
>DATKGE010000104.1:0-3112 GCA_035510955.1 Occallatibacter sp. | reverse complement strand
CCCGCCTGCGCCCGCTGCGGAGATACCTTGGACACGGCAGCGGGGGACATTGCGGCGGCCGCATCAACCACCGCAAGTGGTTCTTTTTGCAGGGCTTGCCGCCTTGCGCCGCCGCCGTTTGTGCGCGCCGTTGCTTTTGGGATCTATCAGGACCGCATGAAGGCGGCTATCCATGCGCTCAAGTACGAGAGGCTGCATCCGGCAGCCCGCGGGCTGGGCCGGTTGCTGGGCCAGGCGATTGCCCATCTGGCGGGTCAGGCGCCGGCGGAAATGCTGGTGATCCCCGTGCCTCTGCACAGGGCTAAGTTTGCCGACAGGGGTTTCAACCAGGCGCGCGCTCTGGCTGAGCACGCACTCGGCTTTCTGCGCAAGTCGCATCCGCACTGGCAGCTTACGCTTGCGCCCAGCACCCTGATGCGGCTGCGGGCCACGGAGAGCCAGGCTGGGCTGACCTCCCGTCAGCGGCGGCTGAATGTGCGCGGTGCGTTTACGGTTTCCGACCGGGCAGCCGTTGACCAGAAGCACATTCTGCTGATCGACGACATCTTCACCACTGGCGCCACGGCACGCGCCGCCGCACGAGCACTCATTGGGGCCGGAGCAGCCACGGTTTGGGTGGCCACACTGGCCAGGGCTCGCCGCGTGAACGAGTTTGATGGCGCAGCCAACTTTCTCGACGAAGAGGACACGAGCGAGTTCACCGGCAACGCGGCTGACGCACGAGCATTTGAGGCAAACATCTATTCATCGGAACTTTCATCGCGGAACTTTTCATCGCAAGACCAACCATCTTTTTGACGAGGGGATAAAGGATGTCGCTGGGAAAAGCCATGATTCATGCACGCAAGCAAAAGTCCATTGCCAAGGCCGCGGCATGCGCCGGCGATTACGCCCAGGTGCAGCCGATCCACATGCTGCAGATGCCGGTGCTGGTGCTCAACGCGTCCTATGAACCGATCAACATTTGCGGCGCGCGGCGGGCGCTGGTGCTGGTGCTGAAAGGCATTGCGCGCACCGAGGAGGAACATGGGCTCATGCTTCACGCGCAGCGCAGCCGCATTGCCATGCCGTCGGTGATCCGGCTGCTGGAGTATCGGCGCATTCCGCACCAGACGCGCGCCCTCTCGCGCAAGAACATCCTGCTGCGCGACCGCAACTCCTGCCAGTACTGCGGTGTGGTGCTGCCATCGAGCGAGTTGACGCTGGACCATGTGATTCCGCGTTCGCGCGGCGGCAATTCGACCTGGGAGAACCTGGTGGCCTGCTGCCACGCCTGCAACCGCCGCAAAGGCAACCGCATGCTGCACGAGATCGACGACATGATCCTGATGCGCGACCCGCGGCCATTCTCGCTGCATACCAGCCGGCAGATCATGCGCATGCTGGGGCGGGGGGACGACCGGTGGAGGAAATACCTTTTTTATTAGGGATTAGTGTGGTGAATCTGAAGTTCGTTGCGTTTCTCCGAGGCAGGTTCTCAGGCCAAGGAGTGCCGCAAATGCAGGTCCTTCGACTCCGCTGAAGTGCGCTCCGCTCAGGATGACAGGTCTGTTTTTGATATCAACTTAGGACTCAGGACACTTGGGACTAAGTAGGGAGCTGGGACCGTTCTGCCTCGGTATTTACCTGGAAAAGCCAAACCCATGAGCGCGTGTGAAATCATGCACGTGGAGGGTTTGACACTTGTTTACTCGTGCGATTGTGCGCATTCCGGGAAGCAATTTCGATGCCGGGCTAACTTCAGTTGACTATGGCGCGCCCGTCTACGAGCGCGTGATCGAGCAGCACCGGCGATACTGCGAGGCGCTGGTGGAATGCGGGCTGGAGGTCACGACTCTGGAAGCCGATCTTCGCTTTCCCGACTCGACGTTTGTGGAAGACACGGCTGTGCTCACCGCGCGCGGCGCGGTGCTGACGCGGCCGGGAGCGGCCAGCCGCGAGGGCGAGGTCGACGCCATCCGGCCGGCGATTCTCAGTTTCTTTCCCGCTCCACTCACGATTGAGGCGCCTGGAACGGTTGATGGCGGCGATATCTGCGAGGCGGAGGATCATTTCTTTATCGGCCTCTCGCACCGCACCAACGAGGAGGGCGCGCGGCAACTGGCCGCTCACCTTGCCGGGTTTGGCTATGCATCGTCGACCATCGACGTGCGGGCGATGACGACGATCCTGCATCTGAAGAGCGGCATTTCATACATCGGCGATAACACGCTGGTGGTGATGGACGGGATGGCCGCGAACGATGCGTTCCACTCTTTTAAGTTGATTTGGGTTTCCGAGGAAGAGAGCTACGCCGCGAACTGCGTGCGCGTGAACGACCGGGTTCTGGTGGCTGCTGGGTTCCCCAAGCTCACCGCGGATCTAAGCGCGCGCGGGTTTGCTCCGGTGCTGCTGGAGATGAGCGAGTTTCAAAAGATGGATGGCGGGCTGAGTTGCCTGTCGCTGCGCTTTTAGAGGTTCGGATTCGTCGTTAGCTGACAACTAGTGTGGTGTCTCAGAAGTTTGCGGCATTCGATTAGGACTGACTGCCTGGTCGTGAGCTTCCCAAATGCAGGTCCCCTTCGGCTACGCTCAGGGCAGGCTTTCGACTCCGCTGAAGTACGCTTCGCTCAGGATGACAGGCCATTTCTTGATAGGAACTTCAGGGAAAGGACACTAGCAGCCAAAGGCTGAACCCTATTGCTTGGGCTTGGGGTCGGGCTTCTTGTTGTCGGAGTTGGAGATGTCCTGGCCGTCGTAGATGATCTTGGTGGTGGAGCCGAAGCGCTTGTAGTCGGAATATTTGATGATGTCGCGGATGTGGACGTCGCTGGCCAGATAGCCGTGCCCGCCGGAAAAGTGCAGTTCCCCTTCGCCCTTGGTGTAAACCGGGAACCAGTAGTGGCCGTCCACCTGCTGACGCCAGGTCATGAAGGGCGGGTGGAGGTCTTCACTGCCCTTGCGCGTGTCGTCGGGAACCATGCGGCCGTTAGTGACGACGATCTGCAGGTCGGTTGTGTCCACCCAGATGCGGCCCAGCAGGTAGCGCTTCTTCTTCTCGATGATCTTGGGGCTCACATCGAAGGCGTAGCAGTCGATTTCGTCAACTTTTTGCCGCCCCACGTACTTCACG
>DATKGE010000103.1:0-24257 GCA_035510955.1 Occallatibacter sp. | reverse complement strand
TGCGGAAGATGAGTTCGCGCAATTCCCTGCTGACGCACTTTCTTCCTGCCCGAGCCTGATGCCGCGAGAGCCACGTCCAATATAGTTTGAAACCAGCTCGGTGCCATCGAACGACGGTCTCAGGCCGGACGAGAATCAACGACTGCCTCCATCCAAACAAGAGCCGACGCAGGATCACCCAGAACAATTTCTCAGAAGAACCAAACCGCGGCTGCCGATGCCGCCGCCTTCAAAATGGCGAGCTGTTGCCGAAGAGCCAGGTTTTCCAACAGAAGGTCGCGGCTAGAGCGGAAGAATCCGGCCCCCAAACAGGCAAAGTCTTAGCGGGCGCAGCATAAGACCTGTTTAATACGGAGACTGACCAAATCGGACAATCCGTTCATCTTCTTCATTCGACGGCAGATTGGTATTTTGGCGAGGCACAGCAAGTTGCCGTGAAGCTTGGCAATCTCAAGGGAAATCGCCGTACAGCCATCCAGACCATCAGAGAGAACGTGAGGACAGAAGTCGCAACGATTCCGCGGCAACGCGCCGCAGTTTAGAGCCAATTAAAGATAGTTTACTTAGTCGTGAATCTCGCTCAAAGCATGGACAGATGTCAAGCTAATAACTTTTTCTTCGATCTGAAGGTAATCAAATATGGTTACATCGTTGCTGTTTTTCTATGTATCTAATGGCACCGTGCGTAAGCTTTCGCTTTCCACCTTTTCGCCATTGCTCGGACACAATCGAACAGATAGCTTCTAACCCATGTTCTGCACAGACAACCTGAGTGATTCGCGGAGGACCATGTGACCCTCCTGACGTGGAACCACGCCTGCACCGTCGGCGTAAGAGCCATGGACGATCGGCAAGGCGTGTACTGGGGTTCAGGCCAATGGTTGCCGGTGAAGAATTGACGGACGTTAGCAGGTTAGGGCCCGGAGAGTTGAATATGCCGGAAAATGCCCGGTGTGCGTTTCCGTTGGCGGGCAAAGATGCCCTGGGAGATCCGGGTTGGGACTGAATCTAGCAGCATTGCGCGCCCCGAAAGCTGTGGGGCAACAGCTCGCGACCGGCGAGTTGCGCCTGGCGCCAGGGCTGCGCAAGATGGCGCGGATTCTGGTGGTGGACGACGAGGCGCACGTTCGTGCAATGATCGGAGCCGCGCTGGAGCTGCGGGGATATGACGTGCAGTTTGCTGCCGGCGGCCACGAAGCGATGGAGACACTGGAGCGCAGCACGTTCGACCTGGTGCTGACCGACATGGTAATGGAGAACGGCAGCGGCATCTCCCTGCTGGAACGCGTGCACCGGCAGAAGCCGAACCTTCCCGTGGTGATGGTGACGGCCACGCACGACATCAGCGGGGCAATCGATTCGATGCGCTGCGGGGCCTACGATTATCTGCTCAAGCCGTTCGAGAGCGAACTTCTGCTCTCGACCGTGCAGCGCGCCCTGGACCACCGGCATGCCCTGCTGGAGAGCCAAAGCCACCAGCAGAACCTGGAGCAGGCAGTGCGGGCGCAGACGGAGATGCTGCACCATGCGATGGAAGACCTGGGACACTCCTACAACGTGACGCTGGAAGCGCTGGGCGATGCGCTGGATCTGAGAGACTCGGAGACAAGGGGCCACTCCGAGCGGGTGACCGCCTACGCTATCACGCTCGCCCGTGCCATGGCCATCTCGCCGGCTGACATCAAGGTGATTGCGTGCGGGGCCTTTCTGCACGACATCGGCAAGATGGCGATTCCCGATGAGATTCTGCGCAAGACGGGCAAACTGACCCCGATGGAGCAGGAGGTGATGCGCGAGCACTGCACGAGCGGCTACCAGATGCTGCGCAAGATTCCGTTTCTCGCCGAGGCTGCCGAGATCGTCTTCTCGCACCAGGAGCAATTCGACGGCACAGGCTACCCCGGCGGACTGCGCGGAAGCGAGATTCCCATTGGCTCCCGCATTTTTGCCGTGGTCGACACTCTGGATGCCATCACCAGCGACCGGCCCTACCGCAGGGCACGCAGTTTCGACGCGGCCCGCGAAGAGATTCTACGCTGCTCCCTAACCCAGTTCGACCCCTCCGTCGTGGAGGTCTTCCTCAAGATTCCCAATGACCTTTGGCACGAGTTGCGCTCGGAGATCACCGGCCGGAATAAGGGCTTCTCGACCTTCGACATCATCAATGTTCCGAGCTCGCCGGCTCTCTGAAGCCTTTTCACTTGTTGGCTTGGACTGCGACCGAACCCAGCGGCACCGAGAACCCGAAAAATATCCTAGCCAGGTCACCTAATGGGCAAGTAGGAGGAGGCTCGGGCATTCCCCATCACGACGATCCTGGCGGCGATGGAGCCCCGAGCCCGGCTCGTCACCTAGGCGCCGGCACCACGCAGAAGCCCACGAGTGATAAGCATCGCGCTTGGTGAACAGCCCACGTACTCCCCGTCGTGTTCCGGTGCTGCCAGGGCGCTACACAGTCGGCGGAAGGTCAGGGCGAAGGCGGCCCGATTGGCGACCATGCGCTCCAGCAGATACTCAGCCAGTGCCGGATCGCCATCGCGCTCCGTGAAGTGGCCAAGTTTGCGAGGCGGCTCTCCGCTTTGGAAACGGCGGCATCATTCGAAGCCCGCATAGCGCCATCAATCTACTCGACGAACCCTGCCAGCAACGACGCTATGCCGGAATCCGCCCGGCTCAGACAGGTCGGAGAGGAGTCTGCGCCCATGTACTCAGGACCCGAGAATGTCTGCTGGCCGTGTCGATGAGTGCATTGGGCTGATTGCGCCAGTTGACGGCCAACTTCCAGATCGCCCGTCACCCCTGACAATGGTCGCGAAATTCTGTAAGCGAGAACGGAATGTGCAGAACCGCTCCCGAAAAAAGTGGCCGGCACTCCCCAAACCAGCATCTCAAGAGAATAGGTTGGCCGCTCATCGTCAGCTGCCTCTCGATTTCGCGCTGCGTTTGAGGTTCGGGGTGAGAAAAGGCTCACCCGGAGCACTGAAGTTCTGCCCAGGAGTGCCGATAAGAATCTCATAATGGTTTTTTCCTCAAAATGCGCCTTTTCTAAAAATGAGAAGGGCAGGTCTATGAAATCTGCATTATCGGTCTTCGCGTTGGGTTTCCTGGCATTCGGTCTAGCCCCCAGGCCCGCCGTTGCGGCCACTGCCAGCGCCTCATTCGGTGTCTCCGCGACGGTTCTGGCCACCTGCCTGGTCTCCGCAGCTCCCATGAAGTTCGGAACTTATACTCGCTCGGCGGTGAGCGCGGCATCCAGCGTCTCGGTCACCTGCACCAACCCCACACCGTACAACGTAAGCCTGAGTTCAGGACTGGCGCCCGGCTCCGCTGTGGTTACCGGGAAGATGATTGGATCTGTCCCGGGCTTGCAGGGCTATGCGCTTGCTTCAAACTTCCAAGGGACGGTGAACCGGAGTCAGACGATGGGCGCCGACACGGTTGCCGGGGCTGGCAACGACTCTTTCCAAACGCTCGCCGCCCAAGACCAAGTCTCGTCGGATCAGCATGTTGCGTCCAGTGCGTACGCCGATACAATTATCATAGCCATCACCTATTGACTCACAGCGCCCAATCGCAACCACGCCAAGGAAAGCGACAAAGATTGTGGCCGCCTTCTCCACTTATTTGCCTTCCTGCCGAACCGTCCCGGTAATGCGTTCGAGAGTTCCAGGTAACCTGTTATTCAATCTTTTTATGTAAGGCCATACAGTATATTTGGGCACTCTGATTACGCTAAAGGATTATTGAAATCAACATTTGCGAGCGATATGGTCCAGATACAGACAGTGAATTGCAGGGCTGAGTTTAACCTGGAAATCGCCCACCCCTGAGGATTCATTGTTCTGACTGCGATGCACCAAACGCAGGAGACCATTTTCAGCACGCGGTGGCAAACGATTACGGAGTGGTGTAAGAAGGTTTGACTACTCCGATTCATAATTGCCTGATTCAGCCAACAACTGATCCTGTTTGACCTCTCGTCGGACGGCCGTAAATCTCGATTTTCAAATTGTGCCGTATGAGGAGTTATTTCCATGAAGCTCACAAATGCTATCAAGTCCGCAGTACCCGTCGCCGTTCTTGGATTCCTGGCGCTGGGACTAACCTCCACACCTGCCGCTGCAACAACCACCAACACCACCACCTTTACGGTCTCCGCGACCGTACAAGCCAGCTGCTCGATCACTGGCACCAACCTGGGATTCGGAAACTACACTGGCGCAGTCGCGACCGCGACGTCTACGATTACGGTCACCTGCAACGCCGCCAGCACGCCGTATAACATTGGTCTCAATCCAGGTGCCCACGGGACAGGCCCCTATGCAAGAAACATGGCCAATGGCGCGAACTTGCTGAGCTATGGTCTGTTTCAGAACGCCACGTGGACGACCAACTGGGGTACCACGGTCAACACTGACACAGAAGCCGGAACCAGCAGTGCGACGGCGATGACCGGCACGTCAGTAACGATCTACGGCCAGATTCCTGCAAATCAGGTTGTAGCACCGCTTGGCGTTTACAACGATACGATTACCGCATCGATCACCTACTAACTGTTAGCCGCGCCAAAAAACGGGGCCACAATGATCTCATACCGCCGCAAAGCAGCGCACGCGCTCGCCGCCATTCTCTTCGTTCTTCTGACGGGTCTGGCGGCCGAAGCGCAGTCATTGTCGGTTCTGCCTGTAAACATTTTTCTGCCGCCCGGTCAGAAGGCCACGACCCTGACGGTGACCAACCAGGGGACCAGCCAGACCACCATTCAGATTCGCGCCTTCGCCTGGAATCAGCAAGGGGACGACGACCAGCTCACGGCCTCGGACGAAGTGGTGGTGAGTCCGCCGCTTGCCATGATTGCGCCGGGGGCCAAACAGGTCGTACGCCTCATTCTGCGTAATCCGCCTCAGGGTCGAGAGGCTACCTACCGCATTCTGCTTGACCAAATCCCGCCCCCGGCAGAGGCGGGGGTGGTGCATGTCGTGCTGCGCCTGTCTATTCCGATCTTTGCCCTGCCGATGACCCGGGCGCTTCCGCACGTGCAGTTTCACATCGAAGTCCATGACGGGCAGATCTGTCTCGTGGGGATCAACGATGGCCTTCGCCATGAAGCGATACGCGATATCGAACTGTCGACGAGCGATGGCCGCAAGCTGAAGGAAGCGCCCAGTTCATCTCCATATATTCTCGCCGGCATTACCCGGCGCTGGAACATTACCGCGCAGGGTCCCCTGCCGTTGCCAAGCGAAACCTTGCGATTGACAGCGCAGTCGGTCTCCGGCGCAATCGAACAGCAGGTTCCCGTTGTCGCAGCGCCATGATCATCGAGGCATCGCAGCCAGATGGCTCGGCTGCGCGGAAATCCTCTTTCTGCTGCTGACCATGATGCCGCGACTGGCCGTGGCCATCGAGGCAGCGAATAGTGTGCCCAACGCGGCAGTCCCCGACCCCAACGCCGACGAGATACTGCTTCTGGATGTTCAGGTCAACGGACATTCCATCGGTAAGATCGGCGAATTTGCGCTCCGTCACGGCACGTTGTATGCGCGGCCTCAAGAGCTGCTGGATCTCGGTTTCAGCTTACCCAGCACTCGCACCTTGAAGCCAGGCGGGTTGATCGCGTTATCCGATTTGCCTGGGATTGAATGGACACTCGATATTAAGAATCAGCAACTGCTCGTCACAGCCGTCGATGCCGCCCTGCTGCCGAAACTGTTGCAGCTGAATGGAGGAGGAGGACTGGAAGGTCATCGAACAATCGAAAGCGGCACCGGCGTGACGCTCAACTACGATACTGTGGGCACATTCGGCAGTGGCCAGACCGGCGGCGCAACCGGGTCGATGGATCTGGTTGCCTTCTCGCCCTGGGGTATCCTGAGCTCGGAATGGCTGGCCTATGCAGGCGCAACTTCAAGCGCCTCCGGCAAGAACACGGCGATACGCCTTGATTCGGCCTACACGTTCGCCGACGTCAATACGCTGCGCCGCTATACGTTGGGCGACTTCATCAATGACGGCTTGACCTGGAACCGGCCGGTTCATATGGAAGGAGTGCAGATTCGCTCAGATTTCAGCATGCGGCCCGATCTGATAACCTTTCCTCTTCCGGAACTCACAGGATCGGCTGCGGTTCCTTCCACTGTTGACGTGCTGGTCAATGGAAATCTGGTGTCTTCGAACCAGGTTGAGCCCGGCCCATTCCAGATCCCTCAGCTTCCCGTGATCTCAGGAGCGGGCACGATCACCATGACGATGACCAACGCACTGGGTGGACAGGTGACTGTCGCGGAGCCCTTCTATGCCGGTTCCGAACTGCTGGCGTCGGGTTTGCATACCCTTGCCGGACAAGCCGGGCTGGTGCGGCGCAACTGGGGCTCAGTCAGCAACGACTACGGGAAGATCGCGGCCACCGCCATGTACCGCCGCGGTCTTACGCGGAAGTTCACAATCGAGGGCAGCGCAGAAGTCACTCCAGGCGCGTTCATGGCGGGTGTTGGCGGGGTGGCGCAGATTGGAACTCTTGGCGTGGTGAATTTCTCTGTGGCCCCCAGCATCGGCTCGGGGCAAGGCGGCGTGCAGTTCTCTCTGGGAGCCCAGCGCATCGGCAGGAAATTCAGCCTGGGGGCCTCGGCAATCGAAGCCGACAGCAGCTACCGGGATGTGGCGTCGATGAACGGAGACGGAGTCCCACGCAAGCAGCTCAGCGGCTTCACAAGCCTGTCCCTCAGGCGGTTCGGCTCCCTGGGCGCAGCCTACGCGGAGATCGACCAGGATGCTCCCCCAACGCCGGTCCAGCTGGGCACCGTGCTGGCCGAGCACTCCCGTGTCGTGTCTGCCAACTATTCGCTCCAGATTCGCCGCGTCTCGATCTACGCCTCTGAGTTCAAGAACTATGCCACCGTCGGCGCCAGCGGCAGCAGCGGGCTGCAGGTTGGCCTCACCATCCCGTTAGGCAGGCGAACCTCGGTCAACGTCAGTGCGACGTCCGACGGCAATGGGCAGGTCCAGGCGCAACAGTCGGCTGCAATGGTCGGCGATTGGGGCTATGACGCCTATGTCTCCGCCGGCAATTCCAGCCACGAATTCGCCGAGGGCCAATATAAGTCTCCGGTGGGCCTGTTTACGGCCGGCATCGACAACGGCGACGGGGTGACGACCCTGCGCCTGGAATCGCAGGGCGCGCTTTCGTTCGTCGACGGAGCCATCTTTCCATCCAACACGATCAACGACAGCTTCGCCATTGTGGACACCGGTCCCATTCCGCACGTACACGTCTTTCAAGAGAACCGGGATGTAGGTGTGACCGGCTCCTCGGGGCGGCTGCTGGTGCCGGATATGCGCTCCTTCGATCTCAATCACATCGCCATATCGGCCACCGATATCCCTTCGGACGTCACGATTGACGACGCCACGGTGGAGCTGCGGCCCCAGGATCGCTCCGGCGTCGTGGTCAAGTTCCCCGTGAAAATCAGCCATGCAGCATTGCTGCGGCTGGTCGATGAAGCCGGGGTCCCCATGTCAATCGGAAGTGCCGCCACTCTGCAGGCTACGGGCGTCACTGTCGCGGTTGGATACGACGGCGATGCTTACGTTGAGGACCTGAGTCCCCACAACGAACTCAGCGTCGAGGGCATAAACGGGCGGCGCTGCACCGTCGCCTTCGACTACAAGCCTGTAGCTGGGGACATTCCCTCGATTGGACCACTACGCTGTCTGGTGAACAAGCCGTGATGCGCAGACTCGCATTTGCGGTGTTGCCCCTGCTCGCCTTTGGCGCCCGGCTGGCGGCAGGGCAGGCTTGCTCGCTCACGGTCACAACCCTGAACTTCGGGACTTACTCTGCAACGCTGCTGAACGGCACTGCCACCGGGAAGGTCACCTGCGCCGGCGCCTGGGACATTCCCTTCAATGCCGGGACGGGGGCAGGCGCGACAGAAACCACCCGGTACATGACGGGTCCTGGCGGCGCCGAGATAGCCTACCAGCTGTTCACGAATGCCACACGGACCACCAATTGGGGCAACACCCAGGGCACCGACTTGAACGGGAACGGCAACACAAATATCACCGTCTATGGCCAGATCCCGGCTGGGCAGTACGTTCCTCAGGGCACTTACACCGATACGATCTCAACCGCCACTACCTCGTTCACCGTTACCGTGGTGATTTCGGCCACGTGCACGATTTCGGCGAATAACCTGGCCTTCGGCACTTACGCGGGATTGCTGATCGGCTCCACATCGACTATCTCAGTCACCTGCACCAAGGCCTCTACATACGATGTGGGCCTCAATGCAGGACTGGCAACTGGCGCGACCGTGACCACCCGCAAAATGACCGGTCCTGCCTCGGCATTGCTGAGCTATAAGCTTTTCAGCAACTCCGGGTACACCACCAACTGGGGCAACACCGTTGGCACCGATGCGGTGGCTGGGATAGGAACCGGAGCTGCTCAGTCTCTCACCGTCTATGGCCAGGTTCCTGCGGGACAGTCAGCCGCTCCCGGCAGCTACACCGATACGATTACCGCAACCATCACCTATTGATCGCTCAACTGCGATCGGCTGTCCCTCGCCAAGATTCCATCCCGGCAAATGGACTCCGGTCCTGCATTCAGCGCGCGTTTCAGCAATTGCTTTCCTCTGCCGAGAAGTTGCCCGGTAACCGCAGAGCACAACGAGAACAGGACAAAACATCGCATCCGGTGGCGGCCGCACTTCTCCGGGCGGTTTTCCTCATCTTCGTTGAACATGGGAAGGCATGCTGGCTCAGGCAGCCAGATTGTAGCGATGATGCAGTCCGCCCAATCTCGGCACGGAAAGGACGTTCCAATCGGCGCGAGGGGTTTTTCTCGTCATGCGGCCGGCGGGCGTCTCCTTCGCCACGCCGAGATGAGCTCTGCCGTCGTGGTTGTAGCCGATGGTATTGGTCATGAGGCGTTTCAGATGCCGCGCATTCAGTACGATCACATGGTCGAGCAAATCCCGGCGGCAGTTGCCTGCCTATCGCTCGGCTACACCGTTCCGCCACAGACAGCGGTAGCTGGTTCGCCGCGGCCGTGGATAAACCTCAATACAAGCACTTAAACAGGGCGCGCAGGAAACTCGAGAACCGCCGATTGCGTGATCAATCCAGATGGAATACCTCTTCCATGTCCGCCCACCATTCGCCCTCTTTCCGGGTTGTCAGGGGATCTTGCAGGGGCTCCATCACCGCCCACCACTCTTGCGTCTCGGGATGGGCCGCCATTTTGGCCCAATCGGTCTTCAGGTCGGCGCCGTGATATTCAAAGTAACTGAATAGAATGTCGTCCTTGAAGTAGATGGAGTAGTTGCGGATGTGGCATTCCTGGATCATGTGCAGGACCTCCGGCCAGACTGCCGCGTGATATTCCCGGTAAGCATCCGCGGCCCCCGGCTTCAGTTTGATGACCATACCGAATCGTTTCATCTCTTCGACCTCTTTCGAATCTTCGCACCCCGCATGCGCAGCGAACCAGCGCCGGGCAACCGCCAGACTCTTCTCCAGGAAAGCCTAGATGAGAAAACCGGCATCGCGCAAGTGCTTAAATATCGACTTGACGGGCGATATAACCGTACATTAGGATCGCACTCATTATTTGAGCGCTTGAATATGCCCACAACATCAGCACTTGCGACCGAGGGCCTGGTGAAGAACACCCTTGCGGATCGATTGCGCAAGGAGATTATGAACGGTTCCTTGCAGCCCGGCATGCGCATCGTGGAGGCAAAATGGGCCTCGGAATTCGGCGTAGCGCAGGGCTCTATCCGCGAAGCCATCAACATCCTCGCGCATGCGGGATTTGTGACCAAGGTCTCCGGGCGCAGTGCGCGGGTGATCCACTTCAGCGAACGCGATGTGGTAGACATTTACCAGCTGCGCGGCGCCATAGAGGGCCTGGCCGCACGCCTCGCAGCCGCAACCGAGCCAAACTTGAACGTGCTGCAGGCCACGGTGGATGTGATGCGGGAGGCGGCAAGCGAGGGGAACCTGGACGGTTTGCTCGATTGCGATTCTCTCTACCATCTCGAGCTATGCGAATTGTCGCGCAACGCATACGTCATTGAGCACGCTCGCCGGATACTGCTTCCATTCTTTGCCTTCGTGAGGATGCGCGTAGCTGCAAGCGGGCAAGCGACGTCCGCGTGGGACAAGGACCTGGAAGCACATCAAAGGATCATCGATCTGTTGCGCGAGGGCGATGGCGAAGTCGCAGAATTATATGTGAAGAAGGCCATGGAACGCTTCGCAAAGACTGCGTACGACAATTGGGAGAAGCGAATCGCACATGCCGGCTGATCTTTCCGGAAAAGTCGTTGTGTTGACGGGGGGCGCCGATGGAATCGGCCGCGAGTGTGCGCTCGCCTATGCCCGTGCCGAAGCCGCGGTCGCAATTCTCGACCGCGATCTGGAACGAGCTCAGCGCACTGCCTCCGAAGCTGGCGGGGAGTGCATCGCTCTTCAAGCGGATGTGTCGGATGGCGATCAGGTAAATTCCGCCATCTCAACTGTCCTGAAGCGGTTTGGGCGAATCGATGCCGTGCACAACAACGCGGGCATTGCCAGCCCTTCGAAACCGCTCCATGAAACCACCGAGCAGGAATGGGATGACCTGCAGCGAATCAACGTCAAGTCGGTCTACTGGACGACGCGGTTCGCCTTCCAGGCACTGGTGGAAAGCAAGGGCGCAATTCTGAATACAGCCAGCCTGGTGGGCCTGATGGGGCAGCAGAATCATGCGGCGTACGTGGCCAGCAAGGGCGCCATGATTTCGCTGACCAAGGCCATGGCTGCCGATTACGCGCGCTACTCCATTCGCGTGAATGCGGTGTGTCCCGCAGGGGTTTGGACTCCGATGCTGGAGAAGTGGTGCGCCGAGCAACCCGACCCGGAAAGTATCCGCCAGTATCTTGACGACATCCACCTGCTCGGATCCTGTCCGCATGGAGACGTGATCGCGGATGCGGCGGTTTTTCTTCTCTCTTCCAAAGCCCGGTTTATCACCGGCTGCATCCTGCCGGTGAGCGGCGGAGCAGAGTTGGGTTACAAGAGATAAACCAGGACGGGAAAATGCGGAATTGCATTATCCAATCCGTTTCCGCTGTCGATGCGCGGTTTCGCTTGCCGGCCGGCGCGGGCACCGATTCTGTACATACCAGTTCGGAGTACTGCATGGCTACGACCCGGCTTGCCAGCGACTCGCAACTGTCGGGCACCGGGATTGCGCTCACGCTCGGGGATGGAAATCGGTTGGTATGCGAAGCAATTGAACTGTTGGCCAGGCCGCTTGTTGGTGCGGAGATCAATGAGTTGATGGCGACCTTTGGAAGCCTTTCCCGCAGACTTGCTGACGATCCGGCACTGCGCTGGCTCGGGCCCCACAAAGGTGTCGTGCACCTCGCCCTCGCGTCAATCACAAATGCGTGTTTCGATCTGTGGGCCAAGAGCCGCGGAATCCCCTTGTGGAAGTTGCTGCTCGATCTGACTCCGGAAGAGGTAGTCGCAACTCTTGACCTCAGTTATGTTGAGGACGCATTGAGTGAAGAGGACGCGCTCACGATTCTGCAGGCAAATGCCGCAACTCGCAGTCTTCGGGAACCGATATTGCAGCGCGGATATCCAGGCTACGACACCTCCGTTGGATGGATGGCATACGACGATCAAAAAGTGCGTGAACTGACGATGCGCGCAATCGATCGCGGCTTCAAAGCTTTCAAGCTGAAGGTCGGATCAGCCGATGAGTCGCGCGACCTGCGCCGGGCCGCTATGCTGCGCGAAGTTGTCGGCGATTCCGGGATTCTGATGTTCGATGCCAACCAGCATTGGAATCTGCCCGCCGCGCGCCGCATGTGCCGTGAACTGGCCCGCTTCAAGCCGCTGTGGATTGAAGAACCAACTCACCCGGACGATGTGCTTGCGCACGCCGCGCTCTCGCGTGAGATTGCGCCCACAAGAATTGCCGCGGGAGAACACATCCCCAACCGCATCCTCTTCAAAAACTTCTTCCATTACGCAGGCATGCACTTCGTTCAGGCAGACTGCACGCGGCTTGCCGGTGTGAGCGAATTCCTCACCGTGAGTTTGATGGCCCGGAAGTTTGGTCTGCCCATCGTTCCCCACGTAGGCGACATGGGGCAACTGCACCAGCATCTGGTGCTCTTCAACCACATTGCGCTCGACCACGAAGTCATCTTCTTGGAACACATCCCTCATCTGAAGGAGCACTTCGTCTTTCCTGCCGAGGTCAATGACGGCTTCTACAAGACGCCGCAGGAGCCGGGCGCATCCTCAGATTTGATTCTGCCCCGCAGCGAGGTTCGCTAGATGGCGCCGTCGCTGTCTCTCGGGATTGCCCTTGCGTTGCTCGCCGGCCTTATGTCGGGCAACTGCATGTTGCCCATGAAGTTCACGCGAAGCTGGAAATGGGAGAATACCTGGCTGGTGTTCAGCCTGGTATCTCTTGTCATCCTCCCATGGGCTTTGGCGCTGGGGCTGGTCAGTCACCTCTTCGACGCATACCGCGGCCTTTCCCTGGTCCAACTCGCTGTGCCGTTCCTCTTCGGTGCCGGATGGGGGATTGCACAGGTGCTGTTCGGACTTTCAGTTCAGCGTCTCGGTCTAGGCCTCGCCTACGCCATCATCGTCGGACTGGGAGCGGCGCTGGGAACGCTGGTGCCGCTGTTCACTCAGCATCGTTCGCAAGTGGGCAGGGTGGCTCTCTTGGAGGTGCTCGCCGGCGTCGTCATCATGGCCATAGGCATTTCTCTCTCTACATGGGGCGGGCAGATTCGGGAGCGGCATCATCGTCCCGCTCTGCAATCCGGAGCGGCAAGCGGGTACACCGCGGCGGTCATGCTCGCAATCCTGTGTGGCGTGATGGCGCCCATGCTCAACTACTCCTTTGCATTCGGGCAGGACATTGCGGAGCAGGCCTCGCATGTGGGAAACACCGCGCTGCGCTCCGGCTATGCGGTGTGGCCTATCGGACTGGGAGGCGGCCTGCTGCCGAACATCGCCTACAGTCTTCACCTGCTTCGAAAAAACGACAGCTGGAAATCGTTTCGAATACCGGCTCCAGACATTTTCTGGTCGATTCTCATGGGCGTGTTGTGGATGGGAGCATTCGCACTCTATGGCATGAGTGCAACGTATCTGGGATCTTTTGGGACCTCGATCGGTTGGGGACTGTTTCAGATCTTCATGATCATGACCGCGACGCTCTCCGGTGTATTGATGGGCGAGTGGAAGGGTGCTCCGCGCTCGTCCGCGCTGCGGCTGGGGTTGGGCCTTGGATCCCTTATCTGCGCCACAGCACTGCTCTCCATGGCGAACCAATGAGTATGATCTGCCATGGCCGACATCACTGAAGCTGCATTCCGCGCACGCTCAGGACACACGGCGCTCCAGCTCGGCATAGAGCCCAAACTCCGCAATTCCAGGCGGTTTCCCGGTTCCACGAAGGCTGAGGCGCACGCGCTCCGCTGAGGTCGGCTGCACTCGGTACACCAGCTCCGCAGGCGATTCACCAGCAAGTACTTCGTGCCATTGCCCATCGCGGCGTGCTTCCACGCGAAACGAGGCGATGCGGCTCTCCGACCCGTATTCGTTCAGATATGTCGGCTCGATCAGGGCAAGCGTGTTGAACGTCGTGGGCTTTTGCAGATCGATTTCGATCCACCCCGACGTTTGCCCTTCATCGCACTGCCAGTAGGTTCCCGGCCTATCGTCGTTCGCGAGGTCCGGCCCGCTCGTGTCGGCACTGCTGCTGGCGTACGAGGGCCGCGCAGCGGCGAGGTTCGGTGTCAGAATCTGCCGTGAGGCTGCCAGCCGCGGAGCAGGCGTCCGGTTGCGCCAAAGATGTCCGATATCAGCAAGCCGATCCACTGCGTTTTGGTCGAAGCGTCCTTCACGGTTCGGCGCCACATTCAAGATCAGATTGCAGTGATGGGCATTGAACGGAATAAGCCACTCTTCAACGACCTGCCGCGCCGATCGAAGTTCCTGTTGGGGGTAATCCAGTTTCCAGAACCAGTCGCTTTGAAGCGTCGTCGCCGATTGTGAAGGGATTGCGCTCCCGGCAGGAATCGTTTGTCCGGCGTGCTGCTCGTACTGTTTCACATCGGCATAGTAAAGAGCAGGTGCGGGATACCTGCCCTGGTTGTAATCGCTCATCAGGCAATTCGGCTGCAGTTGCTTTACGTGATTGTAAATTTCCAGAAATGGCATCTCTTGATAGTTCAGCCTGCTCCATGCGGCGTTCCATCCGTCGATCACCAGTGCTGTGATCTCTCCATAGTTGGTCAGGATTTCGGTAAGCTGGTCCTTCACCAGATTGATCTTGTCCCGTGTTACGCAGTACGGCCTGATGTCCGCGCGCAAATCGAGGATGGAAAAATAGAGACATGTCTTGAGACCCTGTGCCCGAAAGGAATCCACGTAGGCGCGCACAACATCGCGCTTGAAGCTTGCATTGTTCACGCTTGCGCTACGAGTCGCGGTTGGCCACAGGCAGAACCCGTCATGGTGTTTCGTGGTGAGGCAGCCATAAGCCATGCCCGCCGAACGAGCCGCGCGAGCCCATTGATCGGTATCTAGATTCTTTGGATTGAACAGTGCGGGCGATGCCTTCGGATCGCCCCATTCGCGCTGCTCGAAAGTTGCCATGTTCAGGTGGATATACATCCCGAAGCGCAGATCAAGGAACTGTTGTTGCAGCTCCAACATGGACGATCCGGAGGTATTTCCGGGAAGAATCCGAGGCACGGCCTTTCCCATCGAGGAACTCAGCGCGGCAGCGGCCACGCCGCCGGTGAATTCGCGTCTGTTCATTTGTTGTTCATTATGCAGAACACGTGGGAGTTTTCTCGTTGATGAGCGTGGGATGACCGCGTTCGACGAACATGGAATTCGTCAATAGATTTACCTGCTCCTGAGCAGTTGGCCATGGCGACCCAATGCCTCGAGATCGTTCGCAGCAAAGCTCCAACCGATCAGGAGAGTTCTTCAGCCCCTTGCAGTCTTCGCAGATATGCGCGATCCATGCCGCCCACGGCTCAACGATTGCCGTTTCCGCGACGGTTGAACATGAGAGCTCAACCGCGCGGAAACTTCAGTTTTAGCCCAGGCTGTCCGCAGCTCGCTGTCAAAAGACGATCTTGCCGCTGAACTGCAATTGCCGGTTAGAGTTTGCCTGGCTGCCGATCTGCCCGAAGTTATTCGGGTTGTTGACATCGGCTGAGGGACCGCCGAAGATCGGATGGTTCAAGAGGTTAAAGGCCTCGGCACGGAATTGGAATTCCTTTTCGCGCCAGATGGGGAACGATCGAATGACAGATGAATCGAGGTTGATCCACCTTTGATCCTGCTGGTCGTTGGTGTAACCATTTCCATACGTAAACTGCGCGGGAACCGCGTAGCCTGCCGTGTTGAACCATTCCGCCTGGGTATGGGGCCCGTTACGGATATTTCCAACCACTTGGGCGCGTTCCTGGCCGGCTCCGGTATTCGCGGCATCCTGGCTGTCGTAGACATTGAAGTTCTGCCCGTTGCGCCAGGTGAATATGCTATTGATCTGCCAGTTGCCCAGGATGTAGTCGCCGAAGCGGTTGCCGGTCGAGAATCTCTTGCCAGGGCCCACCGGGATGGCATAGAGGCCATTGGCGACAAACAGATTGGGTATATTGGTGGCGGAATATCCGCGGGAAGCCTGCGGATCGTAAGGATTCTGCGGCGATGTCCCTTCAATGCCGAACCAGCCGTCGTCTACCGTCAGCGATTTTGCCCGCGTGTAAGCCACCTGGTAAGAGAAGCCGCTGGTGTAGCGCTTATCCAGCTGCACCTGGAGGGCGTTGTAGCTGCCGGTGCCCACACTGCGGTCATAAAAGGTTGCTGGGGCGTAGGGGTAGGGCGACCTCGCGGATTGATCGCCGGGACCCGGCGTGAGCGCGGTACCGTAAAGGCCTCCCACGTTGGCGCGATGGGTGGTAGACCCCACATAATCCACCTTCAAAGCCAGGGAGCTGCTCAACTGGCGCTGTGCGCCAAAGTTCCACTGCTCGGAGTAGGCGTTCTTGATTTGCGGGTCGAAGTACCAGTTTTGGCTTCCGAATGGGGTAGCGGCGGGAAAGAGTCCGCCTCCGCCCAGGGAAAATGGATCCTGGGCATTCACGTTCGGCGTCAGCTGCGTAGAGGTGGGAACGTTGGTTTGCGGGCTTGCGATCTGCTGGCCGATGTCGGGCCATGAGCCCTCAAAGTTCTGCGCCATCTGGGTCACAGCTGCCCAGTCGTCGAAGACGATGCCGAAGGCGCCGTGAACCACTGTCTTTTCGTCGAATTTGTAGGCGAAACCGAATCGCGGCCCGTAGTTGGTGCGGGTGTTGTGAGTGATCTTGCCGTTGGGGCTCACCACCACGTGGGCAGGAAGACCTGTGCCCGGGATGCAGGGGGCATAGCCGCGGACGCTGCACAGGGGCGGCAACTGCTGGATCAACCAGTTGCCGGTATCCCAATCCATCTCGCCGCTTTCAGGCCCTCCCTCCTGGCCTACGGTCGCAGCGGTTCCATATCTGGGCAGGAAAGGATAGTCGTAGCGCAACCCGTAGTTCAAGGTGAGCCGCGGCATGACCTTCCAGGTATCCTGGAGGAAAGCGCTCAACACACCGCCCGGCCGTTCCTGCTCATTTACGTTGCGGCGGCTGGGACCACTGTTGGGAACGTCCAGCAGGAACGAGGTAAAAGCATCGCCTGTGGGGATGAGCTTACCGCTCGCATCAACGAGGGAGGGATCGTCGGTTTGCGTAGGCCCGAAACCCTCACCGATCTGGGCCAGCGGACTGGCGAAGTTGGCGGTATCGAATCCTACGCCAAACTTTACTTCGTGGGTTCCGATGATTTGCGTGTAGGTGCCGCGTAGTTCATCGGTGTCCGTAGCTTTGGGCGTGTCATCGATGCTTTCGCCGCCATTGCTGAATCCACTGATGCCAGGACCGGGGAGCAGAGAACCTCCGCCCGCCGCCGCAAAGCCGCTCACAAAGTTGGGTGAGAAGCCTACTGTGGAGAGGATATCCGCTGTCGACTTGGTAAAGCGATAGGATGCGAGGTCGGCGACGGTTGCGCGTGCAAATTGCGCCTGCGCAATCCGCGTCGGGCTGAAGATGTGGACGAAGCTGCCGCCGTAGTCGCGGGCTTGGATGGTGTGGTGTTCCGGCAGACCAGGCAGTCCCCCGGATAAGTTCACAGTGCTATTGATGAAGCTATAGCGGAACCATGCCGAATCCTTTGCCCCAAAAGTCTGGTCCCCACGGACATTGAACTCATTCTGCTGCTGGGTTGTTGGGGTTGTGTCCAAAGCGTTGTCCGCACAAAAACCGTTCGTTTGCAGATTGATGCAGGGACCTGCCGCGGGAAGGACAAACTGCGCCCAGGCGACCAGGGCCTGGTTGATCCGGTTGGCGGGAATCTGGTTCCCCGAAAATGCGGTACGCGAAAAGGTGCCGCAGGGGTCGCTGCCAACGGCAACGCAGGTTGTTGTAAAGGGATCGTAGGCTTGCAGTTGCTGATTGTCGGCTTCGTTTCCGGCATACTCCGCGGCGGTCGGCACCAGCAGTTCGTTGTTGGCTGGCCTGGAATAACGATAGCCCTGGTAGGCGCCGAAGACGAAGGACTTGTTCTTGCCGTTATAAAGTTTGGGAATCACGACCGGGCCGCCAGCTGAGGCGCCAAACTGGTTCTGGTGAAAGAAAGGCTTGGGCGGGCAGCTACTAGTAACAGCCTCACTAGTGAAACAGAAGGGGATGGCGTCGAAGGCGGTATTGCGGATGTACTCCCAGGCGCTGCCGTGAAGCGCGTTGGTGCCGCTCTTGGTGACCACGTTGACCACGCCGCCCAACACGGTGCCGTATTCCGCGTCGTCGGTGTGAGAGACCACCTTCATTTCCTGGATGGCATCGACGATCGGCGCGACGGCATAGGTGCTTTCAATCGACCCGTAGTTGTACAAACCGTCCATCAGAAAGAAGTTGCTGCGGCCGGTCTGCCCGTTGATGGCCGGAAACGTGTAGTCCGAGCCGAGTGCAACGGCAGCGCCGAAGCCGCCGCCGCCTTGCATACCCGCATTCTGCCCCACCATGATAGGCACCACGCCCGGGGTGAGCGCGAGCAGTGAGGTGAAGTTGCGTCCATCCAGCGGGAGATCGTTGACCTGTTTGGTCTCAATTACCGTGCCCAGGGTCGCGCCGGTCACGTCCAACTGAACTTCAGTGGCCTCGACTGCGACCACCTGCGTCTCCGATCCAACTTTCAGGGAAAAGTCGAATGTGGCGATCTGATCGACAGCAAGGACGAACTCGCTGGTCTTCTGCGGGTTGAATCCCTTGGCGTTGGCCTGGATGGTATACCTGCCTGGCGTGATGTTGAGAATGACATAATCGCCGGCGCTATTGGAGACCGAGGAGTGTTCGACAGAGGTCTCCACGCTGCGCAGCAAAATGGTTGCGCCGGGAATCACAGCCCCCTGGGGATCCCGGACCGCGCCATTCACTGAGGCTGTTGAAACCTGAGCGATTGCATGGCCCGCCAACAGCAGAAGGATAAGGCAAAGCATTGCTACCGCGCGAATGACCGGAATCCGTCTCTCGGTTGGCAGCGCGAGACCTTGAGTGTGAACTTGCATGGATGACCTCCAATAGTTGGGTGCCGCTGGCTTAGAAGTATCGTTGTTCCTCAGTTTTTGTTTGCGACTGGGAAGCGGATTAGGGAATTGCTCCGTTTACGAATACGGTGACTGCGCCGCATACTCTTCCTTAGCAAAAACTTGTACTGAAACCTGAGAACGGTTGTCAAGGAAAAATCATCCTTTTGATTGATTTTTCTCTCAAACTCTCGCTTGGAGTGACCTTGAAAACCTGTTTTTCTCCAGGTCCCCTCTGCGGATTGAGTTTGCAGAGCGATCTACTAATTCGCTATAGTGTGCGGTATATGTGGAGCTTCCGGTAGCCTTATGCGTGGTCAGGCCTATGGAGTGGAACCGGCTGGCAAGCGCTCTCTCCCGGATTCCGGCGAAATAAGACCTCTTGGGAGCGGCACGAAGGAGAGACGGCATTCATTCAATATGACCATTAGAATGAAAGACATAGCGCAGGAACTCGGTCTCTCCCAGGCCACGGTTTCGAAGGTCCTGCGCAACCATCCCGACATTGGTGAGGAGACTCGTCAACGCGTTCTCACGCGTGTCAAAGAACTGGACTACCAGCCGAACACCCTTGCCCGCAGCCTTGCTACCGGGCGCAGCTATCTGGTCGGCCTGGTTGTTCCAGGCCTGCTTCACCCCTTCTTTGCGGAAATTGCAAAATCCTTGTCCAGCGCAATTCGGAATAAGGGGTATTCCCTCATCGTGTCCTCTTCCGAGGAGGATTCCGGACTTGAAAATGAGGAGATTTCGCGCCTTCTCGGGCGTCGCTTGGATGCGCTGGTCATTGCCTCCTGCTGCTCGAATATCGATTTGTTCGAACGCATGGAGAGCAAGGCGCAGCCATACGTGCTCATCGATCGCGAATTGAAGGGTCTGGCCGCTAATTTTGTCGGTGTCGATGACGAGAAAGCGGGTCTGCTCGCAACGGAACACCTCTTTGACCTGGGCTGCACGCGCGTGGCGCACATCCGGGGTCAGGATAATAGCCCTGGCATGGGTAGATTTGAAGGCTATCGGCGCGCACTGCGCCACCGAGGAGTTCCATATTCGGAAGATTACGTCGTGCGCAGAAGCTACGTGGATACAGAGACGACTCGTCAAGGAGCGGAGGCCATGCTCCGCTTGCTCGAGCGAGACCCAAGGCCCGATGGCGTTTTCTGCTTCAACGATCCGCTTGCCATCGGAGCGATGACCACCATCCTCGACGCCGGTCTCAGAATTCCCGAGGACATTGCTTTGATCGGCTGCGGCAATCATCCCAACAATGCCTATTTACGTGTTCCGCTGTCCAGCATTGATCAAAACAGCCAGATGATCGGCCAGCGCGCAGCCGAACTCGTCGTAAGCTTGATCGAGTCCAAACAAAGGCCTCGCGCTCGAACCATCATCCTCGAACCCTCACTGGTGGTTCGGGCCTCCACGCAAAGAAAGAACGGCCAGGGCGCCTGAATCCGTTGAAAACTGGAGCATGGGTGGCGGCATGAGTCGGAACGGGATTTCTTCTCCTCGGGTCGCCGCCTCACGATTGCTTAGGGCGGTGTTCCGAGTGCTCCCACTTGCTGGCCCATTGCTGCTGCAGTGCGCGGGTGGTGGACAGGCTAAAAATGGTCCCGCCATAAGTCCTTCCGAATCACACGGCGAATATGTCGGGTCCCAGGTGTGCTCGAAATGCCACGCCGACATCTATCGCAAATTCACTCAGACCAGCATGGGGCGCTCGATGTCTCAGGTCACGCCCCAATTTCTCGATAAGACGCCAGCCCCCGCCTCCTTCTTGGAGGAACGGCTCAACCGCCGCTTTGAGGTCTACACCAAGGACGGAGATCTCTACCAAAGCGAAGCGGGCGTGGGGGCCGACGGCAAAAAGACCTTCCAGACGGCCCACAGAATCGAATGGATCATCGGCGCCGGAGTGAATGGCTTCGGGGCTATCCTGCAGCAGAACAACCATCTTTTTCAGGCGCCTCTCTCGTTTTATGTCCGACCCCAAAGCTGGGGGCCCTCGCCTGGATATGAGTTCACCGATCTGGGCTTCAACCGGCCCATCACCCCGGGATGCATCTTTTGCCACAGCGGCAGGCCTAACCCGGTGGCTGCAAGCAACGGACAATTTAAAAGCCCCGCCTTTTCCGAATTGGCCATCGGCTGCGAAAATTGCCATGGCCCTGGCGCAGCCCATGTGAAGGCGGTGCAAAACCCGAGTACCCACCCCAGAAAAGGCAATGCGGTTTCTAACGCAGAGATTGTGAATCCCGCCCGCCTGACCCCCTATCTTGCCGATAACATTTGCATGGCCTGCCATCAAACCGGAGACGCGCGGGTCCTCAAACCGGGCAAGACGTATCAGGACATTCGCCCTGGCCGTCCGCTCGACGAAACTCTGTCAATCATGATGGTTCCACCCACACGGGAAGCGCCTCCTACGGCTGACCATGTCGAGCACTACTATTCCATGACGCTGAGCCGGTGCTATCGCGCCAGCCAGGGCCGCATGAGCTGCATCACCTGCCACGACCCGCATGTGGAGCCGACTCGGGAAGAGGCTCCGCAATACTTCGACGCCAAATGCCTCACCTGCCACACCAATCAAAGCTGCAAGCTTCAGCTTGATGCGCGCATGCAGAAGTCGCCGCCAAACGACTGCATAAGCTGCCACATGCCCAAGCGCGACATCCAGGTTATCTCCCACTCCAGCGCCACCAACCACCGCATCGTGGCCAGTCCCGATGAGCCGTTTCCGGATGTTACGTTCCAGCAGACAACCGCGTCGCTGCCCGACCTGATCCATCTGAATCCCGCGCCTGGCAAGGAAGCTGATCCGCCTCCGTTGCTGACCCTCCTGGAAGCTTACGGAGATCTGGCGGAGAGCAAGCCGGAATACATTGCCCCCTATCTCAAAGTTCTCGGTCAGTTGGAAAAGACACAGCCGGACAACCCCCTTGTGCAGTCTGTGCTGGGGCGAAAAGACCTAAAGGATGGGAACTACACGTCCGCGGTGAGCCACCTGCGGCACGCCCTCGAACTCGGGTCCCCGGTGGCGACGACGTATGCGGATCTCGCCGACGCCCTGGCGCACCTTGGACGAACGGAAGAGGCTCTTCCCTTGTTCGAGAAGGCAATCGATCTGGACCCCTTCAGCCCCGCTGCACGGAAGATGCAGATCGTGGGTCTGATCCAACTGAAGCAATACGCAAAGGCGCACGAAGCCCTCGAACGCTACGTTGAAATCTTCCCGCAGGACGATTTCATGCGCCGGATGTTGGCCCGCGCTGAGGAGAACAGCCCCTAGCCCTGAAGCTCATCTAAGGCTTCCTCGTATACGGCTGTTTCCTGACCATGCCTTTGCCCTCCTCAATGGTTACGATCTGCCCGGCGGCAACGCTTGAGAAACTCTCCGTCTTGCCATCGAGCCATCGCACTGACAGATTGGCCGAATTTGCGTTCCCGAGGCCAAAGTGCAGGCGGAAGTCGTTTTGCGAAATGTAGGATCCACCGCTCCTGACTTCATCGATTTGCGTTTGCCCATTGGCTGTCAGGGTGACCCGTGCCCCGATTGCGTCGCGGTTGGTTGCGGTCAGTAGCCGAATCAGAATCGAATGTCCGGCAGGTGGGGCAAAGTTCTTCAGCAAGGAAGGAGACTCCCCCATGTTGACGATCACCATTTCCTCATCACCGTCGTTGTCCAGATCCCCAACGGCTAGCCCGCGCGATGCGTGTGCATCCGCAATGCCGCTTCCGGCCTGCGCAGACAGATCGAAGAACTGCCCGTCTCCTCGATTCCAGTAGAGCAGCCGGCTCTGTTTGAAGTGCTCTCCGCTGTGCCCCGTGTCCACTTCGGGATACACGTGGCCATTGGCGAGGATGAGATCCTTCCAACCGTCGTTATCGATATCCACCGCGGCCGTTCCCCAGCTCAGGTACCGGGTATTCGCCGCCAGGCCGCTTGCGATGGTGTCGTCGGCAAAGTTGTTGTCTCCCTGGTTGCGGTAGAAGGTCGGGGTATCGTCCGCAAAGTTAGTCTTGAAAATGTCGAAGCGCCCGTCGTGACTGAAGTCGGCTGCGGTCACGCCCATGCCGGCCTGTTCGCGACCCTCCTCGTTATAGGCCACGCCGGCCGGCACGCCGATCTCCTCGAACCGTTCTCCCTTCAGATTATGGAAGTAAAGGCTGGCCGTGGAATCGCAGGCTACGTAGATATCCGGCCAACCATCGTTGTCGAAATCCGCGACCAGCGGAGTGAAGCAGTAATAATCCTTGGGGGTTGTAATGTGCATGCGGTCCGAGACATCGGTAAAGTGGCCGTGTCCGTCATTTTGATAAAGAGAGATCGTCTCGCCGGGCAAACCGCGTGGGCCACAGATCACTGGCAGACCTTTCCATTCGCACTGCGATTTTTCTCCCGGATGCGGCGTCTTGGCCGGATCGAATTCAATGTAGTGGGCGACCACAAGGTCGAGCGCGCCATCCCGATTGAAGTCCACAAACGCGCATCCCGTGCTCCAACGGGTCTGGGTCGAGCTGAGTCCACGGGCTTCGGTCTCATCCTGAAACGTACCGTTTCCCCGGTTATGGTAGAGAATGTTCTGTCCCCATCCAGTGATGAAGAGGTCGACATTTCCGTCATTGTCGATGTCTCCGGCGCAAACACCCTGCCCCCATCCTTTGTGAATGAGCCCCGCCTTCTTCGTAACGTCTTCAAACTTCAATCCACCCAGGTTGTGGTAAAGCACTGGCGTGGGCGCGGCGCCGTTGTTTTGAAAGCGGTCGCCATTCACAAACAGAATGTCGGGAAGCCCATCGTTGTCGTAGTCGAAGATCGCGACGCCCGTCCCGGTGGTTTCAAGAATATATTGCTTATTATTCGGAGCGCCGGAAACATTTACGGCGGTCAGTCCGGCCTGGGCCGCAATGTCCTCATAGCGAACTACCGGGGGTTTGATGCCGGGAGGAAGTGGCTTGGCAGGCGTTGCTACACCGTTGCCGGTCGCCACGCCAATTTGCGCGGAACAGGAGCCGCTGACGGCCAGATTCAAGAAAAAAGCGATGGGAAGAAACAGGAAGGCGATGCGTCTTTGTGTTGCGATGAGACGGTGATTCTTCATGTTCTGGCCAATTCTAGCATCCGGATTGAAGTCCGATCCGCACCTTTCACCCGTCCCGAACATTGCAAAGAACAATCCGCAGAGGAGATCTGGCCTCTGCTTCTCTGGCTTCCCTCGTCTATCCTGTTGATGAGATCGGCCACCCCTGAACATTGGGCCGAATCATTGAGAGCGAACACAGGCGGTATAGTGAATCGCATGGAAAGATCGCGCATCGGAGCGGACAGGAATTGCGGTCGGTACTCTTCATCTCCGCACCTGGAATCATTGGAGGGGCAGTTTCCTATTGAGCTTGGACAGTCTACCCCGGAGTTGAGAATGTTTGGGCCTATCGTTCGCCGCAGCCCGGCTTCATGCGTTCGGCAGCTCTCGTTCGCAGTGCTCTGCGGCTTCCACCTCACCGCGATGGCACAGGATGCGTCCACCTGCAAAGGACCAGCCGCCCTTGA
>DATKGE010000102.1:0-5718 GCA_035510955.1 Occallatibacter sp. | reverse complement strand
CGCGAGGCAGCCGAAGGCGACCCGGTGCGCGCGGGGACCATTTCGATTGCGCGTGGCAACTGGCACATGGAGGTGTCGGCGGGCGCGCGCCCCGGTTCGCCGCCCACACTGCACCTGACGCAGGGGCCTCTGGAAAATCATTGCCGTCCCGCGGTGGACGTTCTGTTTCGCTCCGTAGCCGCGGTGTATGGAGCGGGCGTGCTGGCAGTGGTGTTGACCGGCATGGGCTCGGACGGAATGCTTGGCTGCCGCACGATTCGCGAGCATGGTGGCGCGGTGCTGGCGCAGGACCAGGCAAGCAGTACAGTGTGGGGCATGCCGAGCGCTGTGGCCAACGCCGGGCTCGCGCACAAGGTGCTTTCTCTCAAAGACGTTGTTCCTGAAATCCTTCGGCTCGCCGGCCGGACGCACAGCGAAGCCCGTGAGCTTCGGGAATCGGCGGTGTAGTCATGCAACTTTCCCCGAGCGTCGACTACGGCTACCTTCGCCAACTGGTCTTCGGCCTTTCGCAAAACGTGCTTGATCCTTCGCGCGATTATCTGTTTGAGACGAGGCTCACCAAGCTGCTGCGCAACCAGGGCATGACCCACCTGGAAGAACTCGTGCAGCACCTGAAACTGAAAAGAAACTCGGTGCTGGAGCGTTCCATCGCCGAGGCCATGACCATCAACGAGACCAGCTTCTTTCGCGACAGCCGTCCTTTCGAGCTGCTGCGCACGGACCTGCTGCCCCAGCTGATTGAAGCGCGCCGCAACGCGCGCGGACTGCGCTTCTGGAGCGCGGCCTGCTCCACCGGACAGGAAGCATACAGCATCGGCATGATGATGCAGGAACATTTCCCCTTGCTGGCCGGCTGGAACCTGCGCATTGAGGGCACCGACATTTGCGCGGAAGTTGTGGAGCGGGCCCAGGCCGGATGCTATCACCGCATTGAAATGAATCGCGGGCTGCCGGCGCGTTTCGTGGTGCGCTACTTCGATCATCACGGCGAGAACTGGACGGTAAAGCCGGAGGTGAAGAAGATGTCCAACTTCCGCCAGGCAAGCCTCAGTGGGCCGACGCTGCCCTTCAACCGCGCCGAAGACCGCTTCGACGTGATCTTCCTGCGCAACGTGATGCTTTATTTTTCGCAGGAAACGCGCAAGGTGCTGCTGGCCGGAATTCACCGCGTCCTGGCGCCGGACGGAATTCTGTTTCTCGGATCGAGCGAGCAGCCAGCAGATCCATCCATCTGGACCCCTGTGCTTGCCGGAGGCACCTGCTACTTCCGGCCGAGGCAACCGAGCTAGGGGAACTCTGAATAAGTCGATGTTTTGAAACGGCACGACCGGGGTACCCTCTTGGTCGCGTGCCGTAAGTGCCGAAAAATTGACGCTGGCTTTAGCCACTGAGGGAATGCCGATGGCTCAATCAGACCTTCCTCACCGAGTTAACTTGTTGCCGGTGTGAAATTCATTCGCCGAGGAGTTTTTCCACGGCCGCGTGGAGGCGCACGGTGATGCTGGCTTCGCTCTCGTCGGACGCAAAGCGCATGGGTTGTCCAACGCGTACCTCGACGGTGCCTGATCGGAACCAGCCGCGCCTGCCGCTCTTCAACTCACCCAGTCCACGGATGGCCATGGGCAGCACCGGCGCCGACGACTGCTTGATGAGCAGTCCGATGCCGGGACGGAAACGGGCCAACTCACCTTCCGCCGAGCGCGCGCCTTCAGGGAATAACAGCACATGCATTCCCTTGTCCAGCGCCTCGCCGGCGTGGGCAAAGCTGCGCTGGAAGTCGCGCTGCCTGGGCAAGGGAAATACATTGAAGAGCGCCGTGACGAGGAAGTAGAACAGCGGGCCGGGAAGAAAGAACCTGGCTTCGACGGTCCGGCGATCTGCCTTGCGGAAGTGGCGATAATCTTCGAGCATCTCGCCGGACATGGCGACCGCGATGCGGCGGCGGATCGCCGCAGGAAGCGCGTATTCGAGCAACGGTGCGTCGTAGCTGGTTACATGGTTGGCGACAAGAAGCATGGACTCGGCCGCGTCGAGCGGACAGGTTGCGACGACCTTTGGCTTGTTGAGCAGCCAAACCAGTGGGCGCATGACCGCTTCGATGAAGGCTATGCGCAGCCACCGGAAGGGCAACCGCCAGGGCCAATGCGGATAGACATAGTTGGCCGGCGGCGGGGGAGCGACGGCCGGTTGGGGTGGCGAAGCCGGGAGCGATTGCACCGTTTTCGCAAGTGGCCGCGGAAAGGATGGCGCACCGTAGATTGCGGGAGCGGTCTGCACTCGATCGAGTCCGGCGTTGACCAGATGGCGCAGGTCGCCGATGGTCTGCACCTGGTCCCATAGTCCGTTCTCTGTAGCGATGCCGGCCCGTTCCTCAATGGCTGCGGTCAACTGCACGCGCCCCAGACTGTCGAGGTGCAGGTCTTCGGTCAGATGCAGTTCGTCGCCGCCGCCGAGCGGGACTTCGCCGGAGACCTGCGCGATCAGCGCTAAGAGCCAGTCGGAAGATGCGCCGTTGGATTTGCTGCCATTTCCGTTCTCATTTCCGTTGCGATGCCCATTTCCAGTGCCGTTTCGATTCCCGTTGTGAGCGTGGCCGTTGCCCGCGGTTGCGGATTGAATCCGCGCCAGCCCGGCAGCCACATCTTTGCGCCGCACTTTGCCGGTCGAGGTGCGGGGCAGATCCGGCTCGGGCCACACCACCCAGCGGCGCAAGCGTTGAAACTCTGCCAGGCGTGTGTTGGCGTGCTCAATGGCCACAGCTGCCTGCCCGTTTTGCCCGCGCATGGCCATCACGGCAACGGCCTCGGGGCCGTCCGCTGTTTCCATCGGGATCACGGCGCATGCGGTTACGCCCGGCTCCAGCTCAATCGCCGCTTCCAGATCTTCAGGGTGCAAATTGAGGCCTGCCGCGGTGACGATGACCTCGCTCTTGCGGCCCAGGAAGCGCAGTTCGCCGGTGGGCTCGGTCTCGGCCAGATCGCCGGTGGCCAGCCACTCGCTAGTGCGCGGATGAAGTGCGCCCCCGGACCACGTGGCGTGGGAGATGGCCGCGCCGCGTACCAGCACTTCGCCGTCGGGGCCCAGCTTTACCTCGCGCCCCGCCAGCGGCTTGCCGATCGTCCCCTGCGCCACGTGGAAGGGATGGTTGAGAGTGATGAGCGCAGTGGTTTCGGTCATGCCGTAGCCCTGCACCACGACCAGTCCCACGGCATTCCAGAAGGCTTCAAGCGGTCCCGGCAGTGCGCCGCCGCCCGAGATGAGCGCCCAGAACTTGAGGCCGAAGGCGCGATGCACATCGCGGGAACGCCACCAGCGGCGGCCCACGCCGACGCTCTTGGCGTTCTGCCCCACAGCGGCGATGCGGTCGGCAACGCCGGGCAGGATGGACTCGAGATGCGCCTTGAGCAGTGCGTGCACACGCGGCACGGCAGCCAGCACCGAGATGCGTTCGCGGCGGATGGTTTCAACAATGCGCGGCGCCACCAGCCGGTTTTCAAAGTGCAACTCCGCGCGGTAAATGGATGGAACCCACAGGCCCATGGTCTGTCCGAATACGTGGCTGAGCGGCAGCGTGTGCAGGATGCGCAGCGGATGGATCAATCGCTCGTAGCGCAGATACGGCTGCGACGCCCGTTCGATGGGGTCCATGCTGGCCAGCACGTTGCCGTGGGTGAGCACGATGCCCTTGGGGTCGCCGGTGGTGCCGGAAGTGAAGAGAATCTCGAGCGGCGTGTCGGCGGAAAGGCCGGCAATGGGACCTGCATGGTCGTCCGGGAGGGTGGAGGGCCAATCCTCAAAAGCCATGCGCGGAATGCCGGTGGGCAGCTGGGTGACCAGGGCTGCGTCGCCGATGGCCAGGCTGGGATTGACGTCGGCGGCCACGCGGGCGGCAAACTCAGCGGCGCCGTTCGCGTCCAGCGGAACAGCCAGCACGCCGCGCAGCAGGCAGCCGTGGAAGGCAGCGATCCACTCCGCGCTGTTCTCAGCCCAGAGCAGCACGCGGTCGCCCGGGCCGATGCCGCGCTGGACCAGCAAAGCGGCAAAACGCCCGGCCAGCCGCGCGATCTGGCCATAGGTGGTGACCCGGCGGCGATTGCCCTGGTAGCGCACCACGGCGATGTCTCCACCGTAGCGGCGGAAGTCGTCGAGCAGGGTTGCCAGATGTTCTCGCACGTGCACTCCGGCCAGGGTTCAACTTCGCTTAACCCATTCGATGCGGACCCTGAACACTAGCTCCAGATAAAAACAGAATTCCTTCACGGATTTAGAGGGGTTGTGACACTTTCCGTTGACACTCACTCTTGATTTGAAGACATTGCCGACTTGATCGCAGGCCGAGATCCCTTTGCCGGGCCACTTCCGCTGACGAATCCCTTATCCCTCTTCCCTGATCCCTGTTCTTTCGCTTCCTCTTCGCCGCCTGGTGCGCTATTCTCAGAGCATTGTGTCCCGTGACGTTTCCAATCCGGCCCGATCCAGTTCAGACCCTTCCGACGATCCGTTTGCCTGTTTTCATCCTGTCACGGCGGAGTGGTTCAAGGCGGTATTCGACGCGCCGACCGCGCCGCAGCGGATGGGCTGGCCGGTCATTTCGCGCGGCGAGAGCGCACTGATCCTTGCGCCCACCGGGACGGGCAAGACACTGACCGCGTTCCTGTGGTGCCTTGACCGGCTGATGCTGGGAAGCAGGGAACAGGGAACAGGGATCAGGGATCAGAAGGCCGCGGAGGCTGAAAGGCGCGGCTGCCGAATCGTGTATGTATCGCCGCTCAAGGCGCTGGCCGTGGACGTGGAGCGCAACCTGCGCTCGCCTCTCGCCGGCATGGCGAACATGGCGCGGCGCAGGGGCGTCGAGTTTCGCGAACCCACCATCAGCGTGCGTACCGGAGACACGCCGCAACGCGAGCGGGCGCGGTTTGCCCGGCAGCCGGCAGAGATTCTGATTACCACGCCGGAGTCGCTCTACCTGCTGTTAACTTCGCAGGCCTCCGAGGCGCTGCGCACCGTGGATACGGTGATCGTCGATGAGATTCACGCGCTAGTGCCGACCAAGCGCGGGGCGCATTTGGCGCTTTCATTGGAACGCCTGGAAGCGTTGACCCGTCGGCGATTGCAGCGGATTGGTCTTTCTGCGACGCAGAGGCCGCTGGAAGAAGTGGCGCGATTTCTCGGTGGGGTGGAGATGGCGAGAGAGGCGTTGGTGGACTCCCACCCTGGCGACAAGAACAAAGACGTCGCGAGGGTGGGGAACCCCGCGGAAAAATCCGATGTTTTGAAAGGGCACGACTTTAGTCGTGCCACAAATGGCCAGCAAAATGAAGGGGCTTTAGCCCCTGAGGGAACGCCTGTTCAGACCCCTGAAGCCGTCTGGTCCTCTGACACCGCTGATGCCGCGCCGCTGCGCTATCGCCCGGTAACCATCGTCAACGCCAGCGCGCGCAAGCAGTTGAAGCTGCGCATTGAAGTTCCCGTCGAAGACATGGCGCGCGTGGGCGAGCAGGAATATCTGCCCAGCGGGCTGGCATCGCAGGCGCCCAAGCGGGTCTCCATATGGAATGCGATTCATCCGCGCCTTCTCGAAATCATTCGCGCGCGCAACTCGACCATCCTGTTTGTGAACAGCCGCCAGGTGGCCGAGCGGCTCGCCGGTGCGTTGAATGAACTGGCCGGCGAGGCCATTGCGCGCGCCCATCACGGCTCGCTGGCCGCGGCGCAGCG
>DATKGE010000101.1:0-18076 GCA_035510955.1 Occallatibacter sp. | reverse complement strand
GAGCCGCCTCCTTCGCAATTCCAGTTCCAACACTGCCTCAATGTAGGCGCTGCGCCCGCCAGGGCCGGCGAGGGCGTCGATTTGCTCCGCCAGTTCCGCCGGCAGGGTGAAATGCATGCGCTTTTTGTGTCCTGCCATGTTTATGCCATCGGCATAACAGCCCCTTCGCAGCAGGCCCTGTGTCCCGGAGGCCTGAGCCGATTACACTGGTTAGGTCATGCAATCCCGATCTGGAAACGAAATTCGCGAGCTTTTTCTGCGCTTTTTTGAGTCGAAGGGCCACCGCCGCGTGCATTCTTCCTCGCTGGTGCCTGCCAACGATCCCACGCTGCTGTTTACCAATGCCGGCATGAACCAGTTCAAGGACCTTTTCCTGGGTGCAGAGAAGCGCGAATACTCGCGCGCCACCACGTCGCAGAAATGCGTCCGCGCCGGCGGCAAACACAACGATCTTGAAAACGTTGGCTTCACGCGGCGCCATCATACATTTTTCGAGATGCTGGGCAACTTCAGCTTCGGCGACTACTTCAAGAGCGAGGCGATTCAATTTGCCTGGGAACTCGTCACCCGCGATGAGTGGTTCGGTCTTCCCAAGGACCGCCTCTACGTCACCATCTTCGAGGGAGCCGACGGCGTGCCGCGCGACGACGAAGCGGAAGCCTACTGGATCGAAGCCGGCGTGCCAAAAGAGCGCATCAAGGAGTATGGCCTCAGAGACAACTTCTGGCAGATGGGCGAGACCGGGCCGTGCGGGCCATGCTCAGAGATTTTTTACGACATGGGCATAGAGGCTGCTGAGACGCCGGGCATGGACTTGCCGTTCGGGCAGGATGACGCGCGGTATGTGGAGATCTGGAACCTGGTCTTCATGCAGTTCGACCGCGCGGCCGTAGTGGATGCTGCGACCAAGACAACGAGTTACAAGCTGACCCCGCTGCCGAAACCATCCATCGATACGGGGATGGGACTGGAGCGGGTGGCGGCGGTGCTGCAGGGTAAGGTGTCCAATTTCGAGACAGACTTGTTCACGCCGCTGATCGCCCGTGCCGCCGAGTTGACGCGTGTGCCGAACGACCTGGGCAACGCCAGCCTGCGCATCATCGCCGACCACGCCCGCGCCGCCACTTTCCTCATCAACGACGGCGTCCTTCCCGCGAACGAAGGCCGCGGCTACGTGCTGCGCAAAATTCTCCGCCGTGGCATCCGTCACGGCCGCCTGCTCGGCCAGGAGCAGCCCTTCCTCTACGAGATGGTCTACGCCGTCCGCGACCTGATGTCCGGCGCCTATCCCGAACTTGACGACTCCGCCGCTCGCGTAGCCAAGGTTATTGGCGCGGAAGAAAAGCAGTTTGATCGCGTGCTGAAGTTTGGGCTTACAAAGCTCGATGAGTTAATTCGAGACGCTTATTCTGGTGCGGGATTTGGTGACGGAACTGGCTCTGGCAGGGGCTCTGGAGATGGTGCCGGCTCTGGAGATAGCTCCGGATTTGGGGGCGGGTCGGGCAGTGGTGCTGGTTTCGGCGATGGTTCGGGCTATGGTGGCGGACTAATTCCAGGCGATAAGGCCTTTCACCTCTATGAGACCTTTGGCCTGCCCTACGACTTCATGGTCGATGCGGCGCGCGATGCCGGCGTGGCATTCGATGAAGCCGGTTTTGAAACTGCGAAAGAGTCGGAGCAGGCCCGCGCCCGCGCCAGTTGGAAGGGCGGCAGCCAAAAGTCAGCGAGTCCAGCCTTCCGAGAACTCAAGAAAACGGAGTTTCTGGGCTACAAGCAGCTCATCGCTCCAAATGCCGAAGTGCTCGCTATCGTGAAGGACGGTGTCGGCGTCCCCGCCGCGGCTGCTGGCGATCAGGTCGACGTGGTGCTCGATCAGACCAGCTTCTATGGCGACTCGGGAGGTCAGGTTGGCGATCAGGGTTGGTTCACTTCCGCGGACGGCAATACCACCGTGGCCGAGATTCAGGGTTGCGTCCTCCCCGTGCAGGGCGTGCGCGCGCACAAAGCTCTGCTCAAACAGCCGCTGGCCGTCGGCGATTACGTGCGCACTGTCGTCGATGGCGAGCGCCGCGATTCCATCAAGCGCAACCACACCGGCACGCACCTGCTTCATGCGGCGCTGCGGGATGTGCTGGGGACGCATGTGAAGCAGGCCGGGTCCTCGGTTGAGCCTACGCGGCTGCGATTCGACTTCTCTCACTTTGCGCCTGTGGCGGATGAGGAGTTGCAGGAGATCGAGGACATCGTCAACCGCGAGGTACTCTCGAATGCGCGCGTCGAGACCTTGGAAGACGTGCCTATTGACGTGGCCGTCAACGAGTACCACGCCATGGCACTGTTCGGCGAAAAATACGGCGACAAGGTGCGGGTGGTCAAGCTGTCGGATGGGTTCTCTACAGAGCTCTGCGGCGGCACGCACACCGGCGCCACCGGCGAGATCGGACTGATCAAAATTGTCAGCGAGGGTTCGGTTTCCTCGGGCGTTCGGCGGCTGGAGGCGATCACCGGCTTCGGCTCTTTGGATACCTTTCGCGAAGACTTTGCCGTTTCGCAAATCGCAACTCAGGTTGCTCCGCCCGCCGCCGGCACCGCCCTTTCCGATTCCTTTCGCGCCAAGCTGGTCGCCCAGGAAGACGAACTCAAGCGCCTGCGCCGCGAGCTCGAAGAAGTACGCATGAAGTCCGCCGCCGGAGCGCTGGATGAAGCGCTCAGCCGCGCTGTTGAAGTGAAGGGCGTGCGTCTCGTGACTCTGCGTGCCGACTCGCTGGAGCGCGGCCAGCTTCGCACGCTCGTGGACAACCTCAAGCAGAAACTCGGCGAAGGTGTGGTGGTGCTGGCCTCGGCGCAGCCTGAAGGCAAAGTCGCGCTCATTGCCGGGGTGACGGCGGGGTTGACCAAGCGCATTCAGGCGGGCAAACTGGTGGGGGCAGTGGCCAAGCTTGTCGGGGGATCCGGCGGCGGTAAACCCGAGATCGCAGAGGCCGGCGGGAAAGACCAAGGTCAGATTGATGCAGCGCTGGCCGCGGCGCCTGGAATCGTTGGCGAGTTGCTGGGATGAAGCTTTCTTCCCGTTTATAAGAAACCATAAAGGACAGTAGTTATAGGTCTCCCACCTTGTATGTTGCGAGGTGAGGCGTGAGGATAGGGTCACGCTTTGGCGGAGAGGCCGTTCCCACCCTAGGCCAGCGTGAGTTGAGCCTTGCGCCAAAAAAAGGGCGAAAGGATGGGGCACCGGCGGTCATTTTTCAAAGAAGAAAACCGATCGCCGATTATTTGCCGGAGCCTCGTTTGGCCACGGCGGCCTTGGGGGCAGGCGCGGTGTCGGCGATGGCCCGGTCGATGGTGGTGTAGAGCTGCTCCTTGGGGTTCATGACCTGCGTAAAGGGCGCACCCTTGCTGTTGGCGGCGACAACGAAGATGGTGGGAGTGCTCTTGATGCCGGTGCGCTGCGCGAGGGCGTTGTCGGCATTGACCGCGTCGGCCAGCTTGCCTTGCGGGTCGATGGCGAAGGGCAGGGCGAGGCCGTGGCCCTGGGCGAACTTCTGCGTGAAATGGGCCAGCGAGTCGGGGTTGTAGATGGAGTTCTGGCTGGCGAAGACCTGGTCGCGGTACTCGTCGCCAAGGGGCTTGCTTTTCATGTCGAACCAGCGGGCGTTGATGGCGGCGTTGCGGCTCCAGTTGTGGTAAGGGATGAGGAAGTCGTGGCGAATCCAGGGAATTTTGTACTGGGCGGCCGCGGCTTTGAGGACGGGGTTGGCGGCAGCGCAGGCGGGGCACTGCAGATCATCGAACTCGACGATGGCCACGCGGGCGCCGGCAGGTGGGCGAAGCGCTGAGGGGTCGAGAACCTGGGCTGGGGTCTGGGCGCGGGCAGCGGGAAAAAGCGCGGCAAGGCCCAGCGCGACGGCAAGGATTCGGCCAGCGCGGCTAAGGACCGGACGACTGGTGCGCGAGAAGCAAAGCATATTTGTTTGACGACGCATGCAAGTCGATTGTAACGGGGGAATCGGAAAGCGAGTCACCGCTAACGAGTGTCGGCAATGGCCTGGTCGATGAGCTGATAAAGCTTGGTGCGGTCGAGGACCTCGACAAACGGAGCGCCCTTGCTGCTGGCCGTGACCACCCATATGGTGGGCGTGTGCTCAATGCCGATGCGCTGGCCCAGCGCGTAGTCAGCTTTCACTTCAGCGGCCAGCTTGCCCTGCGGGTCGATGGCGAAGGGCATGGCGATGCCGGCGCTTTTGGCGAACTTGTCGGTGAAGTCGCGCAGCACATCGAGGCTGGTGATGGCGGGCTGGTTGGCGAAGACGGCGTCGCGGTAGCCATCGCCGAGGGCCTTGCTCTTCAGGTCGAACCACCGGGCATTAACGGCGGCGTTAAAGCTCCAGTTGTGAAAGGGCAGCGGGAAGTCGTGGCGCACCCAGGGGATTTTGTACTGGGTGCTCGCCTCTTTGAGCAGCGGGTTGGCGTGGGCGCAGTCGGGGCATTCCAGATCCTCAAACTCGACGATGGCCACTCGTGCGCCGGCCGGCGGACGCAGCGCGGCGGCGTCGTGAACCGGGGTTCCCTGAGGCGGAGGGGCAAACTGGGCGTGTACTCTGGCGGCCGGTAGGCCGAGAAGTGCGGCCAAGGCTAGGGTCCGCACCATGCCGTTGCGGTCGAGGCGGATTAAGGTGGAAAGGCGCGAGAAGCGAAACATGATTGTCGGATGGCTCCCTAATGATCATTGTAAAGGGAGATGGGCGAAAAGACGGCGTTCTTGGCGGGCGCGTTCGCGGTCGGCCGTCCATTTGCGACCTTTGTAATCGGCAATGACGGAGGCGACGACGAGAATGACGGCGAGAATGGCGAGCAGGATCTTCATGGAGCGCTGCCGGTGGTCAGTTTTCAGCGTTCGATGATGAAGCAATGGGCAGGCGGACGGTGACGGTGGTGCCCTGATTCGGCTCGGCTGGGTCGGGCTGGCTGGTGAGGTCGATGGATCCCGCGGCTTTTTGCGCGATGGCTTTGGCAATGGCCAGGCCCAGGCCGGTGCCGCCCGTGTTGCGGGTGCGGGAGGGGTCGCCGCGATAAAACCGATCAAAAACATGAGGCAGGGCTTCGCCAGGGATGCCGTCGCCGTGGTCCTGAATTGCCAGGACGGCGGTGGGTGCGCCTTGATCGGAGTCAATGCTGAGGTCAATTTCGACAGTCGAGGCTGGTGGGCTGTGCTGGATAGCGTTGAGCAGCAGGTTGGAGAGGAGCAGGGTGCATTCTTCGGGGGGGATGGAGACCGGCACTTCGGTCTGGTTTGCCGTCCGGTTAGAAACGTGGACCTGCACATTGCGCAGAGCGGCGAAGGTCTCAAGCAGCGCAACGGTCTGCCGGAGGCATGCGGCAAGATCGGCTGAGCGGTGCGGGCCGGGTCTGGGCGCGGAGCTTTCCGCGCGGGCCAGGGCGAGCATGTCGGCCACCAGGGCTTCCAGCCGGTGGGAATCGGCCAGACAGCGCTCCAGGCCAGCCTTGTACTCCTGCACAGAACGCGACTTCATGTTGAGCAATTGCAGGGAAGACTTGACCACGGCGACGGCGGTTTTAAGTTCGTGTGCCGCGTCGCTGACGAAGGCTCGCTGCTGCAGAAAGGAACGCTCCAGTCGCTGCAGAGCGCTTTCGAGGGCGTGCGTTAGCGGGGCCAGCTCGGGGGTGGTGCGGGCAGAAACGGGGGGTGAGAACTGCCAGGCGTCGACGGAGACCTGGGAAGCAAGCGCGGCCAACTGGCGCAATGGCAGCAGGCCGCGGTGAAGCAGCCAGGCGATCAGCGGACCGGTTACGAGGAGGAGAAAAAGGCTGCCCGCGGCGTAGAACTCGACCGCGCCGCGAATGGCGTGCCAGACGCGGCCGGTGGGCGATCCGTAAAGAATGGTGACCTGGCGAAGCTTTCCGCCGTGCTCGCCGGGGTCTACGGTGCGCGAACCCTCGATGCGGAGAACGCGGTAGTGGTGGCCGTTGGCGTCCAACTGCGAGTAGTCGCCAAAGGGGTGGGTGGGAGCACCGGGACCGGCTCCCTGCCAGTTCGGCGAGCGGCCGAGGACGTGGCCGGATTGGTCGTAGACCGCGTAAATGTCGTCGGAAGGGATGTGCAGATCGGCCTGGTCCAGCATCAGGTTGTCGCCGGGGTCCTCCGCGTCCTGCACAGCGCCGAGGATGGAGTCGGCGCGGCCGTGCAGCATGACGTCAAAGACCCGGAAGTGAATGTGCCGCTCATAGCCGAACGAGAGCACAACAACGAGAATGGCCGAGAGCAGTTCGACGGCGAGCACGGCGACGATGAGGCGGAAAGCGATGGAGCGGGGCTGGAGTCGGAACTTCATTTGCCGGGCTCCGGGGTTTGGGTTGGGAGCGGGACCGGTTCGGAGTCGGGGGGAAGAGCAGGGGCGAGCCGGTAACCGCGGCCGCGCATTGTTTCAATAATCGAGGCGGGGATGGGGTCGGGTTCCGGAAGCGCGGCGTCGAGCTTCTTGCGCAGGTTGGAGACGTGCACCTCGATGACATTGGAGTGGTGCTCCCAGTTGTAGTCGTAGAGGTGCTCGAGCAGTTCGCGCTTGCTGACAATGACGCGGGGGCGATGGATGAGGTATTCGAGGATGCGGTACTCAGTGGGCGAGAGGTCGACGAAGATTCCCTGACGCCGCACGGTCTGCTCCAGCGTGTTGACTTCGAGGCCGAGCACGTTGAGGGTGGGGTGGGCTGCGCCCTTGCCGCGGCGGATGAGGGCCTTGGCGCGGGCGATCAGCTCACCCAGGTCGAAGGGCTTGGCCAGATAGTCGTCTGCGCCGGCGTTGAGCAACTCAATGATGGACCCGGCCCCGTCCTTTGCCGTGAGAATCAGGACCGGCGTCGCATCGCGGCGGGCGCGGAGGCGCTTGAGCAGGCTGAGGCCGTCGAGTTTGGGCAGCATCAGGTCCAGGACGATGAGGTCGTAGCAGGGATTGCGGGCGAAGTCGTCGCCGGCCTCGCCGTCCGCGGCCCAGTCCACCGCGAACCCCGGGCCGTCGCGCAGGGCCGTTGCCAGGTTGTCGGCCAGACGGACTTCATCTTCGACGATCAGCACGCGCATGAGTAGCGATAATCTCCGCGATTAGTATGACTGAAGTTAGATTAAGGGAGGCTGAAACGCGTTATGCGCCCGAAAGCGGGTTCGGGGTCGCCTGAGATACTCCGGGGGTTTGGGAGATCAGGAATTCGTGTGAAGGAGTTGCTCGATTTGTGCCTTGGCTATTATGCGGAATAGGGGTATTTATTTGACGCCACCAGGCACAACAGCCAGTGGCCTGATCACGGTGGCAAACGGGACGGGGCCGACCTGCACGGCTTGTTGAGCCAATCGATAGAACAAGTTGCCACGAGATTTGGAAGCGCGGCGGTTGAATCGAAAGGTGAACTCGTCCAGGTAATTGTCCAGATCCGCCTGCCCGATCGCGCCTTGGTGGGTGCCCGGCAGCCATCTTTTCAGCCGCGCGATCACACGATGGACGCGGGGGGGGTAAATGCTATCCCTCCCGTTGATGGCTCTGTGCCTGGCGGTCATGCACGTATCGTTTCAGTCCCAAATAGGGCAATCCCAAATAGGCTTTCCAGCCGTCGGTTCGGACCGTGCTTCCCGGCGCAATCGCCTCTCGGAAAATCCGCGTACCAGTTGCGTTCGGCTTGTCCCGCGCATTGCGGCGCCCGCAAGTCTATCGTTCAGCTTCCGATTTTGAACTGGGTCACGTAGTGGAACAGGTTGAGGACTTTCAGCATCCACACCACCACGGCGATGACCACTACAGCGTTCAGAATGCCTTTGATCGTTCCCTGCATGGGGATGAGGTTCACAAGCCACAACAACACGCCGACAACGGCGAGTGTGATCACAAGAGTTACAAGAGACATATTGTTTTCTCCATTTCGACTGAACTTGATTGAATATCGGATGGATCGCCGATCGTTAGCGTAATCCGGGTTAGCGAAATCCGGGTGGTGCGATTCGCCTGGAGAGAGCGTCTATCTGCCCTGCAGGCTGCTCTTGCGCAACGTGTGCAGCTAAGCACTGCAAATGTCGGATCGGCCCTCTTAGCTCACCAGCCATGCGGAAGGCGAAAGAGGACAAACCATCTTCTGGTTATGATGGCAAATTGAGGTGGGAGAATCTGAGCTATAGTGCTCGCTCCGTGCACAGCCTCGCAACCACAGCGCGCCGTTTGCGACAAGCTCTACGGTTTCGGAGCAGTGCTCAGAGAAACCTTGGCCGGCTGATCTGCATCCGTTTTTGCGGGAGCGGCCACCGGCAGTTCGCTATTGCTACTTGGTGGAATCGCGGTGCCGGCCGGATAGACAAGAATCTGGATCGAGCCCCAATCCGCGTCCAGCTTCGCGTCCGTCTGCTTGCCCATTCCCAGCGTCTTCAGCTGGCTGTCGTCGAACCCAAAGTTTTCCACCAGGTACTCGCGCAGAACCATGGCCCTGGCTTCGGTAAGCACCAGGTCCTTTTGTGTGTCGCCTTCCAGACCGTTCGAGACCGCAACGACGGCAAATCCAAACGGATTCTGCGCCAGAAACTCGCCGGCTGCTTTGAGCGGTTTCTGGTTCTTGAGTTTGGCCGAATCGCGGCTGTCGAAGAGTTGTTTGGCTGTATAGGTGAACGCCTTCAGAGGCGGGCCCTGGGGAAGCTTGGCAATGCCGTTTGCTTGAAGATCGCCCGCATCTTCGTATCCGCGCTTCTTGAAGTACCCACTCAAGAAGAAGTTATGCTTCAGTGCTTCCATATTTTCCTGGAAGTCCGTTACGCCGGCCTGAGCCTGCACCATCGTGGCCTGCAGGGTGGCCGTAGTCTGTTGCAGGTTGTTATAGAGCTGTTTGTCGTTCACCAGCGCGCCCACGGTTCCCTGCCCGGAATCGATCTTGGCGCTTACCGAGTTCAGATGCGCCGTCGCCTGCGTTGCGTTCTTGACGGCCAGCTGACTGCTATCGAGGATGCCGCTGGCCGTCTTGAGCATATCCGACATGATCAGCGGAGGCAGGCTCTGGATGGTGTCGCCGTTCTTCACTTCCGGTTGTCCGTCCGACCCAAACGAAATGGCCACGTACTGATTTCCCAGCAACCCCTCGGTTTCAATCGAGGCCACGGAGTTCTGCTTGATGATCTCGTGCGTCGCACGGTCGAGATCCATGGCGACAGTAACTTTTCCGCCCGCGCTGTGCGGCAATTCTATGCTGTGCACAGTTCCACTGTGAACGCCGCCCACCCGTACATCGGCTCCATCCGCGAGGCCTACCACATTGTCGAATTGCGCCTTCACTCGATAGGTGGAGCTGAACAGATATTCCTTGTTCCCGATGAGGAAGACCCCGGCGACCAGGATTGCCAATGCTACGACGATGAATGCTCCCAACCGCGCCACTCGCGACATTTGTCCTCCTACGCCTGCTTCAGGAATTGCTGAACGAACTCGATGTTACTTTGTTGAAGATCTTCAAACGTGCCCTCAATCACCACGTTGCCCTTATCCAGAATGGCCAGGCGATTCGAAATGGTTCTTGCACTGTGCAGATCGTGGGTCACCACGATCGATGCCATTTGATGCTCTCGCTGGAGTTTTAGAACCAGATCATCGATTTCCCCTGAACTGATCGGGTCCAGGCCGGCCGTCGGTTCGTCGAGAAGAAGAATCTCCGGCTCCAACACCAGCGCGCGGGCCAGGCCTGCGCGCTTTTGCATTCCACCTGAAATATCTGAAGGCATCTTGTCGATAGCGCCTTCCAGTCCCACCTCCGCCAGCAACTGTCTCACGCGGTCCAGCTTTTCCGCGCGCGCCATATCTCTGCGATGATGATCGAGTGGAAAGGCCACGTTTTGGCCGACGGTGAGCGAATCGTAGAGCGCCGCATGCTGAAACAGGAAGCCCATCTTCTTCCTGAACTCGCCCAGTTGATCGAGAGACAGGCCGCCGATGTCCTGGCCATGGATGCAGACCGACCCCGAGTCGGGTTTCACCAGGCCGATGATCAGCCTCAGGAGCACGCTCTTGCCGGTCCCACTGCGCCCCAGCACAGCCAGGGTCTCTCCGCGGTCCACGCGCAGGCTGATGCCATCCAGCACCTTGTGGCCTTCGAACGACTTGCACAGGTTATTGACAGCGAGCACGGCCGCACTGCCGTCCGACTCAAGCTGATCTTGTTTCATCGCACTTTCATTTGCCACGGCCATGTTTGTCATAAGCAATTACCTTGAAGATCACGGAAAAAAGACAAGAATGAATTTCACCAGGACAACATCGGCGAGGATCACAAAGAGAGAGGATAGAACGACTGAATTTGTTGCCGCGCGGCCCACGCCCTCGGCGCCGCCCTGCGTGCGCATTCCCTGAAAGCAGGCGATGAGTCCGACAATCAGCCCGAATACGGCAGTCTTGAAGGTAGGTGGCAGAAAGTTGTTGAAGGTGGCGCCGCTGAAGCCGTTGTCGATGAATTGACGCAGCGAGACCGGCTCAATGAGCGTCTGCGTAAGCCAGCCGGCGAAGACTCCCGATGCATCCGCGGCCAGCGTCAACAGAGGCAGCATCAGGATGCACGCCAGGATGCGGGTGGCCGCAAGCAGTCTGTAGGGATTGATCGCGGATGCTTCGATTGCGTCGATCTGCTCGGTAACCTTCATCGATGCAAGTTCTGCTCCGATGCCGGCCCCCACTCGTCCACAGACCACCAGACCTGTGATGATCGGGCCCATCTCCAGGACAACGGAGTACACAATCGCCGAAGGCAGCATCGCCTTGGCCCCAAAATGGCTCAGGCTAGACCGGGCTTCCATGGAAAGGACTGCGCCGATCGCGGCGCCTGCCATCGCCACCAGCGGCAGAGACTTCGATCCCACCTCGTCGAGTTGCCGAATCAGTTCGCGACCTTCGTACGGCGGCGTCACCGCAGCCTTCAAAACCTGCCAGGAGAAGATTCCCAAACTTCCGAACCACTCGAAGAAGGCGCCGGCCAATCCGGTTGCCGACTGCGGAACTGAGGGCATGGGCAAGGGCTGCTGCCCGGTGAGGGCAGGGGCTGGGCCCGCAGCGGCTGTGAATCCGTCGCCGCTCAATGATTTGGACCGGGCCCTGGCGCGCCGTGCGCGTTAATCAGGTGCATTCGTGAACGCAAAGAGTGGGGCCCGCTATAGAAGAACTCGAGGGCCACATTTCCGCCCATGTACGCCAGCAAGCTGTAGTTGCCCATGCGGAATCCATCCATTGCGCCGAATCGATTGGGGTACCACCCGTAGACCGCCGTCATCGTGCCTGCATAGGGAGCGGCAAGCGCCGGAAAAGAAAAGACGCGGCGTCCATTATCGCCACGGCGCGCTGTGAGTGTGGAGATTATGGCGTGGCGCAGCCGGGGAAATACACCTCGGCATTCGCAGCGGTAGTACAGCGTATCTTCTTTGAAAGCCTCGGCGAGCGCGTAGCGCGTGGTCGTTCCTACTGCTGCAATCCCAAAGTCGGACCCGAATCGCCTGGAGTAGCCTTCGACCCCCTGATGCCACTCCGGTGGCTCATTGCCTGACTGACCGATGCCTGCCGCGACTGCGGCGCCCGCAAGAGGATAAGGACCGAAAGCGTCGAAAACGTAATTGGCGGCCATGGTTCTTTGCGTCGGACGCTCGTATGTCAAGTCCAGTCTCATTGCGGTTGTGGTTCCTGAGTTGGCGGAGGAGTTTCCCGAAGAGACAATTGATTGTGCTTTCGCCACAAGGGGAAGAGCTGCAAATTCGATCGCGACGAAAAGCACGAGTATCGCCTGGCGCAGCTTTCTGTCGCAAGGTTCCTTGATCGGCCGGCCGCTCCGCCCGCCCGCCAGGTCTCCGCGACAGGGGGCAAAAGCCTTCGACTTCCATGTGAGCATCGATGTCGTCAAGGTTTTTTCCCAATTGAGATCGCCGCCCGCGGGTGCAATCGGCGGCGCCAAAAGCACTTGTGAGCGTTTCGTTGCATCTCCTGTCATGCTGCCAGAATCGGAGTCGCGAAGAATGGTCACATTTGCACGGCATCCTCACGCTTTCCCAGAGTGAGCAATTCAGACCATACTTGGTCTTGAGTCAACCGCGATAATGACAGATGCTTGGTTTGGAGCCAGGCTCTTCCGTGGGGCAGTCTGACCCCGACTGGACGTCGTCTCCCTGAACAACTGCGCGGGTCCGCATTGCGTAAGCCTGGTTACAAGGGTCGCTCCAGTTCATTTCGCCCCGAGTGTTTCTTCTTCTCTGGCCAATGGAATCGCAAGGACGAACCTAAGGACAAACATTGATCGGCAGTATTCGGCGGCTGTTGCCTGGGCGTGACCTGTTCAGGACAAACGAGCCGCCAGCGAAGAGGAAATATGTTGAAAAGCATTGGAAAAACTCCCGGATTTGACACCGCTGGTTTTCTCGCCAAGGCGGGGCTCGGCCGTAAAGTCGTTGAATTGGAGTCCAAGGACACCTTTTTCTGCCAGGGAGATCCGGCCGACACCGTCTTCTATCTTCAGAGGGGCAGGGCAAAGCTTACCGTGGTCTCGCAGAATGGCAAAGAGGCCACCATCACGCTCATCTCTGCCGGCGACTTCGTGGGAGAGGAGTCCCTGGCCTCAATTCCCGGACTGCGTCTGGCGACGGCCGCTGCTGTCAACTCGTGCACTGCCCTCAAGATCACCAGGGAAGAGATGGCTCGCGTGATGCATGACGAACCTTCATTCGCCGACTTCTTTCTCAAATTCCTGCTGGCTCGCAGTATGCGGACTCAGGCCGATCTCGTCGATCAACTGTTCAATTCCAGCGAAAAACGTCTGGCAAGGATTCTCTTGTTGATGGCCGAATTTGGCAAGCCGGGAGAGCGGGACACGTTCATTCCCCCCGTCTCACAGGAGACCCTGGCGGAAATGATCGGCACCACGCGGTCCCGCGTGAGCTTCTTCATGAATCGTTTCCGGAAGCTCGGCTTCATCAATTACAACGGCCGCATCCAGGTGAATAAGTCGCTGCTGAACGTAGTTCTTCTCGATCAGTTGCCCGAGCGCAACTCCCTGATGCCGGTTAAGCCAATCATCGAGACCCTTCTGAAGCCGGTCACTCCGTTGGTCGATGCCATTAAGCGGCGGCTCGCAATCGGATCCGTTGGAAATTAGAGCATTTCTCCTGCCGGTATAGAGTGGGGCGCGCTATTTCACCCGGCGATGCGCAGGCCTCAAGGTCCATCCTTATCGGCGCTCACCATCGCCACCCGCCGCTCCTTGACCACAGTCGTAACCCCCATCCACTTCCTCAACCGCCGCTGCGCCGGCTTTTCAATCAGCTGCAGCGCCAGCACCGCCATCCCGATAAGCAGCACGTAGCTGATCCACGGGTCGAACCGGGCCAGCCCCGTCCACTCCAGCACATGGCTGTCGTGAATCAGGTTCCACAGGTTGAAATGCAGCAGGTAAAGGCAGTAACTGGCCTCGCCCACAAACACCAGCGGCCGCCAGCCCATCGCGTACGCCAGGTTGTTGGTCCCGGCCAGCCCCAGAATGATGCACCCGAACAGCGGCATCAGCAGCCCGTCGTGAACAATCGCATAGGGAACACGCCCGCCAAGCCATAAAATCCCGAACGTCGCGGCAAAACCGACCACCCCAAGGACCAGCCGCAATCGGCCGGCGCGCGGCAGCAGTTCATCCAGGTTGGCCAGCATCACGCCAAACACAAAGCTCGCCAGGTGCGGCAGCGGCGTATATTTCAGCACCTGCAGCCACGGCCCATAGCTCCACCGGTCGGGGTGCGCAATGCCGTCCGGATTGAACGCGATGTAAAGAGCGCCGGGAATCATCCCCAGCCCCCACACCACCGCCATCTTCGCCAGGTAAGGCCGCACCCGCTCCGGCTTCTTTCCCTTCGCCAGCCACGGAAAGGCAACGTAATACGCCGACTCCGCCGACATGGTCCATGCCGGCGTATTCAGAAACGTGGCAATCTCCGGAATCCACCCCTGCAACAGCAGCGGCGACAGAACCATCCCCGACCAGAACATGGCATGCGAGTGGGTTGCGTACTCTGCCGGGACCACGCGCCAGCTCAGCAGCAGGCTGAGCAGGTAGATGGGATAGAGCCGCGTAAACCGCGCCTCCCAAAACCGTCCCTTGTCCAGCGCGCCTTCGCGCGCCCGCCCCGCGTAGTTATACGCCAGCACAAACCCCGACAGCAGGATGAAGAAGCTGACTGAAGCGTAGCCGGCGTTCACCACCGGCGCAAACCAGCCAAACCAGTTTGGATTGGAGAAATGAAAGAGGACGATGTTGATAGCCGCGAAGGTGCGCAGGCCTGTCAGTCCATTCAGCCGTGCTGGCTTACGCTTTTCCACTTGCTTATTAGACGTCTCCGACCCGCCGCGTGGTTGAGCCGCGTAAGGCAGAGAACCCAACCCAGCCGCTGTTCCCTGTTCCCTAATCACTAATCACTAATCCCTAACCACTAACCACTGCTCTTACGCCGTCACCAGCGATCCAACCTTCTCCCCCAGCACCACTCGCTTGATGTTGCCCGGCTGATTCATGTTGAAAATAATCATGGGCAGGTTATTGTCCTTGCACATGCTCACCGCGGTCAGGTCGATAACCTTCAGTCCCAGCCGCAGAACTTCCATGTAGGTAATCTGGTCGTACTTGACCGCATCCTTATGCAGCACCGGGTCGGAGTCGAAAACACCCTCGACTTTGGTGCCCTTCAAAAGCACATCGGCCTTGATCTCCATGGCGCGCAGGCTGGCCGCCGTGTCCGACGAGAAAAACGGATTCCCGATCCCCGCCGCGAAGATGACCACGCGACCCTTCTCAAGATGCCGCACTGCCCGCCGTCTTATATATGGCTCCGCCAGCTGGTTCATAAACACCGCGCTCATCACCCGGCACTGCACCCCGCGCTGCTCCAGCGCGTCCTGAAGAGCGATGGCGTTGATCACCGTGGAAAGCATGCCCATGTTGTCGGCGCTCACCCGGTCCATCAGCTTGGCCTGCTCCGACACGCCGCGGAAGAAATTCCCTCCGCCCACCACCACGCCTATCTCTACGCCCAGGGCGTGCACATCGGCCAGCTCGCCGGTAATCTCCGCCACTTTGACCGCATCCAGGCCGAACCCGCGCGGGCCCGCCAATGCCTCTCCGGAAAGCTTCAGAACGATGCGTTTATACATGCTTTTCCGAGTATCGCATACCTGCCGCTGCATTGGTCTTTCCCCCGAAGGACGCGTTCCGCAGCCATCCCCAGGGTGGCCGTTTTCCCCATTTCCACAGGGCCGCAACAGTCCCAGCCTGTAAGCGCGTGACCTCCGATATGCATCTGAACAATTGAGGCTGGCGCGTCAGGCCGCGCAGGGGCTATGCTCGCTGAGGTGACGTTGCCGATGAAATGTGCCCTTCAATTCGCTCTGTGTTTGACCCATACCGGATTGAGGCGCGCATCTGCGCCGGCATTGCGGCGGAAATTGTTCGCGGCGATCCTCGTCTGCGCCGGGATGACCTCCCAGCTCCTCGCCCAGAGTTCGGTGCCAACTCCCGCAGCAGACCAGTCAGCATCCGCAACTCTCCCCGCCGCGCCTTCACCCGTGGCGGCGGCTCCCAAACTGTTCTCAACCCCCTCGGCGCCAATTCCCGCGCTGGACCCGTTCCAGCCCAGCCTCGGCAACTTCGCGGGCTCGACAGCCGGCGCAGGCCGCCAAAGCGTGGGCGGGTTCAATCAAATGGGCGGCTCAGGCATCAACGGACGTCAGGGCAATTTCGCGCCACTGTTCCCGGCAAAGGACAGCCCCACGCGAGGCGCGGGTGGACCGTTTGGATCCGCTCCTGCCACTCCGCCCTCGCTGAATCAGCTGATGCGCGGAAGCTCCAACCTGCCCCTTATCTCATCACCCAGCAGCTTCCGGTTCACCTATCAGGAAGCGCTCAGGCCCGGCGGAGCTTTGGGCGATCTCGGCCGCCCCACCGCCTCAGCCATGTTCACCACATCCGACCTTGGCAATGGCGTGTTCCTCTCCGCCGGAACCGGCTACGGCGCCCGCTCGATGGCCGGCGCGCCGGCCGCCGGGCTCGGCAACGGCACCGCCGGCGAGCACAAGCCATCCGGCCCATCCGTAAACCTCAGACTGTCGTTCTAGTCCTATAACCGGTTGCATAAGTGGGGTCTTGAAAGGGCACGACTTCAGTCGTGCCGCAAAAGCCGCATAAAAACCAGGGCTTTAGCCCCTGAGGGACACTCTGCGGTAGTCGGCCAGCATTTATGCAACCCGCTCTACCGTGTTCTTAACGTTAAACACCGCAGTATGGACATTGGCAGACCGGAACGCTGAACATCGCGGCCGCGAACTGGAGTCCAAACGCGGACCCGGGCCAGGCTTTCAAGCGCGATCTCCTTGATCCAATTCTTGCACCCTGCAGAAAGCCGCCGGGGCCGCGGCATTCCTCGTTTCGGGCGCGTCCGCGTGAAACAATGTCTTTGATGCCAGTAAACGGCCACAACGCGCTCGGCCTTTATATCTCGATTCCCTTCTGCCGCTCGAAGTGCACTTATTGCAATTTCGCCTCCGGTGTCTATCCGGCCAGCGAACACGCGCGCTATGTGGATCGGCTGATCGAAGACCTCGCTGCCGCGCCGGCCTGGGCGGCGCGAATGGAGCTCGACCTGCCACGCACCGTGGACACGGTTTACCTTGGCGGAGGAACGCCCAGCCTGCTTGCGCCGGAATTGCTGGAGCGGCTGTTTGCGGCCATGCGAGCGCAGTTCGACCTGGAACCGGACGCAGAGATAACCGTCGAGTGCGCGCCAGGCCAGATTGCGGACGGAACACTCGGAGCATTTCAAGCAGTGGGCGTGAACCGCGTGAGCCTGGGCGTGCAGTCGTTCATCGATCGCGAAGCCCAGGTAAGCGGACGTCTGCACAATCGGCAAACGGTCTTGAAGGATCTAACCCGGCTGCACACCGCCGGCATCGCCAACCTCAACGTCGACCTGATCGCCGGACTCGCCGGCCAGACATTGGACTCCTGGGAGGAGTCGCTGACAGTCTTGCTGGATTCCGGCGTTCCCCACGCCAGCGTCTACATGCTCGAAGTGGATGAAGATTCGCGGCTGGGCCGCGAGATGCTCGCCGGCGGTGCACGCTACTACGCCGAACTGGTTCCCCCCGACGACGCGATTGCGCAGATGTACACGCGCGCCATTGAGCGGCTCGCCCAGGCGGGAATGGCGCAGTATGAAATCTCCAACTTCAGCCGCCCAGGGTTCGCGTCCCGGCATAACCTGCGCTACTGGCAGCGGCGGCCCTATCTGGGGCTGGGCCTGGATGCTTCATCGATGGCATTCAATGCAGCAGACTCTTCGCAGCGCGGCGAATACAATCCGGCGTCTCGCTATGTGCTGCGATCGACAACCACCAGCGACCTGAACGAATTTCTCGCCGGGTCCAAACCTGTCGAGACAGCGTGGCTTTCCCCCGCACGCCAGCACGAAGAAGCATGGTTTCTCGGGCTACGCCTGAATCGAGGCGTGGAAGTGGCAGCTTTGGAGCGGGAGTTTGGCCGCGAACCTGTTGCACGGGCAATGGAAGTCGTCAGGCGCCTGGCAGAGGATGGCCTGCTGGAGTCGGACGGCAAGACCATTCGCCTCACCCAACGCGGGCAAATGATTTCGAACGATGTCTTTCGGGAGTTTCTCGGCCTTGACTTCGGCGAATCTGAACCGGCCCAGCCGCAACTGACCGAAAGCCACTTGAGCGGTTAGAGTTTTTGGGCCACGCTCTTGGCCTGGGTGAACAGGTAGAGATAGTCGGGCCCGCCGGCTTTGGAGTCCGTGCCGCTCATGTTGAAGCCGCCGAAGGGATGCGCGCCGACCATGGCTCCGGTGCACTTGCGGTTGAGATAGAGATTGCCCACGTGGAATTCCCGGCTCGCGTGGTCCAGTCTTTCCCGGTCGTCGGTATAGATGGCGCCGGTAAGGCCATACTCGGTGTTGTTGGCCACAGCTAGGCCTTCTTCGTAGCTCTCCACCTTGATCAGCGCGAGGACGGGCCCGAAG
>DATKGE010000100.1:0-10558 GCA_035510955.1 Occallatibacter sp. | reverse complement strand
AACTCGTAGAACCTTCCCGCCGCAAGCACCGCCGCCGAGCCCAGCGTAAACACCACCGGCGCAGGCCCATTGCCAAGAAACTCCTCCAGGTGCGCAGGCAGCTCCGCGTTTCCCGCGTCGGAATCGTAAAAGCAAAAGCCGGCAATCTTTGTGTTCCTGGGCCAGTCCTTCTGTTCCTTGCCCAGCACCCGCGAAAAAAGCGCCAGCACCAGGTAGGGTGAGTGCTTGGCGTCAAACAGCGGATTGCCGCCGCGCGCCAGGCCCAGCTCCGCGCGCAGATCGTAGATGGGCTGCGGCCACGAGCGGCTGACAAACCGCGCCAGCCGCTGGATCGCCCGTCCCATTCCGGGCACCGTCCTGTCAGCCCGCGCCAGGCGCGGATACATGGGCAGCACCGGCGGGTCAAAGGCCGAGAAGAACGAAAGCGGAGCCAGCACATAGCTGGCCCAGGGAATCCCCGTCACCTCCGCCACCAGCGGCCCCGCATAGTTCAGCTCGCCCAGCAGCAGCAGGTCGGCGCGCTCCGGTTTGGTCGCCGCGTCCAGTAGATCGTCATACGTCTGCCGCAAGGCCGGAAACAGAAACTCGCGCAATCCTCGCTCCGTGCCCTTGCGCACGTCGTAGATCATCGCCACCAGGATGGTATTGTTGGGGTCGATATCCGGCCGCACCGCATGAAACTCGATGCCCAGCGGCCGAATCTTCGCCTCGAACACCGCCGGCACGGCCATCACCGGCACGTGTCCCCGCCGCTTCAACTCCAGAGCAATCGCAATCAGCGGATTGATATCTCCAAACGTCCCAATATTCGAAAGAATGACGCGCAATCGTCCCTGCCCTCGGTATTGCCGACCCAGCAGCTACGAGGTTAAAGCACCGGGCCGCATCTTTGCCCAACACGGCGTTTTTCTTCCACGTCGCTGGGGTACAAAAACAAGCGGTCAAAGACCTGGCCGATTGGGTTTGAAGGTCGCGCCACTATTTGTCGATACGCCCTGGAGCGACCGGTTGGAGTGTGACCGGCCGCGAAGGACTGGAATTGTCGATTGTTCATCCGAGGGTCGAGAGGATTCCGCCACAAGGTTAAGCGGCAGTTCTGGTTTGGTTGAGTTCTTGGGTCTGGAGAAGTTCATCGAAGATGGCGCGATATTGGATCATCGCAGTGCGAAGTTCTTCGGTGGTGGCTTCGACGCGGCCTGGGCGAACAGCAATGGCGTTGGCGAGACGATAGTTTTCCATCACGCGAGGGTAGGTCACGGAGACATCGGCAGCGCGCTGCTCGAATCCGGCCTGGGGATAGCCGCGGGCCAGCAGGAGCGCGTTGATGAGGTCGTCGGCCTCAGTGACAGCGGACTTGGGATGATCGACGAAGCGGGACTGGACCGTCTGCCACTCTGCCGCGAAACGCTCGCGTTCGGGGGCGCCGAGGTCGCGGATTTTGAAAGCTTCCACGCGGGCTTGCCGGTCGGCCAGTTTCGCTTCGGCCTTGTGCGAGGAGCCGTGCGTGACCACGGCGCGTTCGTATTCGGTGCCGAAGCGATTGCGAAAGGCCAGGGTGCGGGTTTTGCGGTGCTTCAGATACGCTGCAACGGCGATGGCAGCGACGAGGACGAGGACGAATACAGCAATGGCAATCTGGATATTCGTGAAGTGAAGAGGCATCGTGTTCTCCTTAGCGGGGCTGACCGGGACAGCAAGAGGCTGATGGTGAAACTCTCCTGGCCTTGGGGAAGGCCTGCGAACTCCATCATGCGCGGGACGTGGTGCGAATGCTGGTCTGAATTGCACCATGGTCGAGGGGCAAGATGGCCACGGCTCAGAAGTTCCGCCGGAATTAATTCGCATGAGAATTGATTTTGGGATCCGACGGACAGATCTAGAAAGAAACAGGAAAACGAATTCACTGTAAGTTGGGCAATCTAAATGGGGCGGCAGCGGGGTTCCCTGGTGCGAAGCAGCGAGTTAGCGGGGCGGCCGGACAGCCGCCCCCTTATGTCTATTGAGCGAACGCGAAAGTTAGAAGCTGTATCGCAGCGACATCTGCATGCGACGCCCCTGAGTCAGCAGCGCCGTATACTCGCCGTAGCTTCCCGGGCTGCCATAGGGATTGTCCGATACGCTTGCAGGATCGAAGCGCACCGAGTTGGTTGCGTTGAATGTCTCCCACGCAAACTTCAATTGCTGCTTGTCGGAGATGTTAAGCACTTTCGTCAGGCCGGTATCCACGCTGAAGTAGCCATCTCCTCGATAGGCATTCCGCTGGCCGGTCTCCCCGGCATAAGGAGGGCGAATGTTTCCCGAACTTGCTCCCGCCGCCTCCGGGTTCTTGAATGCATCGGGCTCGTTGCCCTTTTCGTTGTGTCCGCCGGAAGCAATGGAGCCGGTATTCACAATCCAACTCTGATCCGCCCAGTCTGTGCTCCATCCAATTCCGTCGATCGATCCGAACGGCAGTCCGCTGGTCCAGTGCGTCAACCCAGTGACCGTCCAATGTCCAATGATAGCGTCGGTCAGCTTGTTCGCACCGCCTCCAATCAACTGACCGTGTCCGAACGGAAGACCTGCTATCGCATTGCCGGTGATGGAGTGACGCACGTCGAAGTCGGAGACACCTCGATTGCCCTTGGGATTGTAGACATTGATGATCTGGCTAAAGTATCCTCCGCTTCCGCTGTAGTATCCGCCTCCTCCCCCGATCGTCTCTGTGGAGGGTCCGGTCCGCTCCGCGTCCGACCCCAGGTCAATGGACTTGGAAAGCGTGTAGTACACGTCGAACTGCAGGCCATGGGACTGAGGGTGATGGAGAGTTAGTTGAAGCCCGTGATAGCTGCTGGTTCCCATGGACGACCAGGTGTACAGCGATGAGTATTGCGGATCGAAGTAGCGGTAAAGGTCGTTGTTGGGGGTTAGATAACCTGGGATGGCATCCAGCACAAAGAGTGCGGAGGCTTCATTGCCTCGAAACGGCTGAAACTGCTGATAGGCTTGCTGGGTTGCTGTAAGACCGCCCCCCGCAAGCCATGGAAACATGTTTTCCCAGTAAGGAATGGGCGCCACGCTGGATACGGCGGCTCCTGCATCGGTTAGCTTGGAAAACAACTTAGCCGCGGCAAAGTAGTCCAGGCCGCTCTTGGGATCGACCAGATCGTTGGGCGTGGAAATGTCGCGCATTTGCAACAGGTGACGGCCCAGACGGCCTGTATAGGTAGCTTCCAGAATGGCCGACTTGGAGAATTGATGCTGCACGGAAGAATTGAACACGTAGGAATACGGTGTGGTCAGGCTCTGGTCGACCCCCCAGGCCAGGGATAGGTTAGGGCCGGGAGTTACAGGGGTCGCGCCGGTGACGGAAAGAGTTGGAACAATGCTGGTGGGCACCGTTGTCTGATCCGAGTAGCGCGGCGTGGTGTCCACGTATTGACCTACCGGGCTGCGATCGGCGGTGACTAATCCAAACGAACCTTGTTGGTCGAAGGAGTCGACAATCCCTTGGCCGAAGTGGTCGTAATAGATGCCGGCCCCGGCATGGATCGTGGTGCGTGCATCCAGGGAGTAGGCAATAGCTAGGCGAGGCGCCAGGTCGAATTTATCCATGCCCCAGTATCCGGGGCGGTTGTTGGCCCGTCCACCTTGCGTAAAGCCGAATGTGGGCTGAACCACGTCGCCGGCGGCCGAAGCTTTGGCCCGTGTGGCAAACCACTGCCCCATATCGACCGTCGGGACGATTTCCTGACCGTTCCGCTCGTACGGAACCTGAAGAAGAGTGTGCCGCAGCCCATAAGTAATGGTAAGATTCGGCTTTATTTTCCAACTATCCTGCGCATAATATTCCACCTCGTTGGTTATGTACTGATGGTTGACCCATTGACCGGCCGGCAACGAGTTGAGTTGCCCGTTGGAGTAAACATTGTTGTAATACACCGTCGACGAAGTAATTAGTCCTGCAATGTCCGCGATGGCAGTGTTGTACGCGGTATCGAAACTGTTAGATACTGCCGGAAACCCGAATCCGCCCGGATCGAGGCTTGCCGGCGCCTGCCCCTGCACGGAGGTGTTGGCAATTGCGCCCACCGCCAGCAATTGGTAAGTGACTGCAGCGTTCGAGAAGAGGGTGGCGTTGGACTGGCGGTTGTTGAACACCAGGCGATAGTTTCCACCCGCCTGGATCGAATGCCCGCCTTTGGTCCAGGTCACATCGTCCACCAGATTTTGAGTGGGAACGGAGATGATCTGGGATGTGTAACCGGAGGCCTTCAGGGTTGAAATGTTCTGGAAGGTTACATAATTCTGATTGGTGACGCCGACATTCGAATAGGACTGGTGAACCAGCCCGTAGCGCAGGTTGTTGACCAATGAGTTGGTGATGGTCCAAATATCTCCCGCCGCGATTCCCTTGGAATCGTCGACAAGCGTATAAGAGGGCGGCTGTCCTGGGAACTGTTCGGTTCCGTCGGTATGGTCGAGTTGGTCGTTGGCCCGCAAAAACAGCCGGTGCCTGTCATGAATGTTGTAATCGAGCTTTGCCAGCAAGGTATTCGTGCTTTGCGGCGCTGGAGAGGCAAAGGTATACCCGAACATGTTGTATCCGTCGGTTGGCCCATACGTGTTCGATTGAGGCAGCTGATTGTAATACGCCAGTGCGGCGGGGTCGACGCCGGCCCCTAGCGGGCAGCTTCCATTTCCCGTGCAGTTCGGGTCCATCGATGCGATGTTCGCCGGCGTCAGGGTCTCGGTTCCCGAGCCCGTCACATAGGTCAACATGCCGTTTCGAAAAGCGGCGCTTGGCACCTCCTGAAATACTTGCTGACTTTCAGCGGTTCGCTGTCCTTCAAAAGCCACAAAGTAGAAGAGCTTGTCTTTCTGAATCGGCGCGCCGAACGAGCCGCCGAAGGTATTGCGCAGTTCCTTGGCGGGAACATTCGGCAGGCCGGCCGCTATTTGCGACTGCTTGAGGAACCAGTTGTTGGCCACGGTGTTTGTGGGACGATAGTACTCATAAGCGCTGCCGTGGTAAGAGTTGGTTCCGCTGCGGGTAACCAGCGACACCTGGGCGCCGGACGAGCCCCCGGAATCCGCATTTGCGTTGGTTGTCACAACGCGAAATTCATCGACCGAGTCGCGCGTCGATCGCAGAACACCGGTAAAGGCATAGCCCTTGTTCTGGTCATTGTCGTCGAGCCCGTCGAGGGTAGTGTTGCTTTGATCGGAGCGTGCTCCATCCACTGCGCCGCTGCGGCTGTCTGTATCCTGCGACGTGGTTGTTTTATCGCCGAGGAACAGCACCCCTGCCTGCAGGCTGAGCAGATCGAGCACGTTGTTGCCCTCGAATGGGAGAGCCTGGATCTGTTGGGTATCGAACGGCGTGCCGACGGTTGCGTCGGAACTATTGAGCGTCGCCCCGTCCCCCAGGACTTCCACCGTTTCTCCCGACGCCGCGGCGACCGTCAACTTGAAATCGGCGGTTCGCGCCTGGTTTACAAGCAACTCGGCCGACTGCCTTTGCGACGAAAAACCCTGTGAGGAGACGAGGATGGTGTAGGTGTCCGGCTTGATCTGCTCAAATGCGTATTCACCGTGCGCGTCGGTGATTCGCTCGGACTTGAAGCCCGTTGCCGGATCGGAAATCGAAACGTGCGCGTTGGGCAATGCAGCTCCGCTTTGGTCGAGAACGGTGCCGTGTACGGAGGTGACAGCGGTCTGCGCATTGCCGGCGGCCACGCAGAACAAAATGGGGATCAGTTGAAATGATATGCGGAAACGCTTCATATAGTTTGGCCTCCAGATAAACCAGTCGCGCGTCCCGGACGACGGGACATCGGGATGAATAAGTCGAGGAAGATTCCGAATGCTTTGAGAGCCGATAGAGTTACAGCTCCTTCGAGCCTCCTGGGTGCGAGACCGCGTGGAACCTGTTTATCGGTTGGTCAATCTTGAGTTCGCAACATTGGCGCGGGTGCGCCGCAGGGAGATCGTGAATTTAACGTTGCACAGCGGGTAAGAGGAATCAAGGGGCATAAAAAAAATCAATCCCGCCTAATCGCGGAGGTTATGCGCCGTATTGGAGAGCTGGCGCAAGCGAGCAATGACACAGGGCAATCGGCGCACGCGGGAATTGTCGACGTCCTGCAGCGCATTTCACATTTACTTTGGTTCACTCCCGCTTTTCGTGCTACGCTCGACTCACGTGATCACGCGGCACTCAATTCGTCGTATTTCCATCAAGGTACAGCTGCGCATAAATCACATGGACGTCTGCTGCGGACCACCGACTCTCTACATTCCAGCCTCTCGCTGATACGCCGCCGGTCCTGACCCTCGGCGTGTCTCTAGAAAACAGCAGCCGGATTTTTCCGGATAAGCAAGGTGTATGCGCGTTCTTGCATGCGCCGAGGGGACAGGTGTATATGGAATCGAGCATGCTTTGGACGGGGACGGTGCCCGGCGGGGCCACCTGGTCGCACGTGCTGAAGAGAGGCACTGCGCTGCGCATGACCGACGTGGAAGGAAGCGCAAATGTGGCGGCTTACTTCCTCAACTTCGATATTCCTGCAGAGCGTTTCAACCTGCCGGACACGCTGAAAGCGCAACACACCGCGAGGCTGACCAAGGGGCACGTACTCTACTCCGACATGGGTCGGATTCTGTGTTCGATTACCGAGGATACGGTGGGCTGGCACGATCCGTTGTGTGGATTCTCAAATAACACGCAGGTTGAGCAGAAGTATGGCAAGGCAAGTTATCAGCAGGTCCGCAACGAATGGCACCAGAACGCCCGCGACGGATTCCTGGTGGAGCTTGGCAAGTATGGGATGGGCGCGCGCGACCTGCACGCCACGGTGAATTTTTTCAGCAAGGTGACGGTAGACCGAGCGGGCGATCTGCGCTATAGCGCCAATAACTCGCTGCCGGGAAGCTATGTGGAGTTGCGCGCGGAGATGAATGTGCTTGTGCTGCTCAATACTTGTCAACATCCGCTGGCGCCGGGCAGCGATTACGCGCCGCGTCCGGTGGAACTGAGCATCTCCAGGGTTTCGCCGCCGCGCACCAACGATCCATGCCGGATGCATTGCAGCGAGAACACGCGCGGTTTTATGCTGACTGAGTTATTTTTCCTTTAGCCTGAGCGACGAGGACTGAAAAGTGGCGACATCTGTTTTGCAACCCAGTCAATTGTTACCAGAAGACGCCCTGCACAGCTTTCAAGTGGAGGCCGGGGACCCCTTTGTGTTTCAAGTAGCGAAGGACCAGATCGTGCGCATCGTCGATCTTGAAGGTAACCAGGCGGTGGATACTCTGTTCTACAACGCGCAGGACTACGCGGACCGGTATAGCGCGCAGGACACGATCCGCGAACAGTGCAATGTCTACCTGACCACGGGCACGCGCCTGATTTCGGCCAACGGCAATGTGCTGCTTACGATTACGGCCGACACCTGCGGCCGGCACGACACCCTGGGCGGAGCCTGTTCAACGGAAAGCAACATGGTGCGCTACGACCTCTCTAAGGGACACATGCACGCCTGCCGGCAAAGCTTCATGAAGGGCATTCTCGAGTGGGGACGCGGACTGGAGAAGCGCGACATCGCCAGCAACATCAACTTTTTTATGAACGTCCCGATCACGCCGGACGGCGGTTTGACCTTTGAGAACGGCGTTTCCGACGCGGGGAAGTACGTCGAACTGCGCGCGGAAATGGATGTGCTGATGGTGATCAGCAACTGCCCGCAGTTGAACAATCCATGCAACGGCTACAATCCGACCCCGGTGCAGATTCTGATTTGGGATACGAATGTTCAGTAAGGTTCTGGTCGCCAACCGGGGCGCAATTGCCAGCCGCATTTTACGAACACTGAGGAAGATGGGCATTGCCTCGGTCAGCGTGTATTCTGAGGCGGACCGCGACGCACGCCCGGTGCTCGACGCCGATGGGGCATTTTTGCTGGGTCCATCGCCAGCCAGCCAGAGCTATCTCTCCATCGACCGCATTCTGGCTGCCGCCGAACAGACGGGTGCGCAGGCCATCCATCCCGGTTACGGCTTTCTGAGCGAGAACGTTGAATTCGCGCGGGCGTGCGCGCATCGCGGCATCGTCTTCATCGGCCCCAGAGTGGAACACATCGAGGCTTTTTCTTTGAAGCACACGGCGCGTGCGCTGGCGGAGCAATGCGGCGTCCCCTTGTTGCCGGGAACAGGATTATTGCAAGATCTGGACGAGGCGCTGGAGCGCGCCGAGAGGTTGCGTTATCCGGTGATGCTGAAGAGCTCGGCAGGCGGCGGCGGCATTGGCATGCGCGTATGCGCTTCGGCCGATGAACTGCGCGACGCGTACGAATCGGTCGTGCGGTTGAGCCGGAACAGCTTTCGCGACGGCAGCGTGTACCTGGAGCGATTTGTGACGCGCGCCAAGCACGTGGAGGTACAGATCTTCGGCGACGGCAAGGGAGGAATTCTTTCGCTGGGGCTGCGCGACTGCTCGGCGCAGCGGCGCCACCAGAAGGTGATCGAAGAAACGCCGGTTCCGGGATTGGATGCGGGTACCACGGCGGCCATTCAAGGTTCGGCGGAATTGCTGGGAAAGGCCGTCAATTATGCTTCTGCTGGAACGGTCGAGTTTCTCTACGATACAGAGACGCGCGAGTATTTCTTTCTCGAGGTGAATACCCGTCTGCAGGTGGAGCATGGCGTCACCGAGCAGGTAACCGGACTCGACCTGGTGGAGATGATGATCCAGGAAGCTGCCGGCGAGCTTCCGCCGCTCGAAAGCATTTCTCCGCAACTGCGCGGGTGCTCGATCGAGGCGCGCATCTACTGCGAAGACCCGGCGAAGAACTTTCAGCCCGCGCCCGGCAGGCTTTCGCAGGTTATCTTTCCTCCTGCAGGCGCGGCCCGCGTGGAGACATGGGTCGAGAGCGGCACGGAGGTCTCGCCGTTTTACGACCCGATGATCGCGAAGATCATCGTGACCGGGGAGGACCGCGCCGCAGCGGTGGCCCGACTGCAGAGCGCGCTTGCGCAGTGCGCGATCGATGGAACGGAAACCAACCTGCGCTATCTCCGCGCAGTAGCCGCTTCAGAGACGTTCGTTTCCGGCGCCATCACCACGGCGTTCCTGGGCGGCTTTGCCGTGAGCCGGCAAGCCTTTGAGGTTCTGGACGGCGGGACACAGACCACGATTCAGGATTTTCCAGGACGGCTGGGCTACTGGCATGTCGGCGTACCGCCTTCAGGGCCGATGGACACGCTGGCATTCCGGCTGGCCAACCGCCTGGTGGGCAATGCATCCGATGCCGCCGCGCTGGAAATGACGACGCTGGGTGCGCGATTGCGCTTCGACTCCGATTGCGTTGTGGGTATCACGGGCGCAGATATGGGTGCGCGGCTTGACGGCGCGTCGATCGCCAGGTGGGAGAGCTTTCGCGTTGCGGCGGGAAGCACGTTGCAGTTTGGCGCCGTGAAGGGAGCGGGCACGCGCACTTATCTCGCCATCGCCGGCGGCATCGACGTTCCTCGCTTCCTGGGCAGCCGCGGCACCTTCATGCTGGGCAAATTCGGCGGCCATGCGGGACGATCGCTGCGCGCGGGCGATGTGATTCATCTGGCGTCTGCCGCCCAGGTTTCCGAGACGCGCAAGCTCGATTCCACATTGACTCCAACCTATGAGCGGCACTGGGAGATTGGTGTCCTCTATGGTCCGCACGCGGCGCCAGAGTTCTTCACCGTTGAAGATATCGAGATGCTGTTCAGCACCGACTGGCGCGTTCACTATCAGTCGGACCGCACCGGTGTGCGATTGGTGGGGCCCAAGCCGCAGTGGGCGCGCAAGGATGGAGGCGAGGCAGGGCTGCATCCGTCGAACATTCACGACAACGCCTATGCCGTCGGCTCCATCGATTTCACCGGCGATATGCCCATTCTGCTTGGTCCGGACGGACCGAGCCTGGGCGGATTCGTCTGCCCGGCGGTGACCGTGGAGGCCGACCGGTGGAAGCTGGGCCAAATCAAAGCCGGCGATACGGTGCGGTTTCGTCGGCTGAGTCTGGCTCAAGCCGCGGCGCTTGAATCCGCAATCGATCGCGCCGTCGAAACGCTGGAAGGCAGCCTGCCTGCGCTGCCCACATCCGACGAAAGAGAGCCGGCAATTCTCAAGAGCGTGGAGACGCGGAATCCGGCCACAGTTTACCGCGCCGATGGCGACAAATACCTGCTGATGGAGTATGGCGATCGCGTGCTCGATCTGGGTTTGCGGCTGCGCGTGCACCTGCTAGAAGGAAAGCTGCGCGCCGCGAGTCTGCCCGGGATAATCGATATCACTCCGGGCGTGCGCTCGTTGCAGATTCACTACGACAATCGCCGCCTGCCGCGCGAAGAGCTTCTGGCCGCGCTGGAAGCGCTGGACCGCGAAGTACCGGAACGTCCCGACATTACTGTGCCTTCGCGGATCGTACACATGCCGTTGTCGTGGAACGATCCGGCGACGCAGCTTGCGCAGGCAAAGTATATGCAGTCGGTGCGGCCGGATGCGCCCTGGTGTCCGGACAACATCGAGTTCATCCGCCGC
>DATKGE010000099.1:0-4666 GCA_035510955.1 Occallatibacter sp. | reverse complement strand
AATCCGTGGGGCGCGGATGAAGACCATTTCCAGCGGGCCGCCGGGCAGCTCCGTCGGGGCCGTCAGGATGGCCGAGTCGATCTGCCGGCCGTAAGCGTTGCGTTCGACGACCGCATCCAGCAGACCTAATGAGCGTTGCGGCGGATTGAGAACCTCGCGCGCCAGCAGGATGGCGCCGGCGCACGTGCCAAAGACAGGTTTGGTGGTGCAGAATTGCTTTAGAACTTCAAAGAAATCGTGCTTTTCAAGGAAGCGCAGCACGGTGGTGGATTCGCCGCCGGGCAGGATGAGACCGTCGAGGCCGCCAAGCTGGTCGGGCTTGCGGACTTCGACGGGATCTGCGCCGGATTCGGCCAGGGCTTCGGCGTGGGCGGCATAGTCGCCCTGGATGGCGAGGACTCCGATGCGGGGGTGTGAGCTCCGAGTCAACTTCCTTCCTCTCGGGAAAATTCAAATGGATTGAAGACTTCAACATTAAATTGCTTGAAGTGCCTTACGTTTCGAGTAACAACGATGAGTCGAAGAACGCGGGCTGTGGCGGCGACCATGGCATCGGCGGAGAGATCGGCGGAGCGGCCATGCATAAGGCGGGCCCACTCGCGGAAGATAGCTCCGTCGGCCGCTAGAATGGTGTAACGTACTTGAACCTGATCGATCCAAGCCTCTAATTCCGCTGCTTTTTGGGGGTTTTGTTTGCGTGTGAGCTCAACGCCGGCCTGCGCATCCGCCAGCACCACGCCAGGGATGGCGAGCTGATGGATCGGGGCCGAGCGCCGCCAAGCTAGAACCGCCCCATGCGGGCGGGGTTTGCGCAGTTCGGAGACGACGTTTGTGTCGAGCAGATAGTTCATTGCTGCTCATCGTCGTCGAAGGAGAATGGGCGCAATTTGAGGACCGCGCGCTTGGCAGGCAGAGGAATATTATGCGGGCCGTTCGGGTCAAGCAGCGGGTCCGGAATGGACAGCTTGGCCCGATCCTTCAGATGGTTCCACTCGTCGATTGGAACCAGAATGGCCGTCTCAACGCCGCGGCGGGTAAGCACCTGCGGCCCCTCCTTGAGGGTCGCGTCCAGGAACTCGCTGAATCGGGCTTTTGCCTCGTAAACCTGCCAAGCCATCGGATGACCTCTTATATAGTCATAACACTAGTCGTATGACCATGTCCACCGCCTGCGGCGAGGTAGACGCTCGCTATTCGCTCGCATTGGCAAACCTTGTTCCCATCCTTCGCCAGAAAGCGAGGGTGGGGCACCTGGCCCCCCTGCGTGCGGTAAAAGAAGAGACTCCCTCGTAATCCAAGTCCTCAGCTTCAGCGTCAACCCAACTTAAGGCGAAAACCACGGGTGTATCGAAAGCGTTGCGCATTTCCCGAAAATGCCGTATGCCGAATTCTTGAGTTGGGGAAAGTGACCTGCGTCGCCCAGCGAATCGGTCTGAAACAAGGAAAATGATGCCACCGATACGGTCCAGTATTGGGACGCTCTTCGTGTGAATCCCCAGGAACTCCGCCGCATCCGGGGCTCCGCGGGGCCGTGAGCTTTTCCCGGAAAGCCTGCGCTTATGCGGCGCTGGATTGCAAGACCTGCCAGTTTCGATTTCAAAAGGAGGGCACAAATGTTGGCCAGGACATCGATGGGGAACGTTCTGCAAGGGGCATTGGCATTCGGTCTGAGTCTGACTCTGTACGGATGCGGGGGGGTATCAACAACTGCTAGTACTTCCGTAATCCCGGGTGTGCCTCTGGCACAACAGAGCGATGTTTCCATCGCTGGCAGTCAACCGGGCGTTAGTCCCTTCATTGCCTCTGTGCAATTGGCCGGGCAAGACGTCTCCCTGGTGACCTCTGTCACCTTCACCATCGCTGCCATGCCGAATTCGGTGTCTCAGCCAGTGAATGTAACCTGGAGCGCGGCTGCCCTATCCACCCGTGGCTACCTGCAGGCCAATTTGATCAATCTCCCGGTCTTCGGCCTTTACGCTGACTATCAAAATCAAGTAAGTTTCCAGCTCGCTTTCGATGACGGCTCAATACAGCAGTTGCAGTATCAGATTTCGACTCAGCCTTATACCGATCCGACCGGGGTTTACCTGAATCCGACGATTGTGCAGGCTCGAGCGCCGGGAAGCACCCTCGGATTCAACTTCTTCATCCTGAAGTCCCTGATCGACTCCCCCGTCATCGTCGATACCGACGGGCAAGTGCGTTGGATCGTTCCCTTCGACGAGACGGAATCCGTCTATTACGCTGACGGTGAATTTGTCACCGGCAGCCAATCCGCTCCGACCGTGACATCGCTCCAAGTCGACGGCACGCATTCGACACCGCCAACTGATCTTCCGCAACCTCTTCTGGCCTCGTTCACGCATAACATCGATCCCGGCCCAAGCGGCCTCCTCGCTGAATTCAATGGAACCGACGATCTTGGCGACAGCATCGACGATATCGTTGCGGAAATCGCGCCTCTCTCGACCCAACCTCCCATTCAGACCTTTGATATGGCGGACATATTGACGGCTTACATGAAGAATTACGGTGACGATCCAACCGCATTTGTTCGCCCCGGCATCGACTGGTTCCATGTCAACGCCAGTACTTACGATCCGAGCGACAATACCGTCATCGTCTCCAGCCGCGAAAACTTTCTCATCAAGGTCAACTACTCCACCCACGACATCGTCTGGATCCTGGGCGACCCTACCAAGTACTGGTATACCTTTCCGTCTCTGAGAGCCAAAGCACTCACGTTGAACGCCGGCGGAGACTATCCGATCGGTCAACACGGAGTTTCCATGACAGCGGACGGCTACGTCATGGTCTTTAACGATGGGTATGGGAGCCTTAACCAGCCCACTGGCGAGCCGGCTGGTCTGACCCGAACATTCAGCGAAGTGTCCGCCTACTCGGTGAATACCGCCGCGATGACCGCCCAGAATGTGTGGAACTTCAACTATGGGCAATCCATCTTTTCGCCCATCTGTGGGAGCAGCTACGAAGTGGGGAACTCATACCTGGTCGATTTCGCGACGGCTGACGGTTACCAAGAGGCGCGGGTGGTTGGTCTGGACACGAACAAGAACGTCGTCTTCGATTTTCAGTATGCATCCCCCGGAGACTGTTACGCGGCCTGGAATGCGATACCGATACCCATGGAAAACCTGCAAATCCGCTGGTGACCCAGACTCTGCGCGCGGGCCGCAATGCCATCAACGCACCAGGGAGCACGAATTCGGATTTGAATGAACATCCTTGGAGCGGTGTCCCATCGTTGCCCTTGTTTCCAGCTTAAGGGTGAGAAGCAACGAACCTTATGCGAGCGAAGAGCGAGCGTCTGCCGCACCGCAGGTGCATCAGCTAGCCAGAGCTTCTACGACCGCCTCGGGATGGCGGGCAATCACTGTCAGGTAGGCTCGGGCGGCCCGGTCCGGACGCCGTCGCCCTTGTTCCCAATCCTGCAAGGCGCGCGGGTCGAGCGCAAATCGACGAGCAAACTCAGCCCGGCTGAGGCCACTAGCCGCCCGCACTGCTCGCACATCGACATCCAGCGGCAGCGGATACGAATGCACCGCCGCCGGTTCAGCTTTGCCCTGGGCAATGGCGGCCGCCTCGCGCATGGCCTCAACCAAATCGCCTGCAACGTCCTTCCGCTTCATGGTTTGATCCTCCGCACTTTGGCTGCCGCCTTGATCGTCGCTGCGAACGCGGCCACTTCCTTCTTTTGCTCCGGGCTCAGATTGGCCTGCTCGTTCTTGGCGTAGAGAAAGATTGCGTAAAGCGGGTTTACCTCATCGAAGAAGTAATAAATCACCCGCACACCGCCGGATTTTCCCTTGCCCCGCGCTCCGAATCGCACCTTGCGCACGCCGCCCGTGCCCGGAATCTCATCGCCAGACAGCGGATGGAGCGCAAGATAGAAAAGCAATTCCTCGTGCTCCTCGACGGTCAGGAACTTTTCCACTCTGCGTAAGAAGGCGCTGGTTTCAACGACCGTCAGCAGAGGAGCGCGCACAAGTGGATTATGCGGCAATGCCGCACAGGAGTCAAGAAGGGAGCTCCACATTTGCGCTTTTTCTAGCGCAAGGATGCAAAGTTACGAAGCTCATGCGAGCGAGCAGCGAGCGTCTGCCGCACCGCAGGTGCCTACCACCCGCGGGTTTGGAGGAGTTGGGACTCTTCTAGACCCGCGGCGGCCAGACCCTTCATGGTGCCTGTCACCTGCTCGCTGGCTTCGGCGAGGATCTTGGGGTCGTTGAAGTGGGTGGTGGCGATGACGATGGCCTTGGCGCGGCTGACGGCTTCCTCGCGCTCCTTGGGATCGTTTTCTACATCCAGAGGCGTGGCGCGCTCCTTCATGAAGATTCCAGAGCCGACGAAGATGGCCTCGGCGCCCAACTGCATCATCAGCGCGGCGTCGGCCGGGGTGGCGATGCCGCCGGCGGAGAAGTTGGGTACTGGCAGCTTGCCGGTCTGCGCGACCATGCGGATCAGCTCGTAGGGGGCCTGGTGGTCCTTGGCGGCCTTGTAGAGTTCCTGCTCGCTGAGGACGGTGAGGGCGCGCATCTCGCTGGTGATCTGGCGCATGTGCTGGACAGCGTGGACCACGTCGCCGGTGCCTGCTTCGCCCTTGGTGCGAATCATGGCCGCACCTTCGGCGATGCGGCGCAGGGCC
>DATKGE010000098.1:0-27891 GCA_035510955.1 Occallatibacter sp. | reverse complement strand
TGCGATCGGCCTGTACAGTGATGTGCTGCGTCTTCTGTACGTCAAATCCGGCTGCCGTGTAAGTGAGCGTGTAAGTGCCGATGGGAAGGTTCACGAGACTGTACTCGCCCGATCCATTGGTCTTCACTGAGCGCGTCAGAGCCGTCTGCTCATCCACCACGGTGACCGTGGCGTTCGGAATTACGCCTCCGGACGAATCGGTAACCTCACCGGTAATGCCGCCAAGAGTCTGCTGTGCTGGAAGCGCAATCGAGCACAGCGCGACGGCCGCCAGCAATGCCAGCAGCCGGGGAATCGGAGAGGAAACAATACGCATGATATGTCTCACGTTGCACTGCCTCGAAAATAGAGATTTCCCCAACGGTCCCGGTGGAGGAGACAAAGACCGCAGGGTTGAATAGAAATCCTGTTGAACTTGGGTCGGACCCAAATGGGGTAAATACCAAAAAAGAGAAAAGTTAAGTACCGCTACGAGTGGCTGTCGCTTGCCGGACTGGTCTCACTGGCCTTGCGGGTTGGCAATAGCATACCTGCTGGACAGCCTGCATGAAGCAGAAATCAAAGCAATTTTTATAGCGTCTTTATGCGATTCCACATGCCTACAGGTGCTGGTTGCGTAAAAGGGTGGTCAGTCTGAGAGGGCAGCTGTCTTTCGGCGGCGCAGGAAATACCAGGCCAGGCTGGCGGCAATGTAGGCCAAGTAGATCCACGGAATTCGTGCATGGGTTGCGTCGGTTGCCGAGCGCAGGTCAAAGATGACAATCAGGATCATCACTACAACGGTGATCACGCTGATGGCTGCGACCCAATGCGAGTGCTGGCCGAGCGCGCGGCGTGCAAAGGGCAACGCCACGGCCACCAGCGCATACGCGGTGAGAAAGCCGAAGACGGAAAGCGAGCCCAGCCAGTCGTACATATCCGAGCCTTGAATGCCGCGCAGAGCGAGGACCGCTGTGGCCGCAAACATGAGCCCGGCGGTGAGCGCGATGGCCGTGCCGGGAGTGCCGTGGCGTGGGTTGGTGCGCTCCAGGGTTCCGGGCAGCAACTTGCCGTGCGCCATCTTCATCAGCACGCGCGCGGCTGCGGTGGTGCAGGCCAGCACGCAGGCGAACATGCTGACGGCGGCGCCGAAGTCGATGGCGATGCCAAGCGACGAGATGCCGGCTTTGTTGGCGAGCAGATGTAGCGGACTCGTGGAATTGCTGAGTTGCGACCGCTCGCCGCGGAAGCCGAGCACCTCGCTGTAGGAGCACAGCATGAAGAAGACGCCGGCCAGAATGGCGCACTGCAGCACGGCGCGAGGGATAGTCTTGAGCGGTTCGCGCGCCTCGCCGCCCAGCGCGGTGGCACTCTCGAACCCGACAAAGCTGAAGATGGAAAGCACCAGCGCGGGGCCCAGCGACGAGAGCGTGACGCCCTTGAGCTTGAACTGATCCACATCGAACTGAAAGCCGAAGCGGAAGACCAGCACCGCGAGCACGATAAGGATGAGGCTGACGGAGACCACCTCGATCCACAGCATCAGCTCCGCCGAGAGCTTCACATCGCGATAGGCGATGAGGCCGGCCACGACGCAGACCAGGGCGAGAACCAGCAGCGCGGGCGGCGTCCAGTGGAAAAACTGCTGCGACAAGACGCCCACGTAGTAAAGGGCGCCGCCGGCCACGGAAGCTCCGGTGGCGATGTAGGCCAGCAACAGTCCCCACGCGGCGATGACGCCGAAGGCCGGCGGCAGCGTGTCCGCAGCGTAGGTGTAAAGAGAGCCAGGCGAGGCCGACAGTCGGGCAAAGCGGCTAACGCAGAAACCCACCAGCAGCGTCGCGCCGGTGGCCAGCAGATAGACGAACCAGGTGGCGTTTCCGGCCAGCGCGAAAACCAGCGGGATGGTGAGCGAGGGCGAAGTAGAAGGCGCCATGGCGGAGACGGACTGCGCCAGCGTCTCCAGCGGGCCCAGCACGCCGCCGTGGAGACCGTAATTCTCCCCGGAGCCGTTTTGCGCGTACACTTCGCCTGTCGACTGGGCTGTCACGGTTCCGCCTTTCGCTGTGTGGCCGTAGCGCCCGGCCAAGGTGACCGATTGTCTGCTGGTGGTTTTAGATCCTGCTATTCACTATAGGGCGGGCTATAGGGCGGACAGGGGCGGGAGCCAATTTTTATCAATTTGCCGGAGCGGTGAGGGATTGTTTTGGCGTGGATGGCCTGGCTGCCGGCGGCGCGAGCCTCAAACACTCCTGTTCAGGAGCGCCAATGCCCTATAGGATTCTGAACAACAGATCCTCAAGCGCCATGCGCCGCACCTGCCACAACTCGCGGTTCTGTTCCTTCGCCTTCAACCTGCATTTGCCCTCGTCATTGAAGATCACGGACACCTCGAACATCTGGTTGCCGCTGGGGTCGAGAACTAAAATCGCATGATCTTCAAGGGCGAATGTGACTGTCCTGTGAAAATCCTTGGTTACCAAAACGACTGAAAATGAGTTTCCCTTCTCCACGATGGAGAACTCATAAGGAGAATTTTCGGGTCGCAGCGCGTTGCGCTCCTTGACGTCCTCCTCCACATCCATTCGGAGGGTCTTGTAGATCTTCGGCAGAGAGCATGCGGAACGCCTGGCTACCCAGTCGAATCTCGATTTAGCTGTTTCCACGTTTTCGCTCACGCTTCCATCTCCCTGCCGGACTCCTGAATATGTTTTTGCACGGCTGGGACCAGCTTGACGGGGCTGCCATCCGCCGTGCGTGCAATCACGCTCTACTATAAATGTCGCGGTTTGGTTGTCATGAGCGCTGTGCGGTTTTGCTCATTGATCGTTGGACGGGGATTGGCGTTCCATGGATGCCGGCTGCCACAGAATGCCGGAATGAATCCGGTTCGTGAATCCGGTTCGATAGAATAGCCTTGAGTTGTCTCGACTTGCATCCTGGCAAAGGAAAGCGCCTTGCCGGCAGCAAGGTTCTATGGACTGTCAAGGGCCCGAGGGATTGAAACTTAGCAACCGGGGAGGGCAACATCGGCGTCAGATTGCGTTTAGGAGACCTGCTGGTCCGGGTCAAGTTGATCACAGAGGACGATATCGCCAAGGCGCTCAAACGCCAGGACGTTGAGGGAGGCCGGTTGGGCGAAAACCTGGTGGCCATCGGGGCCATCTCCGAGAAGGTGCTCGATGGCTTTATTCATAGGATTCCCGCCGAGCCTACCAATATCGCGGCCACCGGGCTTGACGAGGCCGATCTCCTCGGCCTGTTGATGAAGCTCATCTACGCCGGGCGTCTGGAGACCAACCGCCAGTTCGTCGAGGCCATCAAGCTGCCCTACGTCATTGTGATGGACCTGGTGCAGATGGCCGTCGACCGTTCGTTGCTGCGCACTCTTGGTTCCCGCGACGGCGAAAGCCTTGCCGAATTGCGCTATGTGCTCACCGAGGAGGGGCGGCGCTGGACCATCGACGCACTGGAGCGGCTGCACTACGCGGGGCCCGCGCCGGTTACGCTCGAACAATTCAACGACCAGGTCAACTTGCAGAAGTTGACCAACGAGATCGTTTCCTTTGAGCGCATCCGTGAGTCGTTCGGGGCCCTCACCTTCGACAGCAGCATTATTGAGCAGTGCGGACCCGCCCTGAACTCCGGCCGTGCCATGCTCCTCTACGGGCCTCCCGGCAACGGCAAATCCTCAGTGGCGCAGTGCCTGGGCAACGTTTTCAGAGATGTGATCTATGTACCCTATGCCGTCAGCGTCGATGGCCAGATCATCCGTTTCTACGATTCCAGTGTTCATTTTCCCTTCGCCACAGAGGCTCCCAGCGAGGAAGCTTCAATCTCCTTTCTTCGTCAGGAGGAAATCGACGCGCGCTGGGTTCCCTGCCGCCGCCCATTTATTCTGACCGGCGGCGAGCTCACGCTGGAGATGCTCGAACTTCGCTACGATCCGAACCACCACTTCTACGAAGCCCCCATGCATTTGAAGGCCCTGGGCGGATGCTTTGTGATCGACGACTTCGGCCGCCAGCTGGTGAGTCCCACCAACCTGCTCAACCGCTGGATTGTGCCTCTCGAAAGCCGCGTCGACTATCTCAAACTGCATACCGGAAAAACTTTCAGCGTGCCCTTCGAGGAACTCATCATCTTTTCCACCAACCTGGACCCCGAAGACCTGATGGACACGGCCTTCCTGCGCCGCCTTCCCTACAAGATCGAGGTCGGAGCGCCCAGCCCGGAAAACTACCGCAGCATCTTCGACAACGAATGCGCAAAGCGCAGCATCATCTTGACGGACGACGCATTCGACTCGATCGTGCGCATGATCATTGAAGAAAAGGGCCTGGAACTGGCGGCGTATCATCCGCGGTTCATCATCGATCAGGTGGTGGCCACCTGCCGGTTCATGGGACAGCCTCCGCATTTCGACCCGCGCTTCATTGAATACGCAATCAACAACCTGCGCGTGAAGCAGACCAAGAGCGCCGAGGCCGCCAAGTCCACCTCCGCACGGATCACGTAGCCGACCCCTGCACAGGTCCCAGCTGCGAAGGATGCGCATTGGCCCGCCCGGTGTACACCGGGCGGGCCAATGCGGTATCCTGTGCCTTAGCTCATGATTTTTTCCCGCGACTACATTGGGTATCTGGCCCGCCGTACGGTCAAGCACCTTATCGATGCCAAGATGATCACCGCCAGTGACTTGAAGGCGGTGGAAGCGCGCGTCGCCGCAGGCCTGATCGACGAACTCTCCCTCGAAGACCGCATCAACGAGGAGGTGCGCGTGATTCTCGACGCCTACTCCGAGGAGATGCGTAAGTCCGGCGCGCAATACGCCGAGATGTTCAAGAAGGTGAAGACCGAGTTGGCCAAGAAGTACAAGGCGGTGCTATGAGGATCAGCCCCGACAAGCTCAACAAGCTGGCCCATACCGTGGCCGACACCCTGGCCGACATCGACCAGGTCGGCTTTCTCGAGGATCGCAACACCATCCGCCAGGAGGCCCGCAAGGCTCTGACGACCCTGCTTGCGGAAGAGGCGCGCATCGACCAGGCCGCCCGCCTGAAGATCGCCAACCAGCGCAAGATCATCATGGAAGGCTCGCAGGAGTGGGAGATTCTTTACCGGAAGTACTACAACGACGAAGTGCGCAAGCTGGGCATCTGATTCCATGGCTTGATTCTTGTCTTCAGAGGCGCTCGGTAGCGGAGCTGGCGCTCAGCGAGACCAGCACTGTGTAATACCTCCGATTCAACTGCGCCAGCCGGTAGTTGTAAAACAGGCGGTCAATCTCCTCGAAGAACGAGTGGGTCGGCTATGAGATTGGTGCGGCAGTGGATCATCCTCCCGGGAAATGCGCTCAGGATGTCCAATTATGTGCCAGCATGATTTTTCTTTTTATGTGCCAACACCATTTTTCTTTCCCGCCGGAAAAAGGAACCTGAGCATAGGCCGCACCCGCCGCGCCCAGCTTGCCTCGTCGTGCGTGCCTCCGTGCACCTTTTCAAAATGCAGCGTCTCGCCCGGCTGCCAGTGGTTGGCTTTGAGCCGCCGGTTGAGCGTTTCAGCGTCGTGGACGGCGCGGCGGCCTTCCTTCTCGCCTACGTCGAGCCACAGCCGAGGCCGGTCCCAGACTTCGGGGGCGCGCTCGTTGAGGTAGCCGAGAATGCTCTTGTGGTTCCACCAGACGCTTGGGGACAGCACTGCCAGCTTGCCGAACCAGGTGGCGTAGCGCAGACCCAGATAAAGCGAAACCAGGCCGCCCAGTGAGGACCCGCCCAGGCCGGTGGAATCGCGATCGGTGCGGACGCGGTAGCGGGAGGCGATGAAAGGCAGAATCTCCCGGGTCAGGGTGAGGCCGTATTGAGCCGCTTCGCCACCGCCCATCTGCCAATCCCGCTCGTGGGTGTACTCGGCCAGGCGTGCCGGCGTGTTGTAGATGCCGACGATGACCAGCGGCTCGACTTCGCCGGCACGGATGGCTTCGTCGGCGTGCTCGCGTACCTCCCAGGTGCGGCCGGGGATGAACGAGGTGCGCGGGTCGAAAAGGTTCTGACCGTCCTGCAAATAAAGGACGGGGTAGGTGCGCTCGGGATGACGGTCGTAGCCCGGCGGAACATAGACGATGAGGTCGCGCTTGTCGGGCAGGTAATGGCTGGCGAAGCCGCGATGGAGGCGGAGACGAGGATGCGGCGTGGCAGCCGGCTCGGGTTCAGGGGCGGCAAGCAGACCCTTGGGCGCAGGCGGCCAGGGGGCATCGTCCTGGGAATGTTGGTCCAGATTCAAACTTTGCGTTCCTTATAGAGTGTATCGGCGCGCCGTATCGATTCATTGGTAAGCGGCGGGAAAAAAGAGTAACCCAGGCTGTTACAGTATCAAGAAATCGGCGGTTCTCCAAAATGCAGGGGACAGGGACTAGGGGTCAAGGGTCAGGGAACGGTGAATAGGTGCGCTGGGAGAAGGAACGATGAATCGTGAGTATCACAAGTGGTATTCCAGCCGGCTGGGGCGGGATATGGAACTGCTGGTGTTTGGCCACGCGGGGTTGCCGGTGGTAGTGTTTCCCACCTCAGGCGGACGGTTCTACGAGTTTGAAGACCGCGGCATGGTCGGCGCGCTCGGTGGCAAGATCGACGCCGGCCAGTTGCAGCTCTACTGCGCGGACTCGGTGGACATGGAGAGCTGGTACAACAAGCAAGTGCCCCCGCGCTGGCGCGTTGCGCGGCATGTGCAGTACGACGACTACCTGATTCACGAATTGGTGCCGCTGGTGCGCGTGAAAAACCAGGACGCGCATCTGGTTTCGCTGGGGTGCAGCTTCGGTGGATTCCACGCGGTGAATGTGGCGCTTAAACATCCGGATGTTTTTACAGGATTCCTGTCGATGAGCGGCGCATTCGATCTGCGGAATTTCTTGCATGGGTACTACGACCAGGACTGCTACTTCAATCAGCCGATGGATTACCTGCCTAACCTGGGCGATAACTGGTTTCTGGAGCGATACCGGCGTGGCAGTTATGTGCTGGCGACAGGCTGGGACGACCAGTGCCTGGGACAGAACCAGCGGCTGGATGGAATTATGAATGCGAAGGGGATTCCGCATAAGTTGTTTGTGTGGGACACGTATAACTCGCATGACTGGCCGACGTGGATGCGCATGGTCGACCAGTATCTGTGAGATGGGGATTAGGGAACAGGGAACGGCTAACTAAGGGGAGGCCTTGGCGATGAGTGAGTTGAATCCTTATGAGAAGTTTCTGGATGGGCGGGCGCTGGATACGATTCTCGCCGCCACGCCCGGAGAGATTGGCCGGTTGATCCTGGCTATTGGCGTCGAGAAAGAGAATACCGCGCCAGCGTCGGGCAAGTGGAGTGCAGCGGAGATTATTGCGCACCTGGCAGATTGCGAGCTGGTGTTCGGGTTTCGGCTGCGGCAGACGCTGGCGGAGAATGGGCCAACGATTCAGCCCTTCGATCAGGACAAGTGGGCGGCGACTTATATGGAGGTACAGGCGAAGCAGGCGCTGGAGGTGTTTACGGCGCTGCGGGGATGGAATCTGCGCCTGATCGGCTTGTCGCTGCCGGAGGCTGGGGATCGTCCGGTGAAGCATCCGGAGCGGGGATCGATGACCTTCCTGACGATTGTGGAGACCATGGCGGGGCACGATTTGAATCACCTGGGTCAATTAAAGAAACTGGCAGCGTGAGAGACGAGGGATTAGCGGTCCGAAGTTTTGATTGGCGTGTTACGGAGAAGTAAGTTAGCGAGTTAGCCCGCTTCGCGGGGTGACGAGTTAGCAAGTTAGCTGGGTTGGTGGGAATCAGAGCAGTTTTGGCCTTCTACCCTGACGACGGAGTCTACGAGCCGGAGTCAATCACTCGGTCAGTAACCAGGAGCTGCGCTGGTGGGGTTTGATGGCGCGGCGGATGGTTTTTTCCAGTGCGCGGAGAGCCTGTGGGCGGGGAAATCCCGGCCGGCTGGCTAAGCGAATGGTTCGCGACGATTGGCCGGTCAGCGGGCGCAGGGCGATTCCGCGCTGGCCGAGGGAGCTGGCGGCGAGGGCGGGAATGAGCGTGGCGCCGTAGCCCGCGGCCACCAGGTTCACCAGCGTCTCCAGGGTTGCGGCCTGCATGGAACTTTGCAAAACGCTGCGCTGGGGGGCCTTGGCTGCGCGAGGAGAAGTGGGTTTGCCGCAGGCGGCGAGGGCATGGTTAGCCAGACAATGGCCGTCGGCCAGAACCAGCATATCTTCGGCAAGAGACTCTTCGCTGACGGTGCTGGCGCGGGCAAGCGGGTGATCGAGCGGCAGGGCGGCGAGCAGTGGTTCGTCGAAAAGGGCAATCTCGGTGATTTCCGGGGCGTCCGGCGCGGTGGCCAAAAGAGCTGCGTCGAGCCGGTGGTTGCGCAGGCCATCGATCAGGGCGCGCGTCTGGTCTTCCCACAGCTCGATGGTGAGGCCGGGATAGGCCTGGCGCAGGGGCTTGAGCAGGATGGGCATCAGGTACGGGGCGAGCGTTGGAATTACGCCAAGCTTAAGCGGGCCGACGAGCGGGTCGCGGGCGGCGCGGGCCACAGCCTCCATCTGGGCGGCTTCGGCCAGGGCTCTTTGAGCATGGGTCAGAATCTGGCTGCCGACGGGGGTAATGTCGACGCGCTTGTTGGTGCGCTCGAGCAGGGTGACGCCGAGTTCGATTTCGAGCTTGCGGATCTGGCTGCTGAGGGTGGGCTGGCTGACGTTGCAGGCCTCGGCGGCGCGGCCAAAATGGCGGTGTTCGGCGACGGCGACCAGGTAGCGGAGTTCTTGAAGGTTCATGGTTGTGTCCGGTTGGGGTTGAAGGGGGTCGATTGGAACGGCATACCTCAGGGACTAAAGGCCGCCTTTTTTGGGGCATTCAAATGTCAGGGATAAATCCCTGACCTACCATCCCGGTCTTCATTCCGCCTTCTTTTATCATAGAGCAGGACAATCGTCATTGTAGAAACAATTCATTTTACTTATGGTAGCGGCAGGATTTAGGTTGAGTGTGAGCGGGCTGGTACTCGGAGAGTGCCCGGCGAGCGAGCCGCAATTCAGAAGTTCAAAAAACCCGCGCAGGCAGCTCAAGGCAGCCCGGCGCGAAACCCCAGCGACATTCACATATACCTCAAGGAGATGTGCTCATGTCTGACAGCCAGACAAAGACCCCCGGACCACCTATCGTTGACGATCAGAACGCCATGTCGGGCGATGCAAAGTGCCCGTTTTCGAACGGCGCCCGCAAGCACACTGTGGCTGGAACCCAGGCGAACGCAAGCTGGTGGCCCGAGCAGCTGAATCTGAAGATCCTGCACCAGCACTCGTCCCTGTCCAATCCCATGAGCGAGGGATTCAATTACGCCGAGGAGTTCAAGACCCTCGACCTGGATGCGGTGATCAAGGACCTGCATGCCTTGATGACGACCTCGCAGGAGTGGTGGCCGGCGGACTACGGCCACTATGGGCCCTTCTTCATTCGCATGGCGTGGCATAGCGCAGGGACTTACCGGATCGCCGATGGCCGCGGCGGCGCGGGCTCAGGAACGCAGCGATTTGCTCCCCTGAATAGCTGGCCGGACAACGTGAGCCTGGACAAGGCGCGCCGGTTGCTCTGGCCGATCAAACAGAAGTACGGCCGGAAGATCTCCTGGGCCGACCTGATGATTCTCACCGGAAACGTGGCGCTGGAGTCGATGGGATTCAAGACGTTCGGATTTGCCGGCGGACGCGAGGACGTGTGGGAGCCGGATGAGAACATTTACTGGGGATCTGAAGGCAAGTGGCTGGGAGACGAACGCTATAGCGGCGACCGTCAGCTCGAAAATCCTCTCGGCGCTGTGCAAATGGGCCTGATCTACGTGAACCCGGAAGGACCCAACGGCAAGCCCGATCCAGCGGCGGCGGTAAGGGATATTCGCGAGACGTTCGCGCGCATGGCGATGAATGATGAGGAGACAGTTGCCTTGATCGCCGGCGGACACACCTTCGGCAAGGCGCATGGCGCGGCCGATCCCAACAAGTATGTCGGCCGCGAACCCGAGGGCGCCGGCGTCGAAGAGCAAGGCCTGGGCTGGAAGAGCAGCTATGGCAGCGGCAGCGGCGCAGATGCGATCAGCAGCGGGTTGGAGGGCGCATGGACCACCAACCCGGTGAAGTGGGACAACAACTACCTGGAAAACCTGTTCGCCCATGAATGGGAGCTCACCAAGAGCCCCGCCGGTGCGCATCAATGGACACCCAAGAATGGAGCCGCGGCGGGTACCGTGCCGGATGCTCACGACCCCAAGAAGAAGCACGCCCCGATTATGTTCACGACCGATCTCTCCCTGCGAATCGACCCCAGCTACGAGAAGATTTCCAGGCGCTTTCTCGAGCATCCGCAGGAGTTCGCAGATGCTTTTGCCAGGGCCTGGTTCAAGCTGACGCATCGCGACATGGGGCCGATCGCGCGGTATCTCGGCCCGCTGGTTCCGAAGGAACATCTGCTGTGGCAGGACCCCATTCCCGCCGCGGATCATGTATTGATCAATGAGAAGGATATTGCTGACCTGAAGGCCACGATCCTCTCTTCCTCGCTGACCATCCCGCAGCTGGTCACCACAGCCTGGGCGTCGGCGGCAACCTTCCGCGGCGGCGACAAGCGCGGCGGGGCCAACGGGGCGCGCATTCGCCTGGCGCCGCAAAAGGATTGGGAAGTCAACCAGCCGGCCGAGCTGGCCAAGGTTCTTGAGAAGCTGGCGGGATTCCAGGTGGCGTTCAACCTCTCCCACCGTGTTGCAAAATCCGGAAAAGAGGTCTCGCTTGCGGATGTGGTCGTTCTGGGTGGCTGCGCGGCCATTGAGGCAGCGGCGAAGAAGGCCGGTCACGACGTGAAGGTTCCCTTCGCGCCGGGGCGCACGGACGCCTCGCAGGAGCAGACCGATGTGGCCTCGTTTGTTCCACTGGAGCCGACCGCGGACGGGTTCCGCAACTATATCCGCAAGGGACAAGAGGGATCGGCGGCTGAGCTGCTCGTGGATCATGCGAACCTGCTCACGCTGACCGCTCCCGAGATGACGGTTCTGATCGGCGGCCTGCGCGCGCTGAATGCAAACTTCGCTCAGTCTGCAAACGGCGTTTTCACCAAGCGGCCGGGAATACTGACCAATGATTTCTTCGTGAATCTCCTCGACATGAACACCAAGTGGCAGAAGTCGGCCGCCTCCGATGGCGTGTTGGAGGGGCGCGACCGGGCGAGTGGCAAAGTGAAGTGGACGGGCACCGTGGTCGATCTTGTCTTCGGTTCCAACTCTCAATTGCGGGCGCTCGCGGAAGTCTACGCGAGCAGCGACGGGCAGGAGGAGTTCATAAGTGACTTCGTGGCAGCCTGGAGCAAGGTGATGAACCTTGACCGCTTCGACCTCGCTTGAGCACCTGCGGTGCGGCGGACGCGGCTTGCGCCGCATGGGGATTGAGGCTTCCCAGCCTTGCGACAGAAAAAAGTCGCAAGGCTGGGGCGCGGAGATTCTCATTGTCCGTGGCTTCACGGCTGACAAGTAGAAACTGACATTGGGCCTTGGTGCGCTGGAGCAAGCTCCGGCCCTTTTCTATTTGCGCTCGGCGATGATGGTGCGCAGCTCGGCGGCAGTTGAGGCGAGGCGCGCGGCGAGTTCCGGGTCGGGATCGTTCTGGCGGGAGTAGAGGATCTCCAGTTCGCGGGCGAGTTCGGTGCCGCGGGTGAGGCCGAAGGTGCCGAGCACGCCGGCCAGCTTGTGAGCCGTGGATTGCGCCTCCTGTTGCTGTTCCGGGGAAAGCCGAGCCGCGGCAAAGGCCTGCGCGGCGGCGTCCAGCGTGTCGACGCGCTGCTGCATCTGCGGCAGGAACCGGGCCCACATGAGGTCCAGGGCTTGGGACAGGGCGGACTGTGCGTCTGTGGCCATGGCTCAGTTTTGCGGTTTGCCTCCCATCCTTTGAGGTCGTCTTGGCGACCGGTCGAAGGATGGGGCACCCGCATTTCGATTACCCTGAGAGCATCTTCCAATCAAACTGAAGGATCTTTGCAGCTTGTTTCAAAAATGGCTGCGCAGAGGTGGGCCGAAGTCCCTCAGGGGCTAAAGCCCAACATCTTTAGGGCCCAACTCGGCACGACTGAAGTCGTGCCCTGACACTTCTTGCTTCTCGCGATGAACCTTTCATCAGGCTGCGAAGTCGTGCCCTTATACAAACCAGTTCTTGAAACGCGCTCTAGCTCCAGCCCAGGACGGTAGAAATCTGGTTAGAGAGGGTGAGCGGGTCAAAGGGCTTGAAGAGGATGGCCTCGACGCCGAGGTCGGCGAAGCGGCGCTGGTCGGAGCTCTGCACCTTGGCAGTGAGCAGCAGCACGGGGATGCGGGCGGTGGCGGGATTCTTGCGCAGCTCGCGGAAGGTGGTCGGGCCGTCCATGCCGGGCATCATTACGTCGAGCAGGATTGCGTCGGGCTGGTGTTCGATGGCGCGCGCCAGGCCCTGGGCGCCGGAATTGGCCATGTAGACCTTCCAACCGGCAACAGTCTCCAGGCTGAGCGCGGCTACCTCGCGAATATCGTCTTCGTCGTCGATGATGAGAATTCTGTGCGACATTGGGAAACTTCCTCGAAAGAACCAGGTGTCAGGGATCAGGGATCAGTCTGACGTCGATGGTGCTAGGGCCATTGTCGGCTGTTGGGGCGGGTCTGTCGATGGGTTGGTGGCAAATGGGCAATTTTTCCAGGATTTGGGGCTTTTCTGCATGGATGCGGTTCACGGATTCTGGAGCGAAGACTCCGGCGGGACGGCCTCTTCCAGTTGCCGGGAGCTGCGCAGCATGGTCAGAACCAGCGCTTCAAGCTGCTGCGGCTGAACGCGCGCCTTGGCCAGGAACTGGGTGGGGCCGAGGGTGAGCTTGCGGCATTCTTCGTGGCTGAGGTCGCGGCCGGAGTAAACCACGAGCGGCAGGCGGGCAAGGTTTTCGTGCTTGCGCAGCCAGTCGACAACGTTGAATCCGTCGCCGTCGGGCAGGCCTATATCGAGCACCAGTAGGTGCGGCTGGAAGGTGAAGCAGGCGTCCAGCGCATCCTGAAGGGTGTGGGCCAGGCGCACCTCAATCGCGTCGCGGGTGAAAACCTCGCCGATGACGCGGGCCAGGTCGATATCGTCCTCGACAATCAGGATGCGGGCCGTCTCGCCTGGTCCGCAAAGAACGCGGGCCAGTTCGCTCAGCAACGCGTCTTCATTGAGTCGGTTGGCCACCCATCCTTCCGCATCCGCCGGTAGGGCGGATGGATCCTGGCGTTTGTCCACGCTGAGCAAGACGATGGGAGTGCGCGCTTCCGGGCGCAGGCGGCGCAGCAGGGGAAGAATCTCCCAGCTGTTCATGCCGTCCATAGAGGTATCGAGAAGGATGGCTTCGACGCCGGCCTGGGCCGCGGCCAGCGTCTCTTCCACGGTGGTGGTTTCTACCACGCGATAGCCGTGGCTGGCGAGCATGGCGGCAATGTGCGGCCGCGATGCGGGATTGGCGTCAGCCAGCAGCACGGTGCCCTGGCCGGTTTCGTGGTCGAAGACGGGTTTGAAGGGCTCGATGGACGGCGGATGATAGGGCAGAAAGACGCGGAAGGTAGAACCGCGAACCGGATTCCGCTCGGCCCAGATGCGGCCCGAGTGCTGGTGCACAATGGTGCGGCAGATGGCCAGTCCCAGGCCGCTTCCACCTTTCTGGCGGGAGTCGGAGGCATCCACCTGCTGGAAGCGGCCGAAGATGGCTTCAAGCTTGTCGGCTGGAATGCCTCGGCCCTGGTCGATAACCGACAGGGTGACGCCGCTTGCGCCGGGCCGCAGCATGACGGAGATGGTGGAGTGGGGCGGAGAGAATTTGACGGCATTCGAGAGCAGGTTAGTGATGACCTGCAGCAGCCGGTCGGGGTCGGCGCCGATCTCCACCTGGGTTTTGTCGTGGATGAGCTGTACGCCGGCGGCATCGGCCACCGGGGCCATGCCGTCGATGGCCTGGCGGACAATCTGGGCCAGGTGCACGGAGCGGAAGGCGAGTGGTTCGCGGCCGCTCTGGATGCGCTCCAGATCGAGGATATCGTTGATCAACCGCACCAGGCGGTCGGAGTTGGTGAGCGCGATGCGGAGCAGGTTGGAGGCCTTGTCGTTCACCTCCCCGAGCATGCCGGAGGAGAGCAATCCGAGCGCTCCGCGAATGGAGGTGAGCGGCGTGCGCAGCTCGTGACTGACGGTGGAGATGAATTCATCTTTCAGGCGGTCCAGCGCATAGCGCTGACTGATGTCGCGAAAGCTGAGAACGGAGCCGGAAAGGTGGCCCTGGTCGGCGATGGGAGTCAGGACGTATTCGGCCGGGAACGAGGTGCCGTCGGCTCGAAAGAAGGTGTCTTCGCCGGCGGCTGCCTTGTTGTGGCCGGAGGCGCGGCGTAGCGGGCAATCTTCGCTGCATTGCCGATTAAGGGGAGCGGCGCCGTGCAGCAGTGCGTGGACGGGCTTGCCGGTGAGATTGGCGGAGTCCGCGCCCAGCAGGTGCGCGGCCGCGGGATTGGCAAAGCTGATAAAGCCGCGGCGGTCCACTCCGCAGATGCCGTCGGTGACGGAGTCGAGCAGGATCTCCTGCTGGCGGTAAAGCTCGTCGGCGCGGCCGCGTTCGTGAGAACGGGCCAGCATCTGGCCCAGCGAGGCAGCAACGGTTTCAACCGCGGCCAGGGCTTCGCGGTCTTCGCGCAGGCTGAAGTGGGAATAGAACTCAAGCACGGCCAAAACCTTGTTGCCCTCGCGCACCGGGACCGCCCATCCGGAGACCATCTCGTGGCGCAAGGCGGTTCCAACACGCGCGCTGGCGGGCAAGGAAGCGAGGTCTGGAAGCCAGACAGGCTGCTCCTGCTGCCAGGCCAGCCCGGGCAGGTCAACGCCCTTGGGCAGGGCGAGACCCATGCTCTCCTGAATGAAGGATTCGGCGCGGCGTCCGGGACCAGCCCACGCGGATCCGAATTCCAGCCGCTTGTCCTCTCTGTTGACGCTCCATTTCACAGCCATGTCCCAGCCTTGGGAGACGCAAAGGGCCTCAAGCATGCGCATGGCGGCAACTTCGGGGGAGTCGTTTTCCCCGACAATCTGACTGACCACCAACTGCAATGCCAGGCGATGCTCGCGCTGCTTTTGATGCGTCACGTCGCGCATCAGGCAACGAACGGCCAATGGATTGCCGGACTTCTGACGCTGGCTCAGGCTCAGCTCCAATTCCAGGGCGCGGCTATCGTGGGTGTAGAACCGCAACGGGGCGCGGTCTACCACTTCGCCTTGCAGGGCGCGGCGGAAGAGCGCGGCTACTTCGTCCCGGCAACTGGCGGCGAACAGCTCATCGAAGCAATCCAATTCGAGGAGTGCGGCATTGTCTTTGCCGAAGTGCCGGGTCCACGCGGGATTGGCATAGAGAAACTTGCCCGCCGGGCTGAGCGTGGCGATCATCTCGCTGGAGTTTTCAAACAGGTCGCGATAGCGTTCCTGGGACTCGCGTTGAGCCTGGTCCTGGCGCAAGCTGGCGCCCTGATCCACGCCAACGCCCAACAGGCCCGTGACCGAGCCGTCGCTGCTGCGCATGGCGGAAACGTGCAGCGTTATGGGAACCAGTTCGCCATTCTTGCGGCGCACTTGCAGGTCGAAGGAGGGAACGCGGCTGGGCGGGAGGCTGCGCGCAGAATCGATATAGGCTGCAATGGGGCCCGCTGGAGTCGACTCCGGCGGTCTGCGAATGACGGAGATTTTTTCCATCTCGGCAACCAGGCGCTCTCCCTCGCCGGGGCCGAGGAGTTCAAAGTTGGGCTGCTTTCGCAGCAGCTCGTCGGCGTGGTAGCCAAGCATGCGCTCCGCGGAGGGGTTGATATAGGTGAAGCGGCCGTCAAGGTCGAAGGCGACCATCCCTGGTCCCGCCGACTCAAAAAGTTCTTTGAGCGGCTCGGGGGCAGAGCGTTGGATTCGTTCGGAAGCAGCGCGATCACGAACCAGCAGTCGAAGTGCGAGGACGACGACGGCGGTTCCGGTTGCGAAGACAAGATAGTCATCGAAGCGCGGGCCGGCTGCGAGACGCACCACAACGGCACCGGCTTCAAAGGCCAGCGACAGCGAGGCCAAAGCCGGCCACAGTAAAGAAACGCCGCTCCGGACTGCCGGCGCAGCGTGCTCTGAAGGGGCCGTTTTAGGGACGCTGACGCCGTCGTGCATGAAACCCTCAAGGCTAGACCTAAGTATGCTGCAAATTGGCCCTTTTGCGGCAGGTTTCGTGCCGCCGGCGGGCTGCAAGTGTTCAGGGTTCCCGATTTACTTCAGCGAACTTGTCGCGCACTGCCTCTATGGCAATTTGCAGGTAGTATATGCGATGGATTCTTGAGTCTCTATGCAAATCAGCACACGTCGACGGGGGAAGAAACGCGAAAGTAACGGATCTTGGCCAGGCCGCCCATCGAAGAGGTTGAGCCGGCCGGTCCGGAGCGGACGTTCCGGGAGCGGTTGTATTGTGGTTCCCCAACTTCAAGCTTTGTGGTCCCGATCTTCAAGCTGACTCGCCGGCCAGATCTTTATACTGGGCTCATGGGTCGCTTGCCTTTGTCTCCCCTTCTTGCCCGTTTTTCTGTGCCGGCTCTGGCTTTTCTAGGGCTGGTTTGCCTTGTCGCCCAGCCGCCGGCCGCATACGCCTGGGGCAATAGCGGCCATCGCCTGGTGAACAAGCTGGCGGCCAGCACGCTGCCGCCCAGCGTTCCGGCGTTTCTGCGCTCCGAGGCGGCGGTGAACGAGATTGAGTACCTGGGCCCCGAGCCGGACCGCTGGCGGTCGCCTGCCGAGCCGGAGTTGAACAAAGCGCAGGCTCCGGAGCACTTTATCGACCTGGAACCGGCGGATGCGCTGGGTCCGCTGCCGCGCAATCGGCTGGACTTCGAGGCCAAGGCCTTTGCTGCGGGGGATCGGCCGGAAAAGATCGGCCTGCAACCGTGGGAGGCCACCGAAGTGTGGGAACGGCTCAAGGCTGCGCTGCGCGAGTATCGCAACCTTGCGGCCGCCAAACAAGACACGCGCGGCGTGGAAGCGGCGGCGATCTTCTACGCCGGTTGGCTGGGCCACTACGTGGGCGATGCCTCGCAGCCGCTGCACACCACGATTCAATACAACGGCTGGGTTGGGCCGAATCCCAACGGGTACACGACGGAGCATAAGATTCACTGGCAGTTCGAGGGGCCGTTTGTGGACGCCAACCTGCACGAGCCCGAAGTGCGCGCCAGGATGACGGAGCCCAAAGCCATCGACGGCGACATCTTCGACTCCTACGTGGCCTATCTGCGTACCACCAAAACGTATGTCGAACGGGTCTACCAACTTGAGAAGGCAGGCGGGTTTGTGGGCGCGGGAACGCCGGAGTCGCGCGAGTTTACCGCGGAACGGCTGGCCGCCGGCGCCTCCATGCTGCGCGACATGATCTACACCGCTTGGCTCGAGAGCGCCAAGCCAGTGCCCGACCCGTATGCGGTGAAGTAGGGCGCTGGGAATAGAAAGGCCTGTGGTAAATGCTTGTCGCTTTAGTCGCCGGCTTCGGCCGCGGCCACAGCGGGAATGCGGCGCAGCAGCAGGGGCAGCGTGAAAGTGAGCACCGCAACAGCGGGGATGGCAATGACCGCCCAGGCCAGCAGCGCCTGTCCGGCCAGCCAGCCCATCTGCGTCAGCGGCGACGCGTGCAGCAGCGCGCCGGCCTGCAAAGTCTGGTTGCGGCTCGAGGCGATGAGCCATCCGCCCAGTCGGAAGAAAGGCACAATCAGCAGAAGTTGCAGCGGCATGACGGCGTAGTTCGCAGCCTGAATGGTGGGCAGATTGAGCCGCAGCGTCAGCGCCAGTGCGGCGCACACCAGCGTGGGAATACCCACCACCGGAATGCAGCCGACGGCGAATCCAAGCGCCAGCGTCAGGGCCAGTCGCCGCGGTGAAATGCCCTGGCACAGCCACAAGGCCGCATCCCGCTTGACGGCGTCAAACGACTCGGTAAACCTGCTCCGCATTTTGAACTGGCCGAAAGTCATGGCTTGGCTCATCTCACCCTCACCTTATCGGTACGGGTGCCCGCTCCTAGTAGATTGGATGTTAATTTCTCCCGAATGTACCCGAGCTGTCAGCAGAAAGTTGAAAAAGTCCCATTCTGAAGTAACGGGGCTCAAGTAACTGTAGGAAGGTCGCACAGTTTCAGTCCGGCTGTTTCAATGTGCTTCGTGGAGAAGGCTGCGGGCGCGCATCTCGGCCACGACGCGCTCCACCTTCCAGTCCAGCGCCCCGGTTCCGTCCACCGTGAGATCGGCGTGGACGGCGGAGGGTCGAACATAAGCCAGGCTGGCCGGGCGGACGGTGGCGTCGTATTGGCGGCGAACCGAATCCGGAGTGCGGCCACGCTCTTGCATATCGCGCTTGAGTCGCCGCTCAAAGCAGATCTCGGCTGGCGTGTCGATGTAGACGCGTAGCTGGTAGAAGGGGAGCAGCTCAGGATAGTAGAGGGCGAAAAGGCCTTCGACGATGACATACGGACCGGGGCGAAAGGTCTCGGTCTGGCCGGGAATGCGGATGTGCGTGGCGAAATCGTAGACCGGCCGCTCGATGGGCTTGCCCTGCGCCAGCGCGGCCACATGGGCGATGAGCAACGGGCTCTCGATTAGCGCGGGGTCGTCGAAGTTCTGCCGGGCGCGCTCGGCGAGGGGCAGGTGGGAGAGGTCGCGGTAGTAGTTGTCGAAGTGGAAGTGGACGCCGTCCAGAGTTCGCGCCAGCTCGGCTGCCAGCGTAGTTTTGCCGGAACCGGAGCACCCGGCAATGGCCAGCAGGACAGGAGCGCGGCGTGCGGCGTCTTTTTCATTGGGCGCTTCGCTCATGCGGGGTCGCTCACGGTTGCGTCTCCAGATGAGCGGCAATGCGCGGAATGAGGCGCTCGAACAGGCGTGCAAGCCGATGCTCCACCTGGCGGCCAGCTTCGAAGACTTCCTGATGGCTCAAATGTGCAGCGCCCAGGCCGGCGGCAAGGTTGGTGACGCAGCTGATGCCCAGCACCTGAAGTCCCATGTGGCGGGCGACGATCGTCTCTGGCACGGTGGACATGCCCACCAGCGTGGCTCCCAGTGAACGGAAGGCGCGGATCTCGGCGGGCGTTTCGAAGCTGGGACCGGAGACAGCGAGATAGACGCCCTCGGCCAGAGCGAAACCCTCCTCTTCTGCTGCCGCGCCGGCCAGCGAGCGGAGCGCATTGGAGTAGGCTTCGGTCATGTCTGTAAAGCGAAGGCCGGCGCCGGCGTGAGCTGCGAAGCGGGGCTCGTTAGGCCCGACCAGCGGGTTGAAGCCCATAAGATTGATGTGGTCGGCGAGCGCCACAAGCTGGCCGATGCGATAGCCTTCGGCGATGCCTCCCGCGGCGTTGGTCAGCACCACGGCGCGTAGCCCCAGCGAGCCGAGGACGCGCATGGGAAAGGTGACCTGCTGCGGTGTATAGCCCTCGTAGAAGTGGACGCGGCCCTGCATGACGATGGTCGGGACGCCGCCCAACAGCCCGGCAACGATGCGGCCGGAGTGGCCCTCGACGGTAGATTGAGGAAAGTGTGGGATCTCGGCACAGGGGATGAGGATGGGGTTGGCGACAGCGTCGGCAACAGCGCCCAGGCCGGAGCCGAGCACGATTCCGGTGCGCGGCGTCAGCAGGCCGAGCCTGCTTCGAAGGAGTGCGGTGGCTTCAGAGACTTGATCGAAGTAGGTCATGGTTGGAGCGGGCGATGCGCTTCTGGCGATTTTACAAGGAGCGCAAGGTCGCTGGAACAGGCGATGATGGATGAAGCGAATTCCCACGGATGGAGGTCCGCCGCAATGTGCCGGAATATCAAGATGCTTTTCAACTTCGATCCGCCAGTGACGGACGAGGAGATTCGTGCGGCGAGCCTGCAGTTTGTGCGCAAGGTAAGCGGGTTCAACAAGCCGTCGAAGGCCAACGAGGCGGCGTTCCTGACGGCGGTGGACGAGGTTGCGGCAGCGTCGGCGCGGCTGTTGAACTCGCTTGAAACCAATGCGCCGCCGCGCAGCCGCGAAGAAGAGGCGGCGCAGGCGAAGGCGCGGAATGCGATGAGGTTTGGAGCAGGGAATTAGGGACGTAGGGACTAGGGACTGAGGGACTAGTAACTGCGTGAGGGCTTATCGGATGAAAGAGATTGTTGCGGTGATTTTTGGGTTGGGGCTGGGGTGCAATGCGCTCTTGTTTGTGCCGCAGGTGCTGGCGGTGTGGCGCAAGAAAAGCGATGAGGGGATATCGCTGATCACGTTCGGCGGCTTCAGCGTGCTGCAGGTGGTGGGGATTGTGCATGGGGTGTATCAGCACGACTGGTCGCTGATTCTGGGCATGGCGGCTAGCTTGCTGACGTGCGGGTCGGTGACGGCGCTGACGGTTTTCTATCGGGTGAGACGGTTACGGAAGCAAGGAGTGGCGGGTTGAGAGTGAGGAATCCCAGGTCTCAGAATCGAGACCTGGGGCACCCGGCTCAAGTAGTTTTCAGTAGGAACCGATTGGATCAAGCATAGTATTTCTCACCCCAAAAACATGCCGGCAATCGAGGCGCTGATCAAATTAGCCATGGTCCCGGCTAACATGGCTCGCACACCTAACTTGGCCAAGTCATTCCTTCTTTCTGGGACTAGTGCGCCGATGCCGCCGATCTGCATCCCGATGGAGCCCAGGTTGGCGAAGCCGCATAACGCAAATGTCGCGATGGTGAAGGAGCGCGGACTGAGCGTCGCCTTTTGTGCGCCGAGGGCGATGTAGGCGATGACTTCGTTGAGGGCCATGCGGGTGCCGAGCAGGTTGCCGATGGCCATGCAATCGTGAGAGGGGACGCCGATGAGCCACGCGACCGGCCAGAAGGCATAGCCGAGAATCTGGCCGAGCGAGCCGGGGACCCAGTGCATGTAGGCCAGGCCGTGCGTCCAGAGGAGCAGGCTGTCGAGCAGGGCGACCAGGGCCAGGAAACTGATGAGCATGATGGCCACGTTCATGGCCAGCTTGCCGCCATCGATGGTGCCGCGGGCGACGGCGCCGATCAGGTTTTCATCTTTATGTAATTCGTCCTTGGGAATGACGACGCGGCCTTCGGTGGCGGGGAAGCCGGTCTCGGGGACAAGCATTTTCGCGATCAGGATGGTCCCGGGCGAGGTCATGATGACGGCGGAGAGCAGATGGCGCGCTTCGACGCCTTGCGAGATGTACATGGCCATGATGCCGCCGGAGACATGGGCCATGCCGCTAGTCATGATGACCATCAGCTCGGAGCGCGTGGCCTTGGACAGAAACGGGCGGATGGTGAGCGGCGCCTCGGTCTGGCCCATGAAGATGGACGCGGCCACGTTCATGCTTTCAGCGCCGGAGATGCGCATGGTTTTGAGCATCACCCAGGCCATGGCGCGGATGACGATCTGCATGAGGCCGATGTGGTAGAGCACGGCAAAGAAGGCAGAAATAAAGATGATGGTGGGCAGGACTTGAAACGCAAAGATCGATCCGAAGTTGGGTGGGAGCAGGTTGCCGAATGCGCCGGAGTTGGGCAGGCCGAGCTGGCCGAACAGGACGCGGGTTCCGGCAAAGGTGGCGGAGAGCATGTTGTTGACCACGCCGCCGGCGAAGGTCATGGCGCGCTGCCCGTAGTCGAAGCGGAGGACCAGGAAGGCGAAGCAGACTTGCAGGCCGAGGCCCCAGGCCACGGTGCGCCAGCGTATGCGTCGGCGGTTGGTTGAGCCCAGCCAAGCCGCAAATAGCACGGCGAGAATTCCCAGTATGCCGGTGAATCGATCCAAAGGGTTCGCTCCTTGTTGAAGCAGGGACCAGGGACGAGGGGTTAGGCCTGTCGCATTCGCGCTTGATTCAGGACGTGGGCCAAAGAGCAAGCATCCTGGTTTCCCACCCTTGCGATAAGAAAAAATCGCAAGGATGGGGCACGGCGCCTTATTGCCTGATCCCTGGTTCTTATTCCCCGAACTCTGAAAACTACCTTACAGCATTTTGCAGGTAGTTCTCCGCAGTTTCGTGGGTGAAGATGCGCGTGACAAGCGGGACCGCGTGAGGAGGGGTGGTTGAGATGGTGATGGCTTGCTTGAGGAGTTCAGTGGGTTCCCGCAGCAATGCGGAGGTCGTGGCGTAGAGGGTGGCCATGGGCTGGCCTTGATTTACCTTTGCGCCGCGGCGGGCGTGAAAGAGGATGCCGGCGTGCGGATCGACGGGCTCACCTGCCCTCTCGCGGCCTGCGCCGGTGCGCTGCACGGCCCAGCCGATTTTAGTCGTGTCCATTTCTGCAATGAAGCCGGAGGCCCAGGCGTTGAGCAATTGCATTGAGCCGGGTTTATGGAATGTTGTGGCCGGAGAAAAGACGCTGGTGTCGCCGCCCTGGGCTTCGATCATCTTGAAGAAGACCGCAAGCGCGGAGCCGTCTTCAAGAGCCGCTTCTGCGAGTTGGCGGCCAGTTTCCGGCGTGGCTGCCTTGCCGCCAAGATGGACCATCCAGCCGGCGAGAATGAGCGAGAGCTCGCGGAGGTCTTCACTCTCCGACGGACGCTGGTTGCGGAGCAATTCGACAGATTCGACCAGCTCAATCCAGTTACCGGCGGCGCGTCCAAGCGGCCGGCCCATGTCGGTGAGCAGGGCCACGGTGCGGGTTCCGGCGGCTTCGGCTGTGGCGACCATCAGGGCGGCGAGATATTCCGCGTCTTCCTGCTTGCGCAGGAATGCGCCGGAGCCGGTTTTCACATCGAGGACGAGAGCGTTGAGGCCGGCGGCGAGTTTCTTGCTCAATATGGATGCGCAGATGAGGCCGGGGCTTTCGACGGTGGCGGTGCGGTCGCGCAGGGCATAAAGGACGCGGTCGGCCGGGACCAGTGATGGGGTCTGGCTGACGATGGATGCGCCGCAGTGGGCCAGGACTGTCTCAAATTCGGGCAGCGACAGCGCGGTGCGGTAGCCGGGAATGGATTCCAGCTTGTCGAGGGTGCCGCCGGTGTGGCCCAGGGCGCGTCCGCTGATCATGGGAACGGCTACGCCACAAGCTGCGGCGATGGGGGCGACCAGGAAACTCGTCTTGTCTCCCACGCCGCCAGTGGAGTGCTTGTCGACGGCGACTTTGCCGAGACGCGAAGGGTCGAATTTCTCACCCGAGTCGCGCATGGCGAGGGTGAGGGAGCGGGTTTCGTCGAGGGAAAGGCCGCGCAGGAAGGCGGCCATGAGCCAGGCGGAGAGTTGTTCCAGAGGGATCGAACCAGAGGCCGCGCCGGTGACCAGGAAGGCGATCTCGCGCGGGTCCGGGGCGAGGCCGTCGCGCTTTTTGCGGATCAGGTCGATGACGTGAAGCGGGGACTGGTTAGTCTCTTCGTTCATCGGATTTCGCTGCCTCCTCATTTCAATTTCATCTCGAAGGCGAGCGGAAAGATTCCAGAAAAGGGCATGGTGCGCGGGCCGTCGGCGCCGGGAAAGATCACTGGTGCCTCGGGCAAAACAAATTCGGCGAGGACCTGGCGGCAGGCGCCGCAGGGCGGGCTGGCGGCGTTGTTGAGGTTGGCCACGGCGACGGCCTCAACGCGGACCTTGGGGCCGAACTGCGAGATGGCGGCGACCAGGGCGGAGCGCTCGGCGCAGATGGTGAGGCCGTAGCTGACGTTCTCCACGTTAGTGCCGGTGACGACGGCGCCGTTGGTCAGCTTGAGGGCCGCGCCGACGCGGAAGCCGGAATAGGGCGAATACGAATTGAGCGCGGCCTGGCGGGCTTGTTCGAGGAGCGAGTCCAGAACTGGATCGGACGGGTTGGATTCCGTGGTGGGCATGAAGTTTGAGGGTAAGGCATTTTGGGGCGCGGTGTACATGGGCGCCCGCAAAGGTTCGCTGTTTCCCACGCTTTCCGCATAGAGCGCGGGGCCCGGAGGTTACCCGGATGGAGCCCCCATCGATTGTTGGGAAACTCGCATTCCTGAGTCGATTTCTCAAGTTGAGCCAGTTCTTTCCGATAAACGGCTAGAGACCTTGGTCTGCCTGGGTGCGAAGTCCGGGTGGGCGGATGAGTGGGCGCAATGGATGAATTGACGCGGGAATTCCTGATCGAGAGCCAGGAGGGTCTGGACCGCATGGAGCGGTGTTTGACCGAACTGGAAGAGCGGCCGCAGGATGCGGGGCTGATTGGAGACATCTTCCGATCGGTGCACACGATCAAGGGAACGACTGGTTTTCTTGGCTTCAAGCGATTGGAAAAGCTGGCGCACTCGGGCGAGAACCTGCTCGGACTGGTGCGCGAGGGCAAGATCACGGCGGATGGGCCGACTACGACCGGACTGCTGCAACTGATGGACGGGCTGCGTTCGATTCTGAAGTCCATTGAGACGGAAAGCACGGAAGGCGACGGCGAGGACACGGTGCTGATTGCGCGGCTGGAAGAGCTGCAGTTGCCGGCGCAGGCGCGGGAAAAGCACGTTCGCATGCGCGCCGGCGCGCCGTCGGTTAGTGCAATTGCGAAGCTTCCTCAAGAACAGGCTCAGGCTTTGTTGCAGTCCCCTGCGGAGACTGCGCAGCCGTCGGTTGCGCCGGCGATGAAGGCGGCGCCGGAGAAGGCGCCTGTCGAGGCCGAGGCAGAGGCGGGAAAGCCGCGCGCGCAGGCGGCCGGCACGGCGGCAGAGAGCACACTTCGCGTGGACGTAACGCTGCTCAACCGGATGATGAACCTGGTGGGTGAACTGGTGCTGACGCGCAACCAGGTACTGCAGGCTACGGCAGCCGATCCCAACCTGACGCTGCTTTCACGGCGGCTGGACATGGTGACGGCGGATTTGCGCGAAAGCGTGATGAAGGCGCGCATGCAGCCGGTTTCAAATATCTTCTCGAAGATGCCGCGCATTGTGCGCGATCTTTCGCAGTCGCTTGGCCGAAAAGTTCGGCTGCAAATGGAAGGCCAGGAGACGGAGCTGGATAAGAGCCTCCTCGAAGCCATCAAGGACCCGTTGACGCATGCGGTGCGCAACTCGCTCGATCACGGCATTGAGCCGCCGGATGCGCGCCAGGCCGCGGGCAAGGACCCGGAAGGAACGCTGCGTTTGCGCGCCATGCAAGAGGGCAGCCACGTGGTCATTGAGGTCTCCGACGACGGGGCCGGAATTGGCGTGGAAAGAGTGCGGCAGAAGGCGGTGGAGCGGGGGCTGATTACGGCTGAGAAGGCCGGGCTGATGGTGGAACGCGAACTGCTCCAGCTGGTTTTCCTGCCGGGTTTCTCGACCGCCGCCGCGGTGACCAACGTGAGCGGGCGCGGGGTGGGAATGGATGTGGTCAAGACCAACGTGGAAAAGATCGGCGGCAAGGTGGAGATCGAGTCGCGCCCCGGCCAGGGCACCACGCTGAGGATGAGGATTCCGCTGACCATGGCGATTATTCCGGCGCTGATTGTGCGCAGCGTGGAACAGAGTTTTGCGCTGCCGCAGGGTGCGCTCTCGGAGCTTGTGCATGTGCCGCCGGAACAGGCTGCCGCTGCGATCGAGTGGATGGAAGGCGCGCCGCTCTACCGGCTGCGCGGCAAGCTGCTGCCGCTGGTGTTTCTCGACCGCCTGCTGATGCCCGATAGCGAACACAAGGGATCGACGGAGCGGGACAATTTTATTGCCGTGTTGAACGCCGACGGACGCCGGTTTGGGCTGGTCGTGGACGGGCTGGCCGACCCGGAAGAGATTGTGGTCAAGCCGCTCTCCGCGGTGCTCAAGAACATTGGCCTCTATTCGGGGGCGACGGTGCTGGGCAATGCGGACCTGGCGTTGATTCTGGATCCCGGAGCGATTGCGTTGAAAGCCGGAGTGACCATGAGCGCGGAAGAAAAAACCGGACGCGGCGGCGAAGCGGAAATCGAAGCCGAGACAGCTAAGAGCATGGAATACCTGCTGGTGGAGGTTGCCGAGCGCCAGGCTGCGGTTCCATTGGCCGACGTGCTTCGCATTGAGCAGGTGAGGATTTCGCGGATTGAGTACATCGGCTACCGGCCAGTGTTGAACTTCGAGGGACAACTGCTTCCGGTGGAGGATTCGGGTGGCGTATTGGCCGCAGTGGCGGACAATCCCGAAGCGCAGATCATCGTTGTGGTTTGCCGCGAAGGCAGCCGCCAGGTGGGGATTGCGGTTTCACACGTGCTGGATGTGGCCGCGGGCGGCGATCTGTTCGAGGCCGGAACCAGCGCGCGGGCCGGCGGGGTGACTTTGTTGAAGAATCGCGTGACAGGCGTGGTGGAGTTGAGCGGTGTGCCGCCGCTGCCGGTGGTGGAGAACGCAGCCGGTGAGTGGGGAGAGTTTGCCAGTCCAATGGCGGAGGCAGCCAGATGAGCAACGCAGGAGCGGTGTTGATTCGCAAGGAAAAAACGGCGGCGACGCTGGTGGAGATGTGTTCAGTCCGGTTGGGCAAGACTCTGTTCGGCGTGCCGATCACGCACATTCTGGAGATTGTGGGCGGAGCGCGGCCGCAGCCGGTCCCGCTGGCGCCGAGCTTTGTCGGCGGACTGGTTCACTATCGCGGCGACGTGCTGACGACGGTAAGTTTGCGCCACTTGCTCGGCTTGCCTCCGATGGATGGCCCGCAGGACATTCTGGTTCTTGAAAGCGCGGGTGGCTGCTTTGGGCTGCTGGTGGACTCGGTAGGTGAAGTGCTGACGGTGTCGAGCGCCGACCATGAGCCGAACCCATCCATTCTGGATGAGCGCAGGCGGGCCTTGTTTGCCGGCGCGTACAAGCTGAAGGACAGCTTGCTGGTGATGCTGGATCCTGACCGGTTGGATCCGATCCGGTTGGACTCGATGCGACGCGATGCGGCCCAGCCAGCATAAATATTTCGGGCCTGAATCCCGGCTTCTTTGGAGGTGATGATGCGAGCACTGATTGTCGATGACTCCCGCTTCGTGAGGGTTGTTTTGCGCGGAATGCTGGAGGAGCGAGGTATCGAGTGCGCGGAGGCCGGCGACGGCCAGGCTGGTCTTGACCAGCTTCATGCGGGCCTGCCGTTCGATCTGGCGCTGGTGGATTGGAATATGCCGGTGATGGATGGGCTGGAGATGTTGAAACAGTTGCGCGCCGAAGGCTTCCCGGAGATGAGAGTGCTGATGGTGACCACCGAGGCGGAGAACGACTTCATCATCCGCGCGCTGGATGCCGGCGCCGACGAGTACCTGATGAAGCCCTTCGACGACGAGGCCTTGAGCGAAAAGCTGGCCATGCTCGGTCTTGTGGAGGCCTGAGCAATGGCGCCTGGCCGCCCAACCCGAATATTGATTGTGGACGACTCCGCAGTGATGCGCAGCCTGCTGCGCTCCGTGGTGTCCGCAGGTGAGGACCTGGAAGTGGCCGGAACCGCGGCCGACGGCGTGTCGGCCTTGAGCAGCATCGACGCGGTGCGTCCGGACCTGATTCTGCTGGATGTGGAGATGGCGGGGATGGACGGATTGACAACCCTGCGGGCACTGCGCAAGCGGGGACATAAGATGCCGGTCATCATGTGCAGTTCGCTCACCCAGCGCGGCGCGAAGGTGACGCTGGAGGCGCTTGCCTGCGGCGCGTCGGACTATGTGGCCAAGCCGGCAGGACAGGCGAACCGCGAGGCGGCAATCCGCGCCTTGGGGCAGGACCTCTTTCCAAAGATTCACGCGCTCACGAGTCAATTTCAGCCGCCCAATCCGGTGCCGTTTCAGGCCCTGAATCAGAGGCCAGGGGGCGGCCTTTTTCAAGGTCAGCCGCAGTCGATTTTTCAAGACGGGGCGCGGGCGCCGCGCTTTCTGCCTCTCACGCAACTTCACCGGCCGCAGGCAATTTCTTCAAACCCGACGGTGCTGGCCATCGGCGTTTC
>DATKGE010000097.1:0-4175 GCA_035510955.1 Occallatibacter sp. | reverse complement strand
ATGACGACCACCACGCTGCAAGATCAACTCGACGAGATCACCTCCAACACACGGCAGCTGGTGCAGGCGGACCGGCTGGCGGTGGGCGAACGCGCGGTCGCGGAGCTTTTCAACTCAGGCATTGAAGAACGCATCCTGCCTGTTGGCGCGCTGGCCCCGGAGTTTGCATTGAAGGATGCAAGCGGTCGCATGGTGCGAAGCGTAGACTTGCTGGCCCTGGGGCCGCTGGTGATCAAGTTCTTTCGCGGGCGCTGGTGTCCCTATTGCGTGACCGAGCTTGAGGCCTGGCGCGACCTTTACGGGACGCTGCGCGAGCGCGAGGGGCTGATGGTGGCCATCGGGCCGCAGATCGAGCGGCAGAGCGACTTCATGGCCGGACAGCACGGACTTCCCTTCCCCGTACTCTCTGACCCCGGGAACGCCGTGGCGGAAAAGTTTGGGCTGGTCTACACGGTGCCTGAGTACCACCGGGCTTATTATCTATCCATCCTGGTCAATATTCCATTTGTGAATGGGGACAAGAGCTGGCGACTGCCCATCCCCGCCACCTATGTGATCGCAAAAGACCGCAAGGTCCTGTTCGCGGAAGCTCACGCGGACTTTCGTGTGCGGCCCGAGCCAGGAGAGGCGCTGGCTGCGGCGCTTGTGCAGCACGGCCGCTAGCTAATTGAGCCAATCGGAGAGTTTCGATTGAGCCTTTTCGACCGTGAGTTCTCGCAGTAGAAAGACCTTGCTCCTTGATAACTCCCCGCTAACTATCTCTATCTTGTTTTTTGCCACTCCGAACGTCTTAGATAAGAATGCGATGAGCGCTGAGTTAGCACGGCCTTCGATCGGCGGCGCTTGTACGGCAATCTTGAGTTGCGCGGTTGCTCCTTCGCCATAAACTCCAACGATTTCCGACTTCTTTGCACCGGGCTGCGCACGGACGGCAAGCGTGACTCCGGCGGCTGTGGCGCAACATTATTCGGGACCGGTGTACGGCTGGCGCTTGCCGAAGAGGGCGGTGCCGACGCGGATGCGCGTCGCGCCTTCTTCGATTGCGATTGGAAAATCTCCGCTCATGCCCATGGAGAGGACTGCGAGCGACAGTCGCGGATGCTGCGCGGCCCACTTGTCCCGCCAGGTGCGCAGGCTGCGGAAGCAGGCGCGTGTCACCCCTTCGGAAACGCCCCAGGGAGCGATGGTCATCAGGCCCCGGACCTGCAAGTGGCCAAGGTCCGGCAGCCGCTCCAGCAGCGAGGCAGCTTGCGGCGATTCGGGATCAAGGCCGGCCTTGGTCTCTTCGGGGCTGAGCTTCACTTCGATGAGGACCGGAAGCCGCATGCCGAGCTTCGAAGCCGCGTCATTCAGCCGTTCAGCCAGGCGGAGCGAGTCGATGGAATCCACAGCGTCAAACAGTTCTGCGGCGCGGGCAGCCTTATTCGATTGCAGGTGGCCGATGAGGTGAATTCTGACAGGCGATGCCAAATCACGGCGGAGACCGGCCACATTGGGCTCCTTCGCAGCGAATTCCTGCACGCGGTTTTCGCCGAAAAGCTTCAACCCCAGCGCCACGGCTTCGGCAATCGTCGACGCCGGATAGGTCTTCGAGACGGCCATCAACTCCACATCTCCGCGCGCGCGCCCAGCCCTGCGGCAGGCTGCTGCGATTGCGTCTTCCAGCCGTTCAAGACTCTCAGCCAGCGCCGTCATTGCGTTCCTGCTCCGGCCGGGACCGGGACTGCAACCCGGTCTTGCCACTGCGCGTCTAAATGAGAAATGTGGACAATCGTACTTCTCACCTTCTCCAACATCTTCATGACCTTTGCCTGGTACGGGCATTTGAAATTCCGCCAGGAAGCGCTGTGGAAGGTCATCCTCGTCAGCTGGGGCATTGCCTTCTTCGAGTACCTGCTCCAGGTGCCGGCCAACCGCATCGGCGCTGCCCGTTTTTCGCCCGTGCAATTAAAGGTGATCCAGGAGATCATCACGCTGACGGTCTTCGCCGTGTTCACCACGCTCTACTTCGGCAGCCATCTGCGCTGGAACCACGGCGCTGCCGCGGCGTGCCTGGTTGGCGCTGCTTTCTTCGTGTTCCACTCCTGGTAGGCGCGCATGGAGACTTCAGTGCCCGCGCTCCTCTAAATACTTTTCCGCTTCAAGCGCCGCCATGCAACCCGACCCCGCGGCAGTAATGGCCTGGCGGTAGCGGCGGTCCTGCACATCGCCGCAGGCAAACACTCCAGGAATCACGACTCCGTTTCTTGTAGTGAGGACGTTGCCCGTGGTCTTGATGTAGCCGTCCTCGTCGAGATCCATCTGCCCGGCAAACATTTTCGCATTGGGCTCGTGGCCGATGCCGAGAAACAGCCCGCTGATGGCGAGTTCATCTTCGACGCCGGTCTTCACGTCCTTGAGGCGCAGGCCCTTGACATCCTTCTCTTCCACGCCCAAGACTTCTTCGACCACCGTGTTGGTGCGCAGCTCGATGTTGGGGTGAGCGATGGCACGATCAAGCATGATTTTCGAGGCTCGAAAAGCTTCGCGGCGGTGCAGCAATGTAACCTTGGTCGCGAAGCGGGTCAGGAACAGAGCCTCCTCCATGGCCGAATCGCCGCCGCCCACCACGGCGATCTCCTTGCCGCGGAAGAAGAAGCCGTCGCAGGTGGCGCAGCTTGAAACGCCGTGGCCGATCAGAGCCTGTTCACTGGGCAAACCGAGCCAACGCGCGCTGGCGCCCGAGGCTACGATCAGCGTGCGGGTATGAATATTACCGGCCGAAGTCTCGAGCTTGATGGGATGCGAGCCGAGTTCGACACTAGCGAGATGCGCAAGTTGAAACGTCGCGCCGAACCGCGCCGCCTGCTTCTTCATGTTGTCGATCAGCTCGGGGCCCTGAATGCCATCGGGCCAGCCGGGAAAGTTCTCCACCATGGTGGTGATGGAGAGCTGACCGCCCGGCTCGTGGCCCTCCAGAACCAGCGGGTTCAATCCAGCGCGGGCCGTGTAGATGGCTGCCGTAAGCCCGGCGCAGCCGGAGCCCAGAATTACAGTGTCGCGATTTTCTGTCATCGAAAGATTCCTGTCCCCATTTTAGATGCTGGCGGCTGCAGCGGGATTCCGGGGCGCCTGCCGCAGGCTTAGCGGTGCGACGCCGCCAAAAGCGCAGGACGCTCCGCTGCCAGCTTGACGACGAGCTCGCCGAAGAGCGTGTTGGCCCACGCGAACCAGGGGCGGGTGAAGCTGGACGCGTCGTCTTTCTTGAACGATTCATGCATGAAACCGGTGTCTGCCGTAGTATCGCGCAACCAGCGCAGGCATTGGCGAATCTCGCGTTCGTCGGTTGCGGTTAAGGCGCGATACGTGATGGACATGGGCCAGATGGTGTTGATGCCTTCGTGCGGACTGCCGACGCCCTCGGCGGCTTCGCCGCGGCAAAAGTAGGGGTTGCTGTCGCTCAGCGCAAACCGGCGGGTGCGCTGGTACAAGGGGTCGTCTGCAGCGCAGGATTCGAGATAGGAGAGGGTGACGAGGCCGGGCGCGTCGGCGTCGTCAATCATCAAAGCATTGCCGTAGCCGTCGACCTCATAGGCCCAGATCTCGCCGAACTGAGGGTGACGGGTCTTGCCGTACTGCGCCACGGCGCGGTCGACTTCAGCGGCGAGGGATGCGCACTCGGCAGCGAGCCTGGAGTCGTCGAAGGCGTGCGTGGCGAGCTCGGCGAGCTTGCGCAGGCAGACCACGGCAAACATGTTCGCGGGGACAAAGAGCGGATAGATGCAGGCGTCGTCGGAGGGGCGGAACATGGAAAAGATCATGCCGACGGACAGAGCGGGATTGCCGAAACCGCCCAGGGGGACGCTGTCGCTGGGAATCGACGACTCGCGTTGGAATGAGTACGGGCCCGGGCCCTGTTTGCGCTGCTGCGCGCGGAAGGTGCGCACGATGGTCCAAGCGGCCTGCTGGAAGGTCGAATCGAAGGGGCGCGCGTCGCCCGTGGCCTTCCAGTAGCCGTGCGCGAGGCGAAGCGGATAGCAGAGGGAATCGATCTCCCACTTGCGTTCGCCCACGCCGGCGTGTTGCTCGGTTAGGTCGTGGACGGCCCAGCTCAGCGGCGCGGCAGCCGGATCGCGCATGAAGGCGTTGGCGTAAGGGTCGAGCAGAATCATGCGCGCCTGGCGTCGGATCACGCC
>DATKGE010000096.1:0-4172 GCA_035510955.1 Occallatibacter sp. | reverse complement strand
GACAACTGCAAATGCAAGCACGGGCATGGAACCGGAAAATGAACCGCGACCGAGTCACTATCAACTGGCAATTCACGCGCAAAAAAGCACGCCAGAAGTTCGGCTACAACAGAAACAACTTCACACGGTCAGAGACCTAGGGAGAGACGAGATGCAACTGTCCGCAGGGGAACCCGTGAAACTGCACGGCCCCTCTGCGGGTTTCTCCACCTCTGCGCAAAACCACAATTCCCCGTTCCAGGGCTTGCGAACAGAGCTGCATGTACGCTGGCCGGAATGGTGTACGGTTTCTTTCTACGCCGCGCTGGTCGCGTTGGCCATCCCATTCCATGAGCCATGGGCCGACGAAGCCCAGGCATGGCAACTGGCACGATGCCTTTCCCTGCCTGCATTGTTCAAAACTTATATCCGTTACGAAGGATCTCCCGGTCTGTGGTATTTCCTGCTCTGGATTTTGAACCGCGCACACATCGGTTACACCGGTTTGCATTGGATTTGCGGAGTCATCGCCCTGGCAGCCGCGTCGCTGCTTGTCTTCGCTTCTCCGCTGCCCCGCTATCTGAAACTCACGCTGCCATTTACATATTTCCTCATGTTTCAATACGCAGTCATTGCGCGAAACTATGTGCTCGTGCCGATCCTTCTGTTCATCGTCGCGTACTGCTGGAAGAAAAGCCCTTTGGTTGTGGCCCTGGTCCTGGGCTTGCTCGCCAATACCGCGCTTCACGCAGCGGTCATCTCCGGCGGACTCGCTGTGGTCTACGGCGTTGAGCATCTTCGCAATGGAAGCCTCAACAGCTCAATTCACCGGCGCAAGCTGCTGTTAGGCGCATTGATCGTCATTGCCTTCTACGCCTTTGCAATCTGGACGGCCTGGCCTCCTCACGACCTCGCACTCTCACGCGTTCGCGGAGAGTCTAGCTCTCTCCTCGCTCACGCCGTGGGTTCGTTGGTATTCAGCATCTGCGAGCCGTGGGGCCTGTCCATTCCATTCTGGATCATCATTGCAGCCTGGTTCGTCGCTCGCCGCAAACTCCTCTTTCTTCTGCCGGTACTGTTCTTTGCCCTTTTCTCGGCTGAAGTCCACTTTAGTTGGTGGCATCTAGGGCTCCTCCTGCCCCTGATGGTTTGTCTTCTGTGGATCACCTGGCCCGCCCCCGGCACGGTCCCTTCCAGATACGAGAATATCGGTCGTTTCGCGATGATCTTCATGATCGCAACGCATTTGTTATGGTCGGGCTATGCCCTTGTCTATGATCACTACAATCGGTACTCGCCGGATCGGGCTGCAGCTGAATTCTTGAAACCGTTCGTCCAGAATGGCGACAAAATCGCTGTGACATATATCGTCAATCAAGGAGACACCGCCTTAGGTTTCAGCGGCGTTGGAATCCTGCCCTATTTCGACCATAACATTTATATAAACCAGGCTAACTCTTTCTGGTGGTGGAGCGATTTGGACAGCACCGAAGACAGGTTCAATGAGGTCCTGCCGACCCACCCGCAATTGGTGCTGGTCGAGGTCCGTTACAAACACCCTGTTGATTGGATTGACCTGAACAGACCCAGATTCAAATCCGTGCAGAAAGCCGGATTCAGATTCTCGAAGGCCTATTGCGGAACCCATCCAGAACGACTGGACCTTGGCTTGACGATCTGCCACGTGATCTTCCAGTACGCCGACGGAATACCTTCCACGGTTGATTCGCAAACATACGTCCCGGTAAGTCGCTAGAATATGGTGGTGACTCCCACCCAGGGCACTGGACCTTCGATGTTGTTGATCGAAGCGGCATTCACCGCAATCGCCATCGCGGTTGCCTTCGCGCTGCCCCGCATCGGTTCTTCCTGGTTCTCTTCAATCGAAAAGAACTTCAGCCGCATCGCGCGCAGGAAAGGACTGTCCGTCGCACTCGTCGCCGCCGCTGCATTTTTTCTGCGCCTTGCCATTCTCCCGCTCTGCCCCATTCCTCTCCCTTTTGTCCAGGACGATTTCAGCTTCCTGCTGGCGGCCAACACCTTCGCGCTCGGCAGGCTCACCAACCCAACTCCGGCGATGTGGGTGCATTTTGAAAGCATCCAGATCACCATGCAGCCTACGTACATGTCGATGTACTTCCCTGCTCAGGGTCTGATTCTCGCTGCCGGAAAAATACTCCTCGGACATCCCTGGTTTGGTCTGTTGTGCGTAACGGCCCTGATGTGCGCAGCTCTATGCTGGATGCTGCAAGCCTGGATCCCGCCCTCCTGGGCGTTGCTTGGCGGCGTGCTCGCCGTGCTGCGTATCGGTCTCTTCAGCTACTGGATTGACACCTACTCCGGCGGCGGCTCCGTAGCCGCATTGGGCGGCGCCCTCGTCCTCGGCGCGCTGCCCAGGTTCATCCGCACAGCGCGCCTTCGCTATAGTCTGCTGATGGCGCTTGGCCTCATCGTGCTGGCCTTGAGCAGGCCCTTTGAAGGGCTCCTGCTTTGCTTCCCGGTCGGCTTCGCTCTGATGCGCTGGATATTCGCAGGCAAGCATCGCCCCACCGCGGCCTTCGTATTTCGCCGCGCCGCGCTTCCACTCGCGCTCATCGTTGCCGCTCTCGCCTGGCTGGGATATTACGACTATCGCGCCTTCGGAAATCCGTTGACGCTGCCCTACAGCGTGGACCGCGCTCAATACGCCGCGGCGCCTTATTGGATCTGGCAATCGCCGCGCCCCGAGCCGGTCTACAGGCACAAGGCTCTCCACGACTTTTATGTCGACGTGGAGCTGAGTTACGCCAAACGCCTTCACACCGTCTCCGGCTTCCTTTCTGAAACACTGCTCGCCAAACCGCTGCGCACTCTCTTGTTCTTTGCCGGCTTCGCGTTGCTTCCTCCCTTGATCATGGTGCGACGGATCTTCCTCGATCGGCGAATCCGGCTCCTGCTCGTGTGCGTGGCGATCGTTGTCGTCGGCGTGCTGCAGGAAACCTGGCTGATTCCCCATTACTTCGCGGCCATCACGCCGGCCTTCTATGCCGTTGGATTGCAAATGATGCGCCACCTGCGCCATTGGAAGCCTGGCGGACAGCCGGTCGGAACCGCGATCCAGCGCTTCACCGTAACTGTGTGCATTGCACTCGCCACAATTCGCCCCTGGGCAGAGCCGCTTCACCTTCAGCTCCCCCGCTGGCCGAGCGCCGAGTGGGCCTCCACATGGTCCGGCCCGGGCCAAATGGGCCTGGCGCGCAAACATATTGAAGCCAAACTCGATAACCTGCCCGGCAAGCAGCTCATCGTCGTCCGCTACTCTCCGGACCACAGTTCATTGGATGAGTGGGTCTATAACTCCCCGGATATCGATAACTCGAAGGTTGTCTGGGCACGCGAGATGGACGCTGCGGATAACCTGGAACTTATTCGTTACTACAACGACCGCACCGTTTGGCTCGTTCAACCAGACACAACTCCGGTAACTCTGTCGCCGTATCCTCTGCCATAACAACAAGCGTCTAACTCGATCGCAAACTCCTTGCAGATCTTGATCGACTTCCATCTAAGGAATGCCGAGGATCTTATGCGTCTGCAGGCTCAATCTCCACCGCGGATGATCCATGCAATACGCGACCGCCAGTTCGGTATTCGCGGCGCGGCGGGGCCCATCCATCGGCTGCAGAAAGAAGTGTTTGAAGCTTAGCGATAAAAACTCGCCTGGATCGAAGGGAATCTGCGGATACACCAGCTTCAACTCATCTCCGCTGAGCTGCACCAGCCCCGCGCCGGCCTTTGGGCTTACGCAAATCCAATCCAGACCCGCCGGTGCCGCAACAGTTCCATTCGTCTCCACCGCAATCTCAAACCCACGTGTGTGCAGCGCGTCGATCAGCATTGAGTCCATTTGCAGCAGCGGCTCACCGCCTGTGCAAACCACAAACCTCGTGCCCTGCCCCGCGCCTCCAGGCCACTTCTCCGAAACAGCGGTAGCCAATGCTTCCGCCGAATCAAACTTCCCTCCGCCCGCACCATCTACGCCCACAAATTCCGTATCGCAAAACCGGCACACCGCCGTAGCCCGATCCGCCTCGCGCCCCGACCAAAGATTGCAGCCCGCAAACCGGCAGAAAACCGCAGCCCGCCCCGCCTGCGCACCCTCGCCCTGCAGCGTGTAGAAGATCTCCTTGACCGCATAATTCATCTCTGCGCTC
>DATKGE010000095.1:0-14708 GCA_035510955.1 Occallatibacter sp. | reverse complement strand
GACAACTGCAAATGCAAGCACGGGCATGGAACCGGAAAATGAACCGCGACCGAGTCACTATCAACTGGCAATTCACGCGCAAAAAAGCACGCCAGAAGTTCGGCTACAACAGAAACAACTTCACACGGTCAGAGACCTAGGTCTTCCAGTAATTTACGCGTACGCGGGGGAATTGCCCATATTAATGAGAAATTCTGCATAGCCTCGCAGCTCTGGTGTTTTCGCCTTTCTTGCTCTGCGGATCAGAAGGGGTTCTGAGTCTCATTGACAATGTGGCACATTTTGTGTCACATTTAGGAAATGGAAAGCATCACGCTCCGCCAACTGCGTGACACCCGCAAGGTCAAAGCCTGGCTCAAGGCCGGAATCCACATCGAAGTTCGCGAGCGGAACCAGGTGCTGGGCGATCTGGTCCCGAGGACCCCACCAAGTCCGAGCATCATAGAGTGGCCCGATTTTGCCGCTCGCCTCAAAGAGCATTACGGCGACCGCGTCCTGACACCGGTTGCCGATCTGATCGCCGACAGGGAGCGCAGTCGATATTGATCGTCTACGCAGATACCAGCTTTCAGATCGCCGCCTACATCGTCGATGCGCACTCCCCTGTGGTTGCGAGCCGCATTGCCAAGAGACCTCAGCTTTGTCTGACGCCGTTCAGCCGCAGTGAAGTTGCGAATGCAATATACCGCCAGTCCTTTATAGGGCGCCTTTCTGCGGCCGAGACTCAAAGGGCATGGCGCAGCTTCGAAGGCGATTGCGCAGCCGGGGTCTGGAAAGGCGTCGCATTCCCCAGTCCCGCCTGGGAAACTTGCGTCGATCTTGCCCGGCGCTTTGCCCCTTCGCTTGGCGTCCGTACACTCGATTCGCTCCACGTCGCCTGCGCCCTCGAACTGAGAGCGGATCGCTTCTGGACCTTCGATGATCGGCAAGCCCGGCTGGCTGAAGCGGTAGGACTCGAAACCAAGGCTTGATGCGTAGCCGAAGAGCCTGATCTGGCGATCCGCAATTCCGCCTACGCACTTGCCGGCATCGGCTTCTCATTCAGCAGCGTCCACGAAGTGCCGAATCTGTCGCGGAACATCGCGAATCGGTGGGCGAAGAAAGTCTCATCCATCTTCATGAATATCTCGCCGCCCTCGCTCAGCAGCGCATAAATGCGCTCCGCCTCACCGATGCTGTCAACCGAAAGCGAGATAAGCACTGCGCATCGGCTCGAATGGCGGCGAGGGAATATCGGCCCCGTACAGCGCCGTTCCGCCCAGTTCAATCCGTGCGTGCAGGACCTTGTCGGCCCACTTGGGATCAACGCCGCTCGGGTTGGGCATCTGTCCGTGGGTCATCATCATGGTGATCTTTCCGCCCAGGTGCTTTTCGTAAAAGTGGAACGATTCCGCGCAGTTGTCGCCGTAGTTGAGATAGGTGTTGAGCTTCATCGACCTTGCGTTCTTTTCCTGAAAGTTTCTGCATGAAGATGGCCTGTCATCCTGAGCGAAGCGTACTTCAGCGGAGTCGAAGGACCTGCATTTCGTGAGCTCCCGACACGCCAGTCAGCCCGGAACGAATGTTACGAACTTCGGAGTCATGATCCTAAAGCGCGATTCCTCTCCCCGGTAAGGCTTACTGCGGCGTAATAATCCCGCCCAGCGCATGACGCCGCGGCAGCACAATGCCGCGATGATCCACCTCCGCCCGCGGCCCAACGGGCTGATCGAGGGCTGGCTCGCTCTTGCGCCCAATCAGCGCTCCTCCACATGCCGGGCACCAGTCGGTTTCAGTGTCGGGCGCGAGCACGGCGTGGCAGTGGCTGCAAACGCGTTCCATGGGTCAAGGATACTCCCCGCAGCGTTTGCCCAGCTTCATAGGTAGACTTGGAATATGCACCCTCCCATTCGCCTGGTCGCGATCGACATGGATGGAACCCTGCTGCCGACCTTCGCGCAGAAGATCGGCGACCGCACCGCACGTGCCCTCAAGGCCGCACAGGATGCGGGGATCATCGTGGCCATCGCCACCGGCCGGCGAACCAACTACACGGCGCCGCTGCTCGAAGGCCTGGGTCTGCGAGCGGATACACCCCTCATCACGTCCAATGGTGCAGTGATCCGCACGCTCGGCGGCGAGGCCATCGACCGCTGCCACATGGAAGCGCGGGTGTGCCGCGGCCTGTGCGGGCTGCTCCGGCAGTTCGGTGCCGTTGTGTTCACATTCGACCGGCCGGGCCGCGGAGAGCTGGTTTTGGAAGAACTGGAGCAGACGCACGGGCGCATTTCCCTCTGGATCGAGGCCAACCGCGACGCCATCGAGGTGGTCAAGCCGCTGGAACTGGCGCTGCCCGACGGCGAGGACCCCATCCAGGGCATGGTGACGGGAACGGTGACCAGGATGCGCGAGGCCGAGAAGGCGCTCAAGGCAAGCGAGTGGAGCAGCCACTGCGAGTGCATCACCACCGAATACCCGGCGCGCGAGCTGTCGATTCTCGACCTGCTGCCGCCGGGAGTCTCAAAAGGCTGGGCGCTGGCGCGGCTCGCCGGCCGACTGGGCGTGGACCGCAAGGAGACCATGGCCATTGGCGACAACTGGAACGATGTGGATATGCTGGAGTGGGCCGGACAGGGCGTGATGATGGGCAATGCGGCGCAAGAGTTGCGCACCATGGCCAAGATGCGCGGCTGGAAGCAGGCCCCGCCCAACGACCAGGACGGCGTAGCGCAAGTGCTGGAATCCGCCTTGGCCAAGGTTTTTGCCGCCAAAGTGTGACCCGAAAGTTCGGCCCGCAGGATAAGCCGTAGGTTAAAATTGAGAAGTACGATCTCGAATGCGCAATAGGATCTTCATCTCGCTGGCGGCTCTTGGCGCCCTGGCTACAACGGCCTGGGCGGGCGAGCTCGTCACGCTGCGCAACGGCTTCGCATTGCATTGCGACCATCACGCTTCCGTCGCAGGCCATATGCGTCTTTACCTCGGCGCCGGCGAGAACAACTACATCGAGTTCGCCCCGCAGGAGATCAACGGAGTGGAACAGGTCGCCGATCCTCCTCCGGCAGTTATCGACAATGACTGCGGCAAAGACGCGGCCGGGCCCGCCAAAGAAGGAAAACTCTCCCCCGCCGACCTGCATGAGATGCTGGCCAGGGCAAGCGGCGAGCACAACCTGGATGTGGACCTGCTGGCCAGCCTGGTGAAGGCCGAGAGCGGCGGGAATGTCCGCGCCGTCAGCCGCGCCGGCGCGCGCGGCCTGATGCAGCTGATGCCCGGCACGGCCACCGAGCTGGGCGTCCAGGACAGCTTCAAACCCGACCAGAACCTGCGCGGCGGTTCCGCTTACCTCGACGCGCTGCTCACCCGCTACCGCGACAACCTGGCCCTGGCCCTGGCCGCCTACAACGCCGGCCCCTCCGCGGTGGACAAATACCACGGCATCCCTCCCTATAGCGAAACCCGCGCCTATGTTGCGCGTGTCATCCACGAGTTCAACCGGCGCGTGCTCGCCCGCGAGGCGTTGGCCAGGCAAACGGTTGCATCGGTGGCTCAGCACGGCAGGAACGGATCGCGTTAGAGAATCCTTGAGAGCGTTCACCCTCTCCATCCCGCATCCCCTCGGCGGCTAAAGCCGAATGGATTTTTTCCGCTCTTACGTACGGGCAGAAGCCCGTACCCTTCAAACGTGTTCCCTGTCCAGACTTTCTTCAGCTCTTGGCGGCCTGAGCGAACACAACTGCGAATGCCAGTGAGTGCCTATAGAATCAATAGAACCGCTCCATTCTTCCCCCGCGGCACGGAGAACGCTTGAAGAAGAACCATCTTATCCTGGGTCTTGTCGTGCTCGCCGCCCTGGCGGCCCTCTTAATCTGGGGATGGAACCGAAGCCACTTCGACTTCGGTCTCTTCCGCTCTCAACTGGCCATGGCCGACTGGCGCAAGATCGGCATCGCCATCGGTTGCATCTATCTCGCCTATCTCATCCGCGCCGCGCGCTGGGCGCTGCTGCTCAGGCACAACAAAAAGGTCAGTCTGTTCTCGCTGCTGGGAACGCAGGTCATCGGCTTCACCGCTGTCGCGCTCATTGGCCGCGTGGCCGATCTGGTGCGTCCCTACCTGGTGGCCAAGAAGACTAGCCTGCCGCTCAGCTCGCAGATCGCCGTCTACGTTGTCGAGCGCCTCTTCGACGCCGGCTCCATGGCGCTCATTTTTTCCGTGGCCATGATCTGGGTCCCCACCGACGAAATTCTCAAGGCCGCCGCCCACTCGGGAATCATGGCTCAATTGGCCCTTCATCACCGCGAGCTGGCACTCCTCCTGGTGCGGTTCGGCGGCTTGGCGCTGACCTTCTTCGGCGCGCTGTTCGTAATCGTGGTGCGCGTCGCCGGCGAAAGGGTCGCCGAGTTCTTCGAGCGCTCCCTGACACCGGTTTCAAAGACCCTCGGCCATTCCATCGGCCACAAGATCCGCGCCTTTCATTCCGGGCTGGACACCATGCGTTCCTTCTCCGATTTCGCTGTCACAACCGGGCTTTCTCTGGGAATGTGGCTGATCATCGGGTGTGCTTACTTCGAAGGATGCAAGGCCTTCGTCGCCAGCCCGGAACTGGCCGCGATCAGCCCTCCGAAGTGCGTCCTGCTGATGATCGCCAGCGGCGGGGCCAGCATTATTCAGCTTCCTGTCCTGGGCTGGTTCTCGCAGATCGGTCTGGTCGTGGTGGCCCTGACCCTGGTTCTCGGAGCATCCGCCGAAGCCGCCACCGCCTGCGCCGCAACGCTGCTGCTGGTAACCTTCCTGAGCATCATCCCGGTAGGCCTGATCTGGGCGCGCTTCGAGCATGTCAGCCTGCGCAAGATTACTATCGAGAGCGAACACGCGGGCGAAGAACCGGCACAGGTGCCGCCGGCGGATCAGGAGGTTCCATGAGAGAGTTCCCATCAGCATTCGAGCTTGAAAGCTCCCCCAATGGGACTCCCGTTAGAGCCCGGTTTCCGCGTCAGACAGCAGCGGCTCATCGGACACCAGCTCAGTCGTCGCCTCCGCCGGAAGCGCCGTGCTCGTGAACAGAATCTCCTCGGGCCCCACTGTGCCGCCGGTCATGAGCATGCTCATGGCCTGTTCCACGGTAAGATTGGTCTCCTGGACGCGCTCGATGGGCATGATCTGCAGCAGCCCCGACATGGGGTTGATGGCATTGGGCAGAAGCACAGCCGCGAGAATCCGGCCATTCGAGGAATCAATCAGCGTGCGGGTAAGAAAGCCCAGGGCCCTCTGCCCCGGCATGGGGAATTCCACCAGCACCACTCGGTGCACGGAGTCGTCTTTGGCCATCATGGTGTCGATGAGCTTGCGCACGGAGTTGTAAATCTTGGCGACAAACGGCAGCCGGGCCAGAGCCGCCTCAAAGACCCTGAGCGCCTGACGCCCCACCACCTGCGATGTCACGCGGCCCACCAAATACAGCACAACCAGGGTGAGCACAACCGCCAGCAGGAATTGCACCCACGGCTCGTTAATCCAGTCTCCGGGGAAGATTGCGGCCAGCAGCCAGATCACGGGCAAACCGACCTTGGCCAGAATGCCAAGCAGGAAGCTGAAGATCAGGTAAGTAACAAGAAGGGGCCCGATGGTGATGATGCCGGCCAGGATGTTGCGCTGCATCCCGCGCAGGGCACGGGCATAAACTGGTTTCACACACTTCTCCTGCATTGAAATAACGGCACACGCAGATCAAGATAAGAGGATACCCCGAGCGCGCTGCTTGCGCATGTGCAGAATGAACCGCGTCCGACTTCAATAGCCCGCCCTGAGCGCAGTCGAAGGGTGCCGAAAAGACCCGGATAAGCAAAGGGCTCTAGCCCCTAAGGGATTACCGCCAAACTCTGCTGAGCCATTTTTGAAATACCCTCTAAGCAAACAGCCCCGGCAGCATTTTCCCGGCGTTGCCTTCCACCACATGCGTAAACGCATTGGCGTTGAGCGGAGCTTCCGGTCCTATATACACCGTCCGCGCCCCGGCCTGGCGCGCCCAATGCACAAAACTCGCCGCCGGATACACGGACCCTGAAGTTCCCACCACAACCATCAGAGTGGCTTTCCCGATCTCCGCCTGAATGCGCCCCATCTCCAGCGGAATCTCGCCGAAGAAAACAATGTGCGGACGCAACCGCGCCCCGCACGAACAGCGGCCCACTTCGCCAATGTTTTTGTACACCGTGCGGTCCGTCACCGGCGCCTCGCCGCAATCATCGCCGCATCGCGACTTGGCCAGTTCCCCGGGCATGTGCACCAGCCGCACGCTCCCGGCGCGCTCATGCAGATCGTCCACATTCTGCGTGCAGAGGAAGAAGCGATCACCCAAATGTCTCTCAAGGTCAGCAAGCGCAAAGTGCGCCGGGTTGGGCTGCGCCTGTGCACCCTGCGCCCGCCGCTGCGAGTAGAACTCCCACACCAGCGCGGGATTCCGCTGCCAGGCCTCCGGCGTGCACACATCTTCAATGCGATGCCCGGCCCAAAGCCCGTCGGACGCGCGAAAGGTAGGCAAGCCGCTCTCGGCGCTAATGCCGGCGCCTGTGAGAACGAAAACATGATCGTCGGAGCTTATGGAAATCGTTTGTGCCATCCGAACTTCACGGCTCAAGAAGAATTTTTCCCGTCGTCTTGCGCGCTTCCAGATCGCTTTGCGCCGAGGCCGCATCGGCCAGCGGATACAGAAACTCTGTCCGCAGCTTCAGTTCGCCCTTGGCCGCCCAACCAAGCACCTCGCCTGCGCGCCATTCCAACTCCGCCCGCGTGGCGATGTAGTGCCACAGCGTAGGCCGCGTCACAAACAGCGAGCCCTTGCCGCTCAGCTGGATCAGGTCGAAGGGCGGCACCGGCCCGCTGGACGCGCCAAACAGCGCCAGCAAGCCACGCGGCCGCAGACAATTCAGGCTGCCCTCGAAGGTCGTCTTGCCCACCGAGTCATACACCACGTCCACGCCCTTGCCGTTCGTGAGCCGCTTTACCTCCGGCTCGAATTCCTGCTCGGTGTAAAGAATCACATCGGAGGCTCCGGCCTCGCGCGCCAACTCTGCCTTCTCTTCGGTTGAAACCGTTGCAATCACCCGCGCGCCAATCTTTTTCGCCATCTGCGTCAGCAGCAGCCCCACGCCGCCCGCGCCTGCATGAATCAGCGCCGTGTCTCCGGCCTTCAGAGGAAACGTCGAGTACGCCAGATAGTGCGCCGTCATGCCCTGCAACATGGCGGCTGCGGCCTGCTCCATGGTGAGCCCCGCCGGCACCTTCACCAGGCTCGCCGCTGAAACCAGCGCATACTCGGCATAGCTGCCCAGCACGCTCACCGACGCCACCGCATCGCCTGCTTCAAATCCCGTCACACCCGGGCCAAGCTCCTCCACCGTGCCCGCGGCCTCGCTGCCCGGCACCAGCGGCATAGATGCCTTGTAGACTCCCTTGCGGAAGTAGACCTCGATGAAGTTGACCCCGATGGCCTCAATGCGGATCAACACCTGCCCCGGTCCCGGCTCGGGAATGGGCAATTCGGCCAGTTGCAAAACCTCCGGGCCGCCTGTCTCGTGGATCTGGATTGCTTTCATGCCACGGCCAGAATGCACCCTGAGACCCGCCCGCTGCAAGCGAATCGCGCTGGATGCCAACAATTCCTCTTCGATGCGTACATTGCCCCAACACACCAAACCCCGCCAAGGCATTTGCCCAGGCGGGGTTCTCTATTCCCTATTCCCAAGTCCCTATTCCCTGCTTTTTCAATCTCTATCCGACAACAAGCTCTGCTCTTCCGGCGAAATCAGCCGCACCAGACGGTCCACCGTGTAGGGCGTCCGATTCTGCATGGTGTGATAGTGGCGCACCTGCAACTCGCCCAACAGGCCGATGGCGACCATCTGGATGCCCGCTAGAATCAGGACTGCGCCCACCACAAACAGCGGCCCATGTTGATCCATCAGGTTGCGGTGCGGATGCAGCAGCTTCAATGCCAGCAGCCACGTTGAGATAATGCTGCCCGTCAGGATGCCCAGTGCACCGAACCCTCCGAAGAAGTGCAGCGGGCGGCTCATGTACTTGAGCAGGAATCGGATGGTAAGCAGATCGAAGAACACACGGAAGGTGCGCCCCAGCCCGTAGTGGCTCCTGCCCTTCTCTCGGTTCACGTTCCTGATGGGAATCTCGCAGATGGATGCGCCGTACCAACTGGCCAGTGCGGGAATGAAGCGATGCATCTCCCCATAGAGCGGAATGTTCTGGATGACCTCGCGGCGATAGGCTTTGAAGGTCGTCCCGAAGTCGTGAATGTCCACGCCTGAAATCCGGGCCATCAGCCAGTTGGCGCACCGCGAGGGAATCCGGCGCATTACGACGTTGTCGATGCGCTCCTTGCGCCAACCAGAAACCACGTCATACCCTTCCTCCAGCTTTTCCAGAAAGGCGGGGATGTCGTTCGGGTCGTGTTGCAGATCGCCGTCGAGCGCAAGTATAAACTCGCCCGAGGCGTGGTCGAATCCCGCTGCCAGCGCCGACGTCTGCCCAAAGTTTCTGCGCAGCTTGACCACCAGCACGCGGCTGTCCACCGCGGCAATCTCTTCCAGCAGCTTGTACGAGCGGTCACTGGAACCATCGTCCACAAAGACCAGCTCAAAACTGTCGCCCACCTGTTCCATGACCTGTTTCAGGCGTGCATACAAGGCGGTGACATTCTCTTCTTCGTTGTGAAAAGGAACGACAATCGAATATTTCGCCATGTTGCCAGTATAGATGCAATCGCATTTTTAAAAGTTCCAGATTTTTGCATGCGCACCGGCGACACCGCATGTTAAAGGAAGACTGGAGCCGCAGAAACCCGCCAAAGCTACCCTTCCAGCTCCTCCAGCATGGCCTGCATCTCGCTCATCGCATGGCGGTTGCCGCTGCGCGCAGCGCTTCCAATGCCGGCCGTCAGGCGCTCCGCTGCCTCGGCCTTCCGGCCGGCTTTCACCAGCGTCTGTGCCGCCATAAAGTAGCCCGCCGTATAATCCGGATCGTTTTTCAGCAGCGTGTCGAATTCTTCCAGCGCCGCCGCCGTTTCGCCCCGCGCGGCCAATTCCATGGCCACGCCGTAGCGGGCGAAGCTGTTCTTCGCGTCCAAGGCCAGAATCTCTCTCAGTCCTGCAAGCTTTTCCATTGTTCCCTATTCCTGTCTGTTCTTGTCCTGCCCATTCCTGCACTGTCCGGCGCGGCCGCGGGCATCGTCAGCCATTTGCACATTTGGCGGAGATTGCCGAAACTGGAACCTGACGAATTGAAGACAAGACCCGATTCCGCCGGCCGCCGCAGTTCCATTCTACTTGGCACCCGGGCCGCCCATTCGATTCAATCGCAAGGGAGCAAGCTAAGCATGAGTTCCGTCGCCGTCAACCCCGCCGCCCGCACCGTAGCCAGCACCCAGTCCGAGATGACTGAAATCATTCTGCCCAACGACACCAACACCCTGGGCAACCTGCTGGGCGGGCGCCTGATGCACTTCATCGATCTGACCGGCGCCATGGCCGCCTACCGTCACTCGCGCACCAACGTCGTCACCGCTGCCATGGACCACATCGACTTCATCCGCCCCGTCCATCTTGGCGACCTGCTCATGCTTCGCTCCAGCGTCAATCGCGCCTTTTCCACTTCCATGGAAGTCGGCGTGAAAGTCTGGGCGGAAAACCCCCGCACCGGATCGATCGTCCACGTGGCCAGCGCCTACCTGGTCTTTGTCGCCATCGACAATGAAGGCCGCCGCGTGCGCGTTCCGGAAGCGCTGCCCGAAACTCCCGATGAGCTGCGCCGCTTTGAAGGTGCGCTGCGCCGTCGCGAGAATCGCGAAGCCGAGTCTGTCCGCCGCAAAGAGGCAAAGCTCGCCACGGACGCTGAAGTCGACGCATCCATTCAACCCTGATCAGTCCCGGCGCACATGCCTGGGAACAGGAAGTTAATGAAGCTTTCCTGGCGTCCTGTTCCTAACATTCATATCAAACAAATGGCCTGTCATCCTGAGCGAAGCGTTCTTCAGCCGAGTCGAAGGACCTGCATTTAGTAAGCTCCAGACAAGCCAGCCGGCCCTGAACTAACGCTGTGAACTTCGGAGACAGGACACTGGAACTCGATTAACGAACCGGCCTTGTGTCAGGGAACGACTTCAGTAGCCGAATAGCGCAAAAAAGACATTGGGCTTTAGTCCCGGCAGGTACAGCTCGGTTGCTTGCTTGACCTTGCACGAACCGCGCTTTGGAAACTATGACCGCTTCCTCGCCAATAACGACTCCCCATGCAGATTTCCCGCGCAGAATCGTCTGCCTCACCGATGAGACCACAGAGGTCCTCTACCTGCTAGGCGAACAGGACCGCATCGTCGGCGTCTCCGGCTACGCGACGCGTCCGCCCGAGGCGCGCCGCAAGCCGCGCGTGTCCGCTTTCAAAAACGCCAGGTTCGACGCCATTCTCGCGCTGAAGCCTGATCTGGTTCTGACCTTCTCCGACGTGCAGGCGGAGATTACCCGCCAGCTCGTTCTGCGCGGGGTTACGGTTCTCAACTTCAACCAGCGCAGCATCGCGGAAATCCTCGATATGATCGCGGCACTCGCGCGCCTGGTGGGAAAGCCAGACGAAGGACTTGCGATCGTTGCAAGCCTGCAGAGCGGCCTTCAGGCCATCGCAAAATCCGCGCAAGCTTTCCCGCATCGCCCGCGCGTCTTTTTCGAGGAATGGAAAGACCCCCTCATCAGCGGGATTCGCTGGGTCGAAGAGCTGATCGAAATCGCCGGCGGCGAAATCCTCTTTCCAGAGTTGGCGGCGTGCGGCAAGGCACAGGACCGCGTCGTCGATCCGGCCGTTGTTGCTGAACGCGACCCGGAGGTCATTCTCGCCTCCTGGTGCGGCATGAAGGTCAACAAGACTCTCATCCGCTCCCGCCCAGGCTGGGACTCCACCAGCGCCGTCCGCAACGGACACATCTACGAGATCAAGGGCACCTACATTCTGCAGCCCGGCCCCGCGTCACTGACGGAAGGAGTGCGCCAGATCCACGCCATCCTGGCCCACGTGGTTGGCGTACCCGTCGCGCCGGAGTTGCACGCGGCAGAGAGGCTCGATCCGCACCTGCTGTTAAAATCGAGTTGTGAATAGTCTGCGGGAATGCCTCTTCAGGCCGCTCGATCGAGCTTTCCTGAACCAACCGAAACCCATCGAGCCGCAGAGTTTTTAGAATAAGGAGCACCATGGCCCACGCCCCCAATATGCCCGCACCCGTCCCCCTGCCCGGCGTTTCCAAAATCGTAGCCGTCGGTTCCGGCAAAGGCGGCGTGGGCAAAACCACCGTCGCCGTCAACCTGGCCATCGCGCTCTCGCGGCTCGGCCAGCGCGTCGGCCTCATTGACGCGGACATCTACGGGCCCAACGTCCCGCTCATGATGGGCTCGTCGCAGCAGCCCGCGGTCGGCCCTGGAAACCAGATCATCCCCAACCTGACTCATGGAATCAAGACCATCTCCATTGGCTACATCTCGCCGGGAGACAAGCCGCTGGTGATGCGCGGGCCCATGCTGCACCAGATCATTCGCCAGTTCCTGCAGCAGGTGGAATGGGGCGAGCTCGACTACCTGGTCGTCGATCTGCCTCCCGGCACCGGCGACGTGGTCATCTCGCTGGTGCAGACCGTCCCGCTGACAGGCGCCATCGTTGTCTCCACGCCCAGCGATGTGAGCCTGCAAGACGCGCGCAAAGCTCTCGAGATGTTTGCGCAGGTCAACGTCGAAGTCCTGGGCATCGTCGAGAACATGAGTCACTTCACCTGCCCGCACTGCCACCAGGAGATCGACATCTTCTCCAGGGGCGGAGCCGAGCGCACGGCGCAGCAGTTCAACATTCCCTTCCTCGGCGCAATCGAGCTGATTCCTGCCATCCGCGAAGGCGGTGACCGCGGATTGCCTGTCGCTCTGGCAGGCCCCAAGAGCCCGCAGGCTGCCGAGTTTTACGCCGTGGCTGAGAAGCTGATGCTGCGCGCAGAGACCGCCGCAGCCGCCGCGACAGATGTGATTGAAATCAGCTAGCCACCTGCGGTGGGGCAGACGCTCGCTTTTCGCTCGCAGGAGATTCGTGGCTTTGGGAGGGCACCAGGATCTCGCAACAGCCAAGCGGGGGAGCAGTCGAATTGAATAACGAGATTCTGATTCGCCCCGTGCAACTGAGCGATTTCCAGCGATGGAAAGTGCTGTGGGACGGCTACAACGCCTTCTACGGCCGCAAGGGCGAAACCGCCTTACCCGAAGAAACCACGCAGATGACGTGGTCGCGGTTCTTCGATGCGTCCGAGCCAATGCATGCGCTGGTCGCCGACCACTCAGGCGAGTTGCTGGGCCTGGCGCATTTCATCTTCCACCGCAGCACCATCTCGATCGCGCCCACCTGCTACCTGCAGGACCTCTTCACATTGGAATCGGCACGCAGCAAGGGCGTGGGCCGCGCACTGATCGAACAGGTCTATCAGCACGCAAGGCAGGCCGGCTCCAGCCGCGTCTATTGGCATACGCACGAGAGCAATAAAACAGCCATGAAGTTATATGACAAGGTCGCGGAGAAATCCGGATTCGTTGTCTATCGCAAGCTGCTGTAACTCGAGTTTGCAGCCCACTCACTCAAAACAAGAAGAGAGCGAGGCCTGACCCCCGCTCTCTTTTTGTAGGTCCGTTTGAAGCTACGGTCCTGAGTCCGAAGTTCGTATCAATAAACAGACCTGTCATCCTGAGCGGAGCGTACTTCAGCGGAGTCGAAGGACCTGCTTTTACGGCACTCCTTGACCTGAGGCTCTGCTTCAGAGAACTGCGACGAACTTCAGATTCACCACGCTAGCGCCAGTGTCCTTCGACCATTTCCCAATGATCGCCACGATGCATCCAGCGATGCGCGACCCAGCGCTGACCAGGATGTGGCGGTCGGTCCCAGCGGCCACCAACCCACACATAATGGTCGCCATCCCAGCGATGGTAGCCATCGATCCAGACATATCCGCGATCGGGCGGTGGCGGGCGCCGCTCAACGATAAGGGCCGGCGGGGCGACGCGGACTATGACTTGCGCATACGATGCCGCCGGCAAAATGGTAAGAGCAAGCAATGCTGCCATTGCAATCTTCTTCAACATTGATCGTTTCCTCCAGGGTTCTTGAATTTCCGGATTCGTCGTGCTTCCGGCCTGTTGCTCAGTATCAACGCAATCTTGCAGGAATAGTTGTGCTCTTGAGACCTTTTGGATCGCATTGTCTATGACAATTTCGATGCCAAAATTGGTTGCCTGGTAGTCCGCCCTGATTTAGTTGTTTTGTGGAAAAGAGCGCAATCATCACAAGAAATAATCGAAGTCGGTTTCGATTTTCAGGCGCCGATGAATCTTGAGAATGTGGCCCGGCATGCGCGATGGGTTCAACTCCACGTAGTTGCGCGGTCCGTTCCATAAGTAGCGCGCGCCGGTGAGCAGGTCCTCCGCTTCGTAGCCGCGGTCCTGCGGAATCTGCAATTCATCGAGAGGCAGCGTAACAAAGCCGGCCTGCGTGTGATGCGGATCGAGATTGACCACCGTCAAGATCAGGTTGCTGCGGTCCTCCGACTCCTTGGTGTAACTGATCAGCTGGTCATTCTCAGTGGGGTGGAACTTGAGCGACCAGTCACCTTGCAGCGCGGCATTCTCTTTCCGTATTTCATTCACGCGCGCAATCAACGGCCGCAGGCTGTCAGCCTCTTCAAGGTCCCAACGACGTATCTCGTACTTTTCCGAGTCGAGATATTCTTCGCTGCCGCGGCGCACGGGCACGTGTTCCATTAGTTCAAAGGCCGGGCCATAGATGCCGTAATTCGCGCCCAACGTAGCGGCGAGCAAGAAGCGAATGCCAAACACTTGCCGCCCGCCGATCTGCAGAAACTCGGTGAGAATGTCGGGCGTGTTGGGCCATTGATTGGGCCGGAAGAACTCGCGCACCGGTGTCTGCGCCAGCTCCGTCAAGTAGGCCATCGTCTCACCCTTGGCATTGCGCCAAGGGAAGTATGTGTACGACTGGCTGAATCCAAGCTTGGCCAGCCGATACATGATCTTGGGGCGCGTGAAGGCTTCGGCCAGAAACAAGACTTCCGGGTGGTCTCGCTTGATTTCGTTGATGACCCACTCCCAGAAGGCAAACGCCTTGGTGTGCGGATTATCGACGCGGAAGATGGTCACGCCCTGCGCGATCCAGTAATCGAATACGCTCTTCAACTCCTCCCACATCCCGGCCCAGTCTTCGCTTTCAAAATCGAAGGGATAAATGTCCTGATATTTCTTGGGCGGATTTTCGGCATATTGAATGGTTCCATCGGGCCGCTTGCGAAACCAGTTCTCGTGCTCCTTGACGTATGGATGGTCAGGCGCGGCCTGGAACGCGATGTCGAGTGCAACGGCAAGGTCAAGCTCCTTCGCCCTGGCAACAAAGTGGTGAAAATCTTCGAGCGTGCCAAGCTCGCGATGGATCGCCTTGTGTCCGCCTTCAGCCGAGCCGATGGCCCAGGGGCTGCCGCAATCGCCGGGCTGGCTTTCGGGGTTGTTGTTGCGCCCCTTGCGGAAGTTGACGCCGATGGGATGAATGGGCGGCAAATAGACCACGTTGAAACCAAGCTCCGCAATATAAGGAAGCCGCTTCTCACAGTCGGAAAAAGTCCCGTGCTTGCCGGG
>DATKGE010000094.1:0-7211 GCA_035510955.1 Occallatibacter sp. | reverse complement strand
TCGCGCTCTGGCTGATTGTGCAGTGCGGCACCGGGGCTCCGCCGGACTTTGGGTCAATCTTTCTCAAGGGAAAGACCCAAGTTCTCCAGCCGGCCTTGCAGCACTTGTCCAGTCGCGATGTTCTAGGTGTGGCGCACTGGTGCGACGACGGCCAGGCCAAGGTGGACTATCCTCCCGGAAAAGATGTCGGTGCTGCATTAAGTGCCGTCGAGCAGGTTCTGAGTGCCAAGATTGCGAATGCAAACGACAGGGCTGGCCAGCTCGCAATGCACAACATGGTTCAGGCAGTGGTAGAGAGCACCCGCAATCTCACGCCGGCGGGAGAGCAGAGTTTGATGCCTGTACTTCTCTTTCTGTACGGAGACCAGGGCGGCACCGACTCGCGCGAAGCCAACTCGAACATTCAAGCCCTGGTGGAATCGTCCGGCATGGTATTTGGCCTGAGCCTGATCGAGATCCATCATGATATTCAGGAAGATATAGGCAGCGGCCAAACCTTCAATCAAGCCCACTACTACAGCCGCACCACCGGCGGACAGTACTACTCCACCTCGCAAACGGAGCTATTCGGGCCGACGCTCGACTACATCGTCTCCCAGCTTCATGCTCGATATACGCTCGGCTTCCAGCCATCGAAGCTAGATGGAAAGCCGCACGAACTTCGTGTGGAACTGACCAAGGACGCTCAAAACCGGTTTCCTAAAACAACTCTGCGGTTTCGCATTGAATGCTTTCCGCTTCCACCCAAGTAGTGAGCACGCTTCATTTCTCAAAGGCAACAGGTTCACAGCGGGGCCTAACCAAAGCCGCGCCCCGCCCCTCTAATGGAAAGGAAGTCGAAGGAAGCTGGCCTTCCGCCTTGAAAGTCTACTCATCCCTACTCTTGGTCGGACTTGGCTCATGGATAGCCTGTCCGCAGCACCTGGGTGCACAAGCGCCGGACTCCAATCCCACCCTCCATGTACAAGCGCTCTTGACGCTCGTCGATGGAGTGGCCGAACAAGAAGACCCCGTAACTCACAACCCTGCGATTCTCAACCGCCTCAAGAAGACCGACTTTCGACTCTTCGACAGCGGTCGCGAAGTTGAAATCCATTCATTTGATTCCGGAGTCAGCACCCGTCCCATCGTGCTCTGGCTGATCGTGCAGTGCAACATGGGATTCCCCGCTGATTGGGCCTCCGGATTTCTGCGAGGAAAGACGCAGTACCTCAGGCCAGCCCTGCAGCATCTCAACAAGGACGATCTCATTGGCGTTGCGCACTGGTGCGATAATGGCCAGTCGAGGATCGATGTGGCTCCAGGGACTGACGTGAACGCAGCTTTGGAGGGCGTCGAAGAGATCCTTAGCGGCAAGAAAATTGAAGGCGAAGCCCGAACGGGAGAAATGGCGATGCAACGCATGATTCGCTCGGTTGATGAAAGTACACGCACTTCGAAGCCGCCTCATGCGGTTGGTTTGCAGATCAGGCCAGAGATGGACAACTCTCGTTTGCCCGTCTTTCTTTTCTTGTATGGCGATCATAGCGGCACTCTAGCAGCGGAAGCGAGCAGCATTCTCTCAGACATACTGGAGTCGTCCGGCATGGCATTCGGTTTGAGCACTGCGAAACCGATCTGGGACATGCCCCTAGCAGATGTGCCGGGTAGAACAGAAAACCTTGTCCACTTTTACAGCATGAACACAGGCGGCCAGTACTATTCCACTGCGAATCCGCAGTTGTTTGCGCCAACGCTCGACTACATCATTACCCAGCTCCATCTTCGTTATACGCTCGGCTTTCAGCCAGCAAAGTTGGATGGCAAAACCCATGAATTGCGAGTGGAACTGACGAAGGACGCTCAAGACCGATTTCCTAAAACCACATTGCGGTTTCGCGCCGAATACATCCCGCTTCCGCCAAAGCCGTGAGCGCGCTTCATTTCTCAAAGACAAATGCTTCGCGCCCCAGGTCGCCGTCTACGGCTGCTTGAGGGCGGGCCTTGCCTTTGCGGGGTCCACGACGCCTTTACCTTCCACCACGTTGTAGTCCCGGTCGACGGCAAGGTTGGTCAGGTCTTCGGTCAGACCGGATGGCCAATGGATCTCCACCTTGTCGACCTTGGTTGCGCTGCCCAGGCCGAAATGGATGCGCAGGTCGTTCTGCGACAGGTAGCTGCCCCCGCTGTGGACTTCGTCGGTCTGCGTCATGCCGCCGGCGACGATCGCGATGCGGGCATTGAGCGCAAGGCGGTTGCTCTTGGTGCCATCGAGCTCAAAGCTGACCCAGTGGCGTCCGGGAACGCCGTGGTTGCGCAACAGCATTGGGCTTCCGTCAAGGTCTTCAATCACAACATCCATGTTTCCGTCGTTGAACAGATCCCCGACCGCCAGACCGCGCGAGACGCGGAGCTCCTGCAAAGGTTTGCCGGCCTGGCCGCTAGCGTCGCAGAATGTGCCGTTCTTCTGGTTGAGTTCAAGCACCTTGGGTTGACGATAGCCGGCGCCGGAGGGCAGGGAATCGACCTGCGGGTAGACATGCCCGTTGACCAGGATAAGGTCGAGCCAGCCGTCGTTGTCGAGGTCGACGAAGGCGGTTCCCCATTTGACGAGGGACAGCGAGGGAAGCGCAACGCCGGATGCGAAAGAATCTTCCTTGAAATTCCAGTCGCCGTCGTTGCGGTAAAGAAGAACATTCTCGTCGGTAAAATTGGTGACGAAAATCGAGGGGCGGCCGGTGTGATTGTAATCGCCGAGCGCGATGCCCATGGAAGCCTGTTCCGAACCGTCTTCACTGACCGCGGTGCCGGATTGAAGGCCGATGTCTTCGAACTTGCCATTGCCCAGATTCTTATAGAGGTATTTGGGGGTAGAGTCGTTAGTAACATAAATATCCGGACGGCCGGTGTTATTGAAGTCCGCCCAGACCACGCCCAATCCATAATAGCCGTCGGGATCGTTGACGCCGGCGGCTTTCGACACATCGGTGAACGTGCCGTCCCCGTTGTTGTGAAACAGCGAGTCGCCTGCTCCACGCAGGCCGCGCGGGCCGCACTGCACATCGATGCCCTTGTACTTGCAGAACGAAGCGCTCCCGAAGCCCGGCATGTCGTCAAGATGGAAGTCGACATAGTTGACGACCATCAGATCGGCAAGCCCATCTCCGTCATAGTCGCCGAATGCGGCGCCGGTTGACCAGCGGCCATCGGCGACGCCGGCCTTGGCCGTAACGTCGGTAAAGGTGCCGTCGCCATTATTGCGATAGAGAACGTTGCCGCCAAGACAGGTGAGGTAAAGGTCGGGCCAGCCATCGTTGTTGTAGTCTCCAACGGCGCCCCCCATGGCCATGCAGGCGCTGGTCAGGCCGGCTTTGACGGTGACGTCGGTGAACGTGCCATCGTGGTTGTTGTGATAGAGGGCTCCGAGGCTTTTCTGGCCTTTGATGGCCATGTCAACGCTGGGCGCGTTCGTAAAATAGATGTCGGGCCAGCCGTCGCGGTCATAATCGATCAGGATCACGCCGCCGCTCATGGATTCGACGATGTATCGCTTGGATGGGTCGGAGGTGTGCTTGAAGGCGATGCCTGCCTGGGCGGTAACATCTTCCAGCTGTGGAACCGGGCGGCCGCTGCACCTGGCCGATTTCGCGCCCGGCGGCGGGGGAGGAGGCGTGGCGTGTCCCGTCCCCATCTGCGCAGCCGCAACGTGCAAAGCATAGAAGTAGACAGTGAGGCATTGCAACAGGCTGACCTGAAAGCGTCGCGTGAACAAGCTGATGATTTCCTTCCCTATGGAGTCTGCTTCGTCGCGTCTGCGGCGCGCTCTCGGGATTTGGCTTTGAGAGCTTTGTAGATCGCCAGCTCTCGGTCTGCATCCGCGCTCTGGCCCAGCTTGCGATAAGCCGCCTGCAGTTGGTAGTGCATGTAATCGGTCTCCGGCCTGAGGCGGGCTGCGGCTTCAAGATGTGTCACCGCATCCGCGGCTTGTCCCCGGTCAAGCTGGATCTTCCCCAATTGATACTGGGCGTTGGCATAGTCAGGATCGGCGGCAATGACCTGAAGAAAAAGCGCCGCGGCTTCGTCGTTGTTCGATTGCTGCAAGTATACAAACCCGAGGTGGTAGGTTGCATCGGGATCGCCGGGATTTAAACCCAGCTCGGCCTTGAACTCCCTTTCCGCAGCGGCCCAACGCTCCCAGCGGATATAAGCAAGCCCCTCATCGAAGTGCGCCTTCAGCAAGGACGGATCGGACTGGAGCGCACGCTCGATGGTCGCAATGGAGCGAGCGTAGTCGCCGATCTCCGTCCATAGCTGACCGACAAGCAGAAGAACCTCATTGGAGCGCGGTTCCGATTCGAAGGCGGTCAACACCTGGGAAGCCTGCTTCGTGTCCCCGCTGTGCGTCAACGATGCGGCCCATGCGTAACCGGTCTCGCTGTCCAGCATGCCGGCAGTCCCGAGGGGAGCAAACGTTCGCGCCGCATCGGCAAACTGGTCGGTTGCAAAATAGGAGATTCCAAGCATGGCGCGGAGCGCGTGCGAGCCGGGCTCCAGAGGAAGCGCCTTGGAGAGGCCGAGGATCGCTTCGCCATAATCCTTGGCCTTGAATGCGGATTGACCAAGGTTCTTTTCAAGACCTGGAAACGCGGGGTCCCACTGCTCCGCCTGCCGATAGGAATCGAGGGCCAGGTTGTATCCTCCCCGGATGGCTTGCGATGTGGCTAGGTCGTTGTATGCCAGCGCGAGCACCGAACTGAGCTCCTTTTCGCGGGCCTCGGCCGCCGCGCGCTGTGTGGGAGTGAGCTTGCCGCGCGCGGAAGGATCGTCGCTGTCTGTAATGGCTGGGGCAGCCTGGTTTTCCTGCTTGATGCTCAACGGCATCACGGCGGCAGCCGAACCGGCTCCGCCCGAGAGAACCATCGTGGAGATATGCTGCTGGCTCTCCACCATCACCTTGTTCTCCAGAGCGCGGGCTTTGGCGGCAAAGACATCGCTTTCCTCCTTGCGCCCCTCTTTGATCAGGATCCGGGCCAGATCCACATAGGCCCGGCGTATCTGGTACTGGGTGCGGGCTTCATCGGCGCCCGTCAGCGTAACCGCCTTGCGCAGCATCTCCTCGGCCAGCGGCATGTTGTCCTGCGAAAAGGCGTTCAAGCCTAAATAGAGAAAAGGCTCAGGCGCCGAGGGCGAGAGTTTGGCCGCCGCTTTGAGGTACCAGTCCGATTGCTCATAATGGCGTTCCACGGAGTTAAAAAGGCCGAGCATGTAGTTGGCCAGATAGTCATTGGGATCGGTCTCGAGCTCCTTCTTGAACTCCTCCTCGGCTTCCGGGGTCGGCTTCCAATCGTTGAGCGATATTTGCGCCAGACCCAGGAAAAAGTGCGCGTGGGGGGTGTGCGTGTCGAGCTCAATGGCGCGCTGAAACTCGTGAATCGCGAGTTTCATGTCGCCGCTGTCGCGGTAGGCGCGTCCGAACAGAACATGCAACGAGCCGCTGTCGCCGGAGGATTTCTTCATGCGGTCGAAGACGGCCTGGGCGCGAAGCTTGTCTTCCGGTTTACCCGTGTTCAGCAAGCCGATCCCGAGCAAGTAGTCATTCTCGACGCTGGGCTGCGCTTCCGCCACGCGCGTCAGTGGATCCAGAGCCGCCGCAAATTCCCCTTCCTGCATCAGGGCGTTGCGCAGCACTGTGCTGGCGCGGATATCGTCGGGGCCGGTTGCGTGGGCATCTTTGGCCAGCTTGATTGCGATGTCGAAATGACCTGCCTGGAGTTCGGCGATGGCAAGGTCGATGCGCGTGCCGGGGGTGTCTTCATAGCGGAGCGAATCATTGTATCGATCGATGGCTTGCTGATAATCCCCCTGCATCAACCGCAGGCGCGCCATCTCGCGAAAGGCCTGCGCAATCAGGCGCTGGTTGGCCAATTCCACGGCGGCCTGGTCGCTTGAATCGCGCGCGGCCCTGGCCGCTTTCATTCGCAGCCCAAGTTCATCTTGCGGCTGGCTGGCTTGTTGGGTGGCCGCAATCGGCTTACCAAGGAGGGAGGGTGGGAAAACCGAAAGAAGGCCTTGCAGCAGTAATAGTTCGATTGCGAAGGGGGAAAAGTGCTTTTGTCTTTTCTCAGGCTGCGGGGCAGGTTTTCCTGGATAAAATTTCATCGCAAGACTACATTCCATCGAGATAAAGACTAAAGGGCGGGGCTCGAAATATCAAGCTCCGCCCTTTGGTCATCGGTTTGGGTCGAGGCCAGCGAGCCGGTTGCCGGCAAGCTGGGCGCCCTTGTTGGTATCGGGGCGGCGATGCCGGATTTCTGCGGCGTCGTCGCCCCCGGTTAGCGTTGTCCGAGTTGCTCCTCTCAGAACGTCAATTTGAGAGTGTATTGCAAGGTGCGTCCCTCGTTCAGGTTCTCGGCGCTTGCCTGACCAAAGCCGGAAGATAAGCCGGGGGCCGTGGCAATGACGTTATTGGTTGGGCTGCAAGGTCCTGCGCCTGTGCACGTGATCGCATTCGATCCCGCGCCGAAGCCAGTGCCTTCGAGGTTGGCGCTGTTAAAGTTCGGGTGGTTGAAGAGGTCGAAGAAGTCCATGCTGAACTTGACCCGCAGTTTCTCCTTGACATTCCAGTTCTTCGCTAACTGGAAATCCACATTGGTGTTGGGAGATCCGAAGCAAGTGCCGCGATGCGCCAGATTGCTTGGGAAGGTGCCAATCGTGTACCCAACCAACCCGAAGGCCGAGTAGTTCAGGCGATTGTAACCGCCAGTCCCGGTACTGCAGGTTCCTGTGCCGTTTAACAGGGGCCGCTCATTGGCGTCGTACCCGGTTCCGACAAGCTGAGCGAGGGTGCTGCCTCCGGCGCCACTGGCGCTGGTATCGAAGACGCTGAAGGAACTGCCCTGGGCAAGGCTGACGATGCTGTTGGCCTCCCATCCGCCGGCCACGTTCTGCACCAATTGATTCTGGTTTGCCAGTTTCGGCAGGTACATGACCTCATTGGCTACGAAGATGTTGGGGCGGTTGATGTTGGTGCTGCCCTTGTCCAGGGCAGGATCGTATTGATCGGTTGTGGCCTGCGAGCTGATGCCTCCCGACGAATCGTCCTCGGCGACGTCGCCGATGGAATGGGACCAGGTGTAGGCCGCCTGGAAGGTTGAAGAGGCCCCTGTTTGCGCCTTGAACAGCACTTGCAGGGAGTTGTATTGGGCCTGACCGCCGCGTGAAAAGCCGCCGAT
>DATKGE010000093.1:0-5844 GCA_035510955.1 Occallatibacter sp. | reverse complement strand
CGATTGAGGAATGGATCGAACGGGCAGAACTCGCGAGCTGATCCGCATTTTTCCGCACATGAAGCCTCTGGTAGCACCGGTCCACTTGGACTACGCTGGATGTAGGCCAACCGTGCTCGCCACCGGAAAGGAGAAGGTTATGAGGCGTGCACGACATCAAAAAGGAAGTTTGCAACGAGTCAAGCGCAAGTCAGGCGAGTCGGTTTGGATCTTTCGCTGGTACGAGGTGCAGCTTGACGGAACGAAGTGCTACCGCAAGGCGGTGATCGGATCGGTCAGCGATTACAAGACTGAAGCCGAAGCACAAAAGGCGGCAGACGCACTGCGATTGGAAATCAACGAACAAACCCCGCGACAGCAATTACGGGCCATCAGTATTGAAACACTGGTTGAACATTACCGCTTGCACGAATTGCCGGACATTGTGAACGGCACGCGGCCTCTGGGCAGCCAGGCCGGCGAAGACGAAACACGAAAGTCCTTTTCGACGCAGACAACGTATGCAGGCTATCTGCGCAAATGGATTCTTCCACGTTGGCGATCCTACAGACTCACTGACGTGAAAGCAGTCCAGGTTGAGCAATGGTTGAAGTCGTTGCCAGTATCGCGAGGAACTAAGGCGAAGATCAGGAACATCATGAGTGCTTTGTACAGCCACGCGCAGCGGTGGGAGTGGACCACATCCAACCCCATCACACACGTGCGTCAAAGCGCCAAGCGTTCCCGAGTTCCGACAGTTCTCAATCCAGATGAACTGAAGGGATTTCTGGCAAACCTGGTGGACCCGGCAAAGACGGCGGTACTCTTGGGTGCATTGACCGGGCTGCGGGTCGGAGAATTGCTGGGCCTCAAGTGGTCGGACATTGATTTCGAGAAGTTGGAAATCTGTGTCATCCGCGACGTGGTCAAGCAGCGGATCGAGCGATGCAAGACGGAGGCCTCAAAGAAGGCGATTCCCATTGATGCGGAACTAGCGGAATCGCTATGGTCGTGGCGGCTTCGCTGCGCCTATAACCAGCAGGACGACTGGGTGTTCGCCAGCCCGCACGGCAAAGGCAAACAGCCGTACTGGCCGAGCTCGCTCTACCGGGTGTATCTCAAGCCGGCGATAGAGGCAGCCGGCATCACCGCACCCGTGGGCTGGCACACGCTGCGACACAGCTTTGGAACCCTGATGAAGGCCAACGGAGAGGACATCAAGACGATCCAGGAACTGCTCCGCCATGCCAACTTCAAGGTGACGATGGATGTGTACACGCAGGCTGTCACGGATGTAAAACGCACGGCGCACAGCCGCGTGGCACGGCAGATCATGGGGGAAAGGAAGGAGGACGAAGATGAGGCCTGAAAGCGGCCTTTTCTTATCGAACCCTTTCAAACCCTCGGGTTTTGGTTCGATTTTCTCTAAGTCTTTTGTTTTGTTGGCGTCCCCGACGGGATTTGAACCCGTGTTATCGCCGTGAAAGGGCGGTGTCCTAGGCCGGGCTAGACGACGGGGACGCTGGAAGGGCAAAAGAACGGCCTAACTTGGCCTGGTGCGCCCTAATGAAGGCTACCAACTCGCGGGTGTGGTGTCAAAAAGGATGCGTCGCGGCTCGGAGCCGTTTTGGTCAGAGCTCGATCGGTCATTGCCTGTCGACCGTAACCGCAGCGCGGCGCAGAGATTTTGCGTCATTGCATGAGCTCCAAGCGTCAGATTAAAAACAGGCTCTGTTGGGTTCACGCTAAAGCGGAGGTGTCGGCGCTTGCAGCCGGCAGCCCGACGAAAGCGGAAGCAGCGCGAATGAGGCGAGCCTGCAACCGGGAAGTGCTTTCACGCCGGTTCGCCCCGGAGACTCCGGCCAAAACCAGCAGGTACACAGGAAAGACTTAGTAAAGGAAAGAGTCAGCAAAGAAAGACTCAGTGAGGATCAGCGCGTTGAAACGCAATCTTGGATTGATTTGTCTTGTTCTAGCGGACTTGGCGGCGGTTGGCTGCCAGAAGAAGCCAGCTGCACCGGCGGCCGGGGCTGGAATGCAGGGTCTGCCGGTGCAGACGGCGGCCGTTACGCTGTCGCCTGTGCCGCAAAGCAGCGAGTATGTGGCCACCATCAAGTCGCGCCGGTCCGCTACGCTGCAGCCGCAGGTGGACGGGCGACTCACGGAGATTCGCGTCCACTCCGGCGACCACGTGCAGGCGGGACAACTGTTGATGAACATCGACCCGCTCCACCAGCAAGCCGCCGTGGATTCGGCGGGCGCAACGGAGCGGCAAAAGAAGGCTCTGTATGACTACAACACCCTGGAGATCGAGCGCCAACGCAAACTGTTTGAGGCCGGCATCATCAGCCGCGACGTATTCGAGCAGGCGCAGCAGGCCTACGGTAATGCCAAGGCGGACTTCGAGTCGACCGAAGCCCTTACCAAAACGCAGCAGGAGCAACTGGCCTACTACAGCATTCGCGCACCGTTCGATGGTGTCGTCGGGGACATTCCCGTGCACGTGGGCGATTACGTTTCCCCCACAACAGTGCTGACCACGGTAGACGAGAACAGGGATCTGGAGGCCTACATCTACGTTCCCACCGAGCGCGCCTCCCAGGTGCGGCCGGGGCTGGAAGTGGATCTAACGGATAACACCGGCAAACTGCTGGAGAAGACAAAAATCGATTTCCTCTCGCCCCAGGTCGACAGCACGCTGCAGGGAATCCTCGTAAAGGCGCCGGTGCATTCTTCGCCGCAGTTATTGCGCAACGCGCAGTTGGTCAAGGCGCGGGTGATCTGGAGCACGACGCCCATGGCGGTGGTTCCGGTGCTGGCCGTGACACGCCAGGGCGGGCAGAGCTTCGTGTTTGTTGCGCGTGCGCAGGGTGGACACGTTTTCGCGCGGCAGACGCCGGTTACGCTCGGCGATACTGTCGGCAACAACTATTCCATACCTTCGGGTCTCGCACCCGGCGACAAGGTGATCGTAACCAACACGCAGTTCCTGGTGGACGGAATGCCGGTGCTGCCTCTGGGAGGGTAACTCCCCAGAGATAGACGAAGCCTCCTTGCGCTCCGCGACCATTTGAGACCGGACGTGCGACACCTGCATACAACGAACAGGAAGGACGATTCCCAGTGTTTGTCGATTTCTTTATTCACCGGCCTGTTTTTGCCACAGTCTGCGCTCTGATGATTATTCTCGGGGGAGCTGTCTGTATTCCCACGCTGCCGATTGAGCTTTATCCGAATCTGGCTCCGCCGCAGGTGTCGGTCACCAGCACCTATATAGGAGCCAACGCCGACACGGTCGAGAAGGCCGTGACGATTCCGCTGGAAGAATCCATTAACGGCGTGCAGGGGATGCGCTACATTTCCTCGTCGAGCACCAACAGCGGCGTAAGCTCGATCAATATCTCGTTCCAGACCGGGTACGACCTTTCGATTGCGGCCGTGGACGTGCAGAATCGCGTGGCCAGCGTGCAGGGCCGTCTGCCTGCCGCGGTCAACGCCACCGGCATCAGCATCGTCAAGGTCAGCCAGAACTTTGTGTTTGGGTCGGGCTTCTATACGCTCGACAACCGTTATTCGAATGAGTTCATCTCGAACTATCTGGATGTTTACGTCAAGGATGCCTTGAAGCGCGTACCGGGCGTAGGCGATGTAATTATCTTCGGCGAGCGCAAATATGCGATGCGCATCTGGCTTGACCCATTGCGGCTGGCCGCGCGCAGCCTTACCGCAACCGACGTTGTGAACGCACTTGTGGAGCAGAACGTCGAAATTCCCGCCGGCCAGCTTGGCCAGCCGCCGTCAGACTCGACGCAGGCTTTCCAGGTCCCGGTGCGGGTGGTTGGCCGGCTCAGCGATCCGGCGGAGTTCGACAAAATCATCCTCAAGAACTCATCGAATGGCCTGGTGCTGCTGAAGGATGTGGGTCACTCCGAAGTGGGCGCCGAGGACTACAGTTCCAACCTGAAATACAGCGGCTTTCCGGCCATCGGCATCGGCGTGCAGCAGCTCTCCAACGCCAACGCGCTGGACGTGGACCGCAACGCAAAGGCGATGCTAGCAGACCTGTCGAAGAGCTTCCCGCCGGGGCTCAAATACGCCATCGCATTCGATTCCACAACCATCGTGGGCGACTCGATCCGCGAAGTGCTGGTGACGCTGGGCGAGGCGATTGCGATCGTGATCATCGTCATCTTCCTCTTCCTGCTCGATTGGCGCGCCACCATCATTCCCGCCGTCACCATCCCGGTTTCGCTGATCGGAACTTTCGCGTTCATCAAAGTCTTCGGCTTCTCCATCAACTCCCTCACGCTGTTCGGCATCACGCTGGCGACGGGGCTGGTGGTTGACGACGCCATCGTGGTCATTGAGAACGTGCAGCGGCACATTGCTGCCGAGCATTGCGACCCGCACAAGGCAACCTCGGAAGCCATGGGCGAGGTTACCAGCGCGGTCATCGCCACGTCGCTGGTGCTCATCGCAGTGTTTGTACCGGTGTCGTTTTTTCCCGGAACCACCGGAATTCTCTATCGCCAGTTTTCGCTGACGATTGCATTCGCCATCGCCATTTCGGCGTTCAACGCGCTTACGCTCTCCCCGGCGCTGTCGGCCCTGTTCCTGCGTGGAGAGGAAGAGCGCCCGCGTCAACTCGACTTCCTGCACATTGGAATTCTGTCACGCGCCTTCGCTGCGTTCGTTCACGGCGCCGATGCCGCGATCGGCTGGCTTGGGGGCACCTATGCAAAAGCCATCCATGTTGCCCTGCGGCTGCGGTACCTGATTCTGCTTCTCTTCTTTGTCGGACTGGGCGCCGCCGGCTGGATGTACAACCACGTTCCAACCGGATTTATTCCGCAGGAAGACCAGGGCTATCTGATCGGCATTGTGCAAGCCCCGCCGGGAGCTTCGCTGGCCTATACCACTGCCATTGCCGATAAGGCGCAGGCGGTGATCGCGCAGAACAAAGATGTGGTCGGATCCTTTGCCGTGATGGGCTTCAGCTTTTCCGGCAATGCGTCCAATGCCGGCCTGATCTTTCTGGCCACCAAGCCCTCCGATCAGCGCCGCGGCAAAGGCCACGCGGCCGCCGACATTGTGGCCGATCTCTCGCCCAAGCTGTTCATGATTCCCGGCGCCATATGCGCCATCTTCCAGCCTCCGGCGGTGAACGGCGTGGGCGCCTTTGGCGGCTTCCAGTTTATTCTGCAGGACCAGGGCAAGAACACGCTGACCGATCTGGACCGCGTCGCGCACCAGATTGTGGGCGCGAGCCGGACACGCAAGGATCTGACCGGGCTACTGACCACGTTTTCCGCCAACGATCCGCAGATTCTGGTGACCATCGACCGCGAAAAAGCCAAGGCGATGAACATTCCGCTCTCGCAGATCACCACCACGCTCAACGTTTTCATGGGCTCGGAGTATGTGAACGATTTTGATTACAACAACCGCACCTATCGCGTGTTTGTGCAGGCCGATCAGCCCTATCGCATGACCGCCAAAGACCTGCACAACTTCTATGTGCGCTCCGACTCGGGCCAGATGATTCCGCTGGATAACCTGGTGACCGCCGTAGAGAGCTCGGGTCCGCCGGTCATCTCTCACTACAACCTCTTCCGTTCGGTGGAGATCGATGGATCAGCCGCGCCCGGCTACAGCTCTGGCGAGGGCGTGTTAGCAATGCAGGATCTGGCGCAAAACATCTTGATGCCGGGCATGAAGTACGAGTGGACCGGACTGACGCTGGACGAAATCGAGTCGGGCGGCAAGGCGCTGATCATCTTCAGCCTTGGCGTGCTGGTCATTTATCTCACGCTCTCTGCGCAGTATGAGAGCTTCGCGCTGCCCTTCATTATCCTTCTGGCCGTG
>DATKGE010000092.1:0-10612 GCA_035510955.1 Occallatibacter sp. | reverse complement strand
TCGAAGGCCTTCTGATTGTCGCGCCATTCGTAATAGGACCCGCCCAGCATGAACTCCTGCGGGATAATCGGCGCTGTCAGCCCCACCGACACCAGCCGGTCATCGTGCGCATACGGCAGCGGCCGAAACAGAATCCGATCGACCACGCTGAACACCGCCGTGGTAGCGCCGATGCCCACAGCCAGCGTGGCAATCACTGCGATGGTAAAGACAGGGTTCCGCCGAAAGCCGCGCAGCGCGTAACGCACATCCTGCTCGACAGTCCCCATCCACCACCCCGGCCGCTGCTCGAACGTCTGCTCGCGCGCCCGCTCCACGCCGCCGAATTCGATCATGGCCTGGCGGCGCGCTTCTTCCGCGGTCATTCCCGCGGCGACGTTTCTCTCTACAGACTGCTCGACATGAAAGTTGAGTTCCTCGTCCAGCTCGCTCTGCGGACGACGCAAAGCAAGAAACCGCAACCTGGTTAGAAACTCCCTCATCATTCGGACACCTCCAGAACAGAATTAAGAACCGGCAAAGGAGCTGCCGAATCGCCACAGCCTATTCATATCGAAGAGCTACCACGGGCTCAACCTTCATCGCTGCCCGCGCCGGAATGAAAGTCGCCGCCAGCGCCGCCAACGCGAGCAGCAACGCAACAGCCGCGTAGGTAACCAGATCATGCGGGCCCACGTTGTACAGCAGGCTCTTGAGCAGTTGCGCCGCAGCCAGCGCCGCGCCCAGCCCCAACATACCGCCCAGTACAATCAGCCGCACACCTTCACCGGCAATCAGCCGCAGAATATTCCCGCGCGTCGCCCCTAGCGCCATGCGAACGCCGATCTCCTGCGTCCGCTGTGCGACGGCGAATGAGATCACGCCATAGAGCCCGATCACCGCCATCAGCAGCCCGCAAAAGGCAAAGAATCCGAGCAGCGCGGTTTCAAAGCGGGGACGATCGGCGAGCTTGCTCACGGTCTGGTCAAGCGTTTCCATCTGCACCGGAACGGTGGGGTCGATTGCGGCAATCTGCGATCGCACCCAGGGCGCAACGGCCTTGGGAGACAAGACTGAGCTGATCACCAAGACTGGTTTCTTTCCATCCCAGTCGCTCTCGGATTTGCCTCTGAGGAAGTAGATCTCCGGTGCGTCGGGTTGAACCAGTCCGCCGTTCTTCACGTTCTCTGCCACGCCCACAACCGTCCTCCCGCTTACTCGTCTCCCGATCGGGTCTTCGCCTGGAAATATGCGCGCAGCCAGCAGCCTGCTGATTATCACCTCGCGCTCGGCGGAATGCGTGTCCTCCTCGGTGAAGCCGTGCCCGCGGACGATGGGAATATTCAACGCCGAAAAGTAATCGGGCGTGACTTTTCGAGTGGTGAGGGTATCGCCCGTTCCTTCTCCTTGATAAGGCTTGCCGTCGATCGTCAGGTCCGTCCAGCGCATACCGCTCTGCCAACCCCCTGGAGGAACTGAATCGCTGAACGCGATCGCGCGAATGCCGGGCAAACGCCGGATCGCCGCCTCCGCATCCAGGTAAAACTGCATCTGCTTGCGGGTTGTATCGTAACGGAAGCCGGGCAGCGCAATCTGCGCCGTGAAGACGCCGCCGGTTTCGATGCCCAGGCTTTGCTCCTCCACATTTCTGAAGCTCTTCAGCAACAATGCCGCGCCGGAAAGCAGAACCATGCTCACGGCAATCTGGCCCACCACCAGGCTCCTGCGCAGCACGGTACGGGTGCGGAACTTCGCGGCGCGCGCTGCCAGGGCAACCACGCGCGGCGTTTGCAGTGCCGGCAACAGGCCGGAAAGCGCTCCACAGAGCAGCGACAGCAAAATAGTGAACAGCGCGATGCGGAGGTCGAGGCCAGCCCGGTCGAGAAATGGAACTCCAGTGGGAGCAAGGTCGACGAAAACCCGCAGCAGCCCCTCGGCCAGCGCTATTCCTGCCGCGGCCCCGGCAAGTGAAAGCAGGGCGGCCTCAGTGAGCGTTTGCCGAATCAAGCGTCCACGGCTCGCCCCCAGCGCGGAACGCACCGCCAACTCGCGCTCACGGCCTTCTCCACGCACCATCATCAGGCTGGCCACGTTCGCGCAGGCAATAAGCAGCACCGCGAATACTGAGCCGAGCAGTATCCACGCCATCGACTGCGCGTCCTGCGTCTCGCGGTCGCGCAGCGAACGAATGCTCAAGTGGAAATCCTTGCGCATCTCCGCCGGAACGAATGAGTCTCTCGTATGGTCGAAGAGCGGCTCCATCTCGGCTCTCGCCTGCTCAATGCTTACTCCGGGCTTGAGACGGGCGAACGTCCGCATCGGATTGCCGTAACCTCCGTTGGCGGTCTTTTGGTCGGCCTTGTTCAGCACCATCGGGAAAATCACGTCGCAAGGTTGCAGCGTGGGAAACTGGAAGTCCCTCGGCAACACGCCAACTACGCGGGCGGGGCTGCCATCCACATCGATCTGGCGGTTCAGAATGCCTGCATCGCGGTTGTAATGGTCCTGCCATAACCCATAAGAGATGATGACCACGCGCGGTCCGTTGGGGAGAACTTCCTCGGGCAGAAAGTTGCGCCCCAGCACCGGCGAGATTCCCAGCATGGGCAAATAACCGGCGTCGAAATCGAGGCAATCCAGTTGCGCAGGATTGTTCTCGACCAAATCGCAGGCATGCGGCCCCGTGCTCTGGATCGCCATGGCTTCAAATGGCTGCTGGTGGTCGCGCCAATCGAAGAAGAAGCCGCCCATCATGAATTCCTGCTTCTCCAGGGAATGCACCATCCCCACCGTGACCAGCCGGTCGCCATGCGCATACGGCAAGCTGCGAAAGAGAATGCGATCCACCACGCTGAACACCGCGGTGGTTGCGCCAATGCCCACCGCAAGAGTCGCAATCACGGGAACGGTGAAAACAGCATTGCGCCGGAAGCCCCGCAGCGCGTAGCGCAAATCCTGCTCGACCGTCCCCAGCCACCACCCCGGCCGCTGCTCGTAGGTCTGCTGGCGCGCGCGCTCCACGCCGCCGAAGTCAATCATCGCCTGCCGCCGCGCCTCTTCCGCCGTCATGCCGGCGGCGATGTTTCTCTCCACAGACTGCTCGACGTGAAAGCGCAGTTCTTCCTCCAGCTCATCCGTTTTGCGGCGCGTAAACAGGAAGCGGAGGCGAGTCAGCCATTCATTCATCATCCCGCCGCCTCCGGAATCCGTCCCAGCACCAACCCGATCGCATCCGACAACCGGTCCCAGGTCTTCAATTCTGCCTGCAATTGTTTCCGGCCCGTCATCGTCAATGAATAGAACTTGGCCCTGCGGTTGTTCTCTGAAGCGCCCCAATCGGCCCTGATCCAGCCCTTGTACTCCAGCCGGTGCAGCGCCGGATAAAGCGAGCCCTGCCCAATCTGCAGCACCTCTTTCGACGCCTGCTGGATGCGCTGCGCCACACCCCAGCCGTGCATCGGTCCACCGGCCAGCGTCTGCAAAATCAGTAAATCAAGCGTGCCCTGCAATAGATCGGTGCTCGGCTGCATCGTTTCCCTCGGCATTCGACAATAGATTTACGCGCCTTCTTGTCGAATGTCAAGGGGAAGAACGGCTGGGGAACATTTCCCATGCGGCTCGCGTAGTTAAGATTGACGCGGCGGCTGCTTCCACGCCGTAGCTCGTAAAGGAGAATCCCATGCGTAAGACAATCGGCGCCGCCACCCTGGCCGCCCTTCTGCTTCTCACGGTTTCCAGCAGTTTTGCCGCGCCCCCGGCTACGGCGAAGGCCACCTCGGGCGTGCTCGTGATCGTCTTCAAGGATGGCCACCGGCAAAGTTTCAACCTGGGCGATATCGACCGGGTGGAGTTTCCGACTTCGGATTTGGCGGGTTCGGCGAACGCGTCCGGCCCGTCACGCGGCCACTTCATCGGCAAATGGGAGGTCGGTGATGGCTCAGGAAGCAATTTCTACATCACGTTACGCGAAGACGGCGACGCCATGCGGTCCATGGGCGATGTGCATGGCAAGTGGGTTTATGTGAACGGTGAAGCGCAGGTCACCTGGGATGACGGCCCCGAGGATGCGATTCGCAGGGTCGGTTCGCAATATCAGAAATTCGCTTATAAAGCAGGCAAATCCTTCACGGATGTCCCGGACAACGTAACAAGCGCCCGCAACACGACCCCGAAGCCGATATAGGTGTGGGAACCCGCGCGGGTTCCGATCCTTCCTGGCGCGTAGGGCGACGCGTATGATGAGAGTGGGAGCCGAGACCCTGAGCAAGGAAGATAGCCGCGCGTGAAACCCGACATGAGAGTTCGCCTGGCCGGGCTGGAACTGACCAACCCGGTCATCGCCGCCAGCGGCACCTTTGGTTACGGAATTGAATTTGAAGAGATCGTGGCCCTGGAAGAGATTGGCGGATTCGTCACCAAGGGAATCTCGCTTGAGCCCATGACCGGCCACGCCGCCCCCCGCATCATTCAGACGGCAGCCGGAATGCTCAACGCCATTGGCCTGCAAAACGTCGGCGTCGAAGATTTTATCGCCCGCAAGCTGCCCCCTCTGGCGCGTTATCCCCGCTGCAAGGTCATCGTCAACGTCTTCGGGTCCACGGCCAACGACTACATTCGGGTCATCGAGCGGCTCAACCACGCCGAGGGCATTGCCGCTTATGAACTGAACGTCTCCTGCCCCAATGTTCACGCCGGCGGAATGGTCTTCGGGACCGACCCTGGGTCGCTCGAATACCTGGTCAGCCAGACCAAAAAGGTGAGCAAACTGCCCCTCATCGTCAAGCTCTCCCCCAACGTGACCTCCATCTCGCACATGGCCAAAGTCGTCGCCGACTCCGGAGCCGATGCGGTAAGTCTCACCAACACTTTTCTGGCCATGTCGATTGATGTCGAAACCCGCAAGCCGCGGCTGAGCAACGTCACAGGCGGTTTGTCCGGACCGGCCATCAAGCCCATCGCGCTGCGCATGGTCTACGAGGCGGCGCGCACAGTCAATATTCCCATATTGGGTCTCGGCGGCATCGTCACGCCTGAGGATGCTGTCGAGTTTCTCCTTGCCGGCGCCACCGCCATTCAGGTAGGCACAGCCAGCTACGCTGACCCCCGCGCAACCGAGCGCCTGGCCCGCGGCCTCGAGTCCTGGTGCCGCAGCCACCAGGTGGAAAAAGTGACCAGCCTCACCGGCGCTCTTGAAATCCCGCGCGCCTGAAGCCAATGCACGTAGCCGGAAAATCTCTCCTGCCTAGCTCCAAATTCAAAATCAATCAAGCTGACTTGCTGACCCGCTAGCCCTGCGCAGCAGGGGCTGACTCGCTGATTCGAATCCCAACGCTTCACTCGCCCGTCGCGCTGCATTTGTCTTTTCCTCCGCCGCGGTCTATCATTTCAACATGCAGGATAGACTCTGTTGTCGCCGCTGTCTGACGCTTCGCGCGCAGAGGTGACCTGGGTCTGACGAGTCCGATCGAGCTCCAAGGTTACTTCATCGCCCGCGACGCAGCCCAAGCTGCCGCGGGTTTTCCATTTCTTGCGATAAAAGGAAAACATGGCCGACACGATGCAAACCAAAGAGACGAAAGCCCAGCGCGCCGAACGCCTCAAGCGCGAAAAGAACCCCTGGGAGGCATTCGACGAAGTCCGCGCCTTCGCGCGCGCCGGCCGTTCCAGCGTGGTGCCGGAGTGGGCCTCGCTCTACTTCAAGTGGTGGGGCATCTATACCCAGGGCGATGGCGTCGGCGCCACCGGGGGCAAAGGTGGCGAAGGCCTTGCATCCGACTATTTCATGATGCGCATCGCCATCCCCAATGGCATTCTCTCCGCTTCGCAGGCGCGCGTCATCGCCCAGATCACCAAGCAGCACGCACGCAACCTCGCCGATATCACTGTCCGTCAGGCCATCCAGCTTCACTGGCTCACGATTGAATCGCTTCCCGAAGTGGTGGACGCCCTCGACGCCATCGGCCTGTCCCCCAAAGGAGCCTGCGGCGACGTGGTGCGCAACGTGACCGGCTGCCCTCTCGCCGGCGTAGCGGCCAACGAACTGATTGACTCGGCGCCGTTGGCTAGTGAGATTGCAGCTATGCTCGCCGGCAATCCCGAGTTTTACAACCTACCGCGCAAATTCAAAATCTCCGTCACCGGCTGTCCCGACTGGTGCAGCATCCCGGAGATCAACGACATTGGCCTCACCGCCGTCAAGCACGACGGCCAGGTCGGCTATTCCTTGCTCGTCGGCGGGGGCCTGTCGCGCGAGCCGCACATCGCCGTTCGCCTCGACGCCTTCGTGCTTCCGGACCAGGCCATCCCTGTGGTGCGCGCCGTGACGGAAATCTTCCGCGACCAGCAGGGCCTGCGCGAGAGCCGCGAACGCGCGCGCATGAAATATCTCTTCCTCAATGAAGGCTGGACGGCCCAAAGCTTCCTCACCGAACTCCAGTCCCGTCTCGACTTCAAGCTGTTGCCCGGCGTGTCCGAGCAGGTGCCCGACGACATCTTTCGCGATCACGCCGGCATAACGGCTCAACGCCAGCCTGGCGTGAGTTCTGTCGGCGCCACCGTTCTGCGCGGCCGTCTTACCGGCGATCAGTTGGAGGCCGCGGCAGATCTGGCCGAACGCTTTGGCTCGGGAGGGCTGCGCACCACCGTCTCGCAGAACCTTTTGTTCATCGACATTCCCAACCAAAAAGCCGCCGAACTCATCCGCGAACTCGGCCAGATCGGACTGCAAGTCGACGGCTCGAACTTCTGGCGCGGCGCCATTGCCTGCACCGGCACCGAGTTCTGCAAGCTGGCCATCACCGAAACCAAAGGCTTCACGCGCTGGCTTGTCGATGAGCTCGAAGAGCGGCTCCCGGGCTTTGACCAGCAGCTGAAGCTCAACGTAACCGGCTGCCCCAACGGCTGCGGCCAGCACTGGGTCGCCGACATCGGCATTGAAGGCAAGAAGATCAAGCACGAAGGCAAGCTTACCGACGCTTACTACTTCTGTCTCGGCGGAGCGGTCGGCCAGCACGCTGTGGTCGCCCGGACCGTCGGCTACCGATGCCCCGCGCCGCTCGTCCCTGAATCCATTGAACGCCTGCTGCGCCAATATCTGGTCGACCGCGTGCCGGACGAAAATCTGCGCGCCTGGTTCAGCCGCCATTCCGACGACCAACTCCGCGCACATCTTGCCGGTGAAGTGCTGGCAGCAGTCGAACGCGACATCCCCGCCGGCCCCGTCCCGCACGGCGCAGCAGATTGAGGAAATTGAGTGTGGTGACTCAAAAGCTGAATTACAAAATGAACTGTCATCCTGAGCGAAGCGTACTTCAGCGGAGTCGAAGGACCTGCATTTCAGCCGTGAGTGGTACGAATCATAAGTTGTGATCAATGATGACCTGTCATCCTGAGCGAAGCGCTCTTCAGCGGAGTCGAAGGACCTGCATTTTAACTATCCAAGTTTTGCCGCCTCTGGAATCGGAACGCGAATAGCAATGAAGGAACCCGATCAACAAAGGACCCCATGAGCCTCCTACCCATCTTCCTCAAACTCGCCAACCGCAAATGCCTCTTGGTCGGCGCCGGCAATGTGGCGCTGGACAAAATCACGAGCCTGCTCACCACCGGGCTCAGCCTCCGCGTCATCGCCCCCGAAGCACGCGCTGAGATTCAACAGTTAGCGCTCGAAGACAAACTCGAGTGGATCGAGCGCCGCTTCGAGCCATTCGACCTCGATGGCAACTTCCTGGTCATCGCCGCCACAGACTCATCCCAAGTAAACGCAGCCATCTACCAGGGCTGCGTCGAGCGAAACATCCCCTGCAACAGCGTCGATGACATTCCCAACTGCGATTTCTTTTTCGGCTCCGTGATCAGCCGCGGCAATCTGCAAATCGCCATCTCCACCAGCGGCGAAAGCCCCGCCGTCGCCCAGCGTCTGCGCCGTGAAATTGACGCGCAATTGCCGGCGGACTTGGGCAAATGGCTTGGGCATCTCGGCGAATTACGCCGCGAAATCCTCTCCACGCATCCGCGCAGTGACGACCGGAAGTCTTTGCTTCATCAAATTGTCCAGCGACAGGTTTGCGAATCGGCAGCCTGCCCGTCGCGCCTGATGGCCCTTGCGCCGCTTGTCGACAAACGAGGAACTGTCTCTCTTGTCGGTGCAGGCCCTGGCGACCCCGACCTGCTCACCGTGAAAGCTCTTCGCCTCATTCAGACAGCTGGGGTGATCCTCCACGACGAGCTCGTTCCGCAGGCAATTCTTGAGCTGGCCTCGCCGACCGCCGAAATCCTCAACGTCGGCAAGCGCTGCGGAGCAAAGACCATCACGCAAGACGAAATCAACGCGCTCATGATCGAGCACGCCCGCGCAAATCGCAACGTGGTTCGACTCAAGAGCGGCGACCCGCTCATCTTTGGCCGCGCCGCCGAAGAGATCGCCTCGCTGCGCGAAGCGGGCGTAGACTTCCAGGTCGTTCCCGGCATCACCAGCGCCTTTGCCGCCGCAGCGGCCATTGGCTGCTCACTCACCGACCGCCACAGCGCATCGAATGTAACTTTCTCCACCGGCCACCACGCGCAGTCCCACAACCATTCGCCGCTCCCCGAAATCGAAGACACCACGCGCGTCGTCTACATGCCCGGCCGGGACCTCAGTCTGCTGGCGGAGGAATGGCTCCAGCAAGGCCTCCCACCCGACTTTCCCTGCGCCGTCGTCTCCCATGCCGGCCAGCCTGGCGAACAAATCCAATACGCAACCCTGGCCGAACTTGGCATCCTCGTGCCCCTCCCCGCGCCCAGTCTGCTGATCGCCGGCTGGACAGTCCGCAATGCCGCTGCCGCCGTTCAATCTGGCGCTGCCGTCGATCAAATCACGGCCTGAGTTTACGAATTCTCCTTCCGCCCTGCCCCCAATCTTCCTTTCGCAAGCGCTGTCCCTTTGTCGCACTCCCACGCGCGCCGTTACAATAGCCGCGCAACTCCGTTTCATTCGAGGCGTATGGCTCACACCATCCACACCGTGCGAATCGCATCCCTGCTAATGCTCCTGGCAACCCATGCAGGCGCACAGCAAAAGCCTTTCCCGGTAACCTCCACGGTCGACGAGCCCACAATTGCAGGACGTCCGGTGCAACTCGACGCACAGGGCAAGCTGCTGCCGTGGCCCATGCCCGACAACACCGGCTACTCTTATTCGTCGCATTTTCTTACACAGTGGACCATCCTTTGGGACCAGTACAATCGTCAGCGCCTGCCTTACTACTATTGCTGCTTCGACTTCGATCGCACCACCTTTGAGCTCTTCCCCGACCCTCACTGGGCTAACTCCACCGGCTATCTGCGCGCCATGATGGAAGGCTTTCTTGAGCACCTTTACGCCTATACGGGCGACCAGCGCACTTTGACCTTCCTCGAAAGCTTTGTCGAATATGAATTGGAGAACGGATTGACGCCCCAAGGTTACGCCTGGGCGCAGGTTCCTTATGCCTCGGCGAACCCTGGCGCCAAACGCTACACCGGCTGGAGTCAATTGGGCGAGGACTATCTCGAGCCGCACGTGGTTGGCGAAGACGGTTATGCCTATCTCCGACTGTATGAGATGACTGGAGACACTAAATATCTGCGCGCCGCCATTCGCTGCGCCGACGCCCTGGTCAAAAACTACCGGGTGGGCGATGAAACTCATTCTCCCTGGCCGGTGCGCTGTTACGCGCGCGATGGTAAGTCCGAAACCAGCGCCCCCATGGGCCCTTACTCAGCAAATGTCATCGAGCCCATCATGCTCTTCGACGAGCTGATTCGTCTGAAGCAGGGCAATGTGACCGGATACACCCAGGTTCGTTTCGGCGCATGGGACTGGTTTCAAAAGTATCCATTGGCTAACAATGTGTGGGTTGGCTATTTCGAAGATACATCCCCCAGCATGGGTAACATGAACCAGGTAATTCCTCTGGAGTTTGCCCGCTACGTACTGCTTCATCCGGAGAAGGACCCGCAATGGCGCGAGCATGCGCGCAAGCTCATTGAGTGGGTCAAGACAACGCCCAAGTGGCCAAAGTACATCGTTCACGGAGCCACCGTAACTACCGAGCAAGGCAATGGAATTGAGTTCTGCTGTAACTTGCCCAACCAATGCTGCGACAGCCACACTGCCCGGCTGGCTGCGGTTGAAGCGCTTTATTACGCAAAAACCGGCGACGTCGCCTATCGCGATGCGGCATTCCGTTCCTATAACTGGGCAACTTACTTTCAGGGACTTTCTTATGGCGCGCATGCTCCTTTTGCCGCGCAATGGTGGTTTACCGACCAGTTCGCCGATGGCCCGCGACGATTGATGGATGCTTTCTGGGCGGTGCCGGAATGGGCGCCGTCCGATGAGTCGCACCTGCTGGGCTCAAGTTCCGTAGTTACAAAGATCAGTTACTGCAAAAACTCGGTCACTTACTCTACCTTCGATCCTGATTCGTCCGATGTTCTGCGGCTTGACTTTGTTCCCGACTTCGTCATGGCCAATGGCAGAGCGCTTGGCCGCCGAAACGATCTCGATCAGCCGGGATTTACCTTCGACGACAAGACTCGTGTTCTCCGCATCCGCCACGACGGCGCGTCCGACATCGGGATTGAAGGCAGCGGGGGCAACGCTCCGCCG
>DATKGE010000091.1:0-7827 GCA_035510955.1 Occallatibacter sp. | reverse complement strand
GAGGAGAGGAGTCTCCGCCTCCGCCGTCGAAACCCCCACCATCGTCGGAGCTGCCGCCGTCATCGAAGCCGCTGCCGTCGTCCTGTGCAATGTTGTTGTCGCCAGAGCTGTCGTCATACCCGGCATTGCCCTGGTCGTCCTCGCTGCTGTTGTAGCCGGCATCGGAAAGCTGCGCCCCGCCCTGGTCGGCTGATTCGTGGAAGTGCTGCTCCTGGCCACGAGAATCCTGGCCTTGAAAGTCCCGGCCGCCCTGGTCGAATCCGCCCTGCTCCACGCGGTGCTCCTGCCCGCCGGGCTGGTCGTAGTAGTTGTTGACCACCGTCTCTTCGACGGGCCGTTCAAAACCGCCGCCCATCATGCCCGGACCCATGCCGAAGCCGCCCGTGCCCATGCCGTACCCTGGATGCCCAAAGCCACCCATCCCGTGCAAGATTGATTCCACGCCTTCGAAAGCCAGCGCACCGGCAGCCACGCCCGCGGCCGTCTGCATGGCTCCGCGCAAAAAGCTCGGCTGGCCGGCGGGAATGTATTGCGGCTGCGCGTACTGCGGGTCATAGCCCGGCGGCGGCGGAGGCGGCGCATAGCCCTGTTGCTGAGGCGGAATATAGATCGGCTGCGGCGGAGGTGCCGGGTCGCGATGGCCGAGCAGGTTGCCGAGAAAGCTGGTTGCATGAGCCGGTTGCTGGCGCGCCTGCTGCACTTGCTGTTGCAACTGCGCCACCTGCGCCTTGGCCTGGTCGAGCGCAATGTTCTGGATCAGAACCGATTGCGCCAGAATGTACAAGGCATCTGGGTTGGGGCCCAATTCCTTGTTCAGCAACGCCTCGGCGTCGGGATCTTTTTCCTGCAATTGTGTCTGGTTTACCCGCTCGATGAGCGAATCGATCAGCTGTTCTTCCTGGGGAGTCACGGACATCAACCTCCGGCGGCAATCTGCAGAACCAACCGCCTCTCAAGGTAGAGACGCGATCCGGCCGCCAAAGTTGCCCGCCGGGTATCAGTACGCAGGACAAGGAATAGCAGTTCCCTTGCCCGCTCCGCGTTCTACCCCACCAGCTCGAACGCCCGAATCTCTTCCTTGCGCACCGTCAGCCGCTCGACCAGGTCGGTCTTCACTTCGTAGCCGCGGCCCGGCGCATCTGGAATGGCAATCTCGCCTGCCGAAGAAACGGTAATCGCCGGCTCGACAATGTCTTCGCGCCAGTAGCGCGCCGACGCCGACACATCTCCGGGAAGCGAGAAGTTTTCCAGGCTCGACAGCGCGATGTTGTGCGAGCGGCCAATGCCCGCTTCGAGCATTCCCCCGCACCACACCGGAATCCCCCGCTCCTGCGCCGCGTTGTGAACGGCAATGGCCTCGGAAAAGCCGCCCACGCGCCCCAGCTTGATGTTGATGATCTTGCACGATTCCATCTCGATGGCAGCCAGCGCATCCCTGCGATTCCTGATAGATTCGTCCAGGCAGATCGACGTCTCAAGCCGCTTCTGCAGCATGGAGTGATAGTAGAAATCGTCGTGCCACAGCGGCTGCTCAATCATCAGCAGGTCGAATGCGTCGAACTCCACAAGGTGGTCGGCATCCTTGAGCTTGTAGGCCGAGTTGGCGTCGCAGCTCAGCACGATCTCCGGCCAGCGGTTGCGCACGTGCTCGAAGACCTCCACATCCCAGCCCGGCTTGCACTTCAGCTTGATGCGCTGATAGCCGGCGGCCAGTTCGCGCTCGATGATCGCCATCAGCTCCGGAATGCTCTGCTGAATCCCCAGCGACACGCCGCACGGAATCACGTCGCGCACCCCGCCCAGCAGCCGCGAAAGCGAAATCCCTTCCCGCTGCGCCTCGATGTCCCAGAGTGCGTTTTCAAGCGTGGCCTTAGCCATGGGGTTCCCGCGCACCAGGCGAAAGATCTTGGGGCAATCGCCTCCATGCACCGGCGTGGCGGCGGCCAGCATCGGCCCCAGCTCGTTCACAATCACCTGCCAGCAGCTGTCGGTCGACTCCGCCGAGAAGAACGGCCGCTCCCCCGCGGTGCACTCGCCCCAGCCCGTCAATCCCTCTGACCGCACCTCGGCCAGAACGATGCGCCGGTTGCTGGTAACGCCAAAGCTGGTCTCGAAGGGACGAACCAGCGGCACTTGCAGCTCTCGCAGGATGATTGCATCGATTTTCATAATTCTTGGTTTCCCTCTGTGCGATAAATTCAGATGAAATTAGATCAACTTCAACTGGGATGCGTTGCCCAGTTCATAGATTCCATTTCCTTCCCCATCGCGGACGAAGCCGAGCACGGTCAGCCCCTTGGAAAATGCCTCAAGAAACCTGCGCCGGTTCTCCATTTGAATGACCAGCGCCGGCTCCCGCCCCGGCTCGGTGGCCTTCCAATCGTAGATGGCGGCAGGAACTCGAATCTGTTCTTCAATGACCAGCGCACTCGGCGTGCGACCCTCGAGAATGCCCTCGACGTGCGGTGAATCGAGCCGCCATTCGGCCACCAGCCGATCGGTGGGAAGCCCACCCTGCAGTCGAGATGAGGATACACCATAGAAATCCACCAGGTAGCTGCGAACGACGGCCCCCAGCTTATGAATATTCAAAAAAGCATTCTTGATCTCCAGCGGATCGAAGGTCCACTCGATGAGGCGAATCCCGTTTTCGAGCGCCTCTTTCCGTTGCGCCAGCTTCAGTTGCACGCCCAGGCCGCGATTGCGGTAGCCCTCTTTTACGGCCATCATGTGCGAGTGCAGATAAGGCCGCGGCTCACCGTCTTCTGACTTGATTCCCGGCAACGCCGAAACAAAGCCGACCAGCGATTCCCCGCTGCCCTCGGGCGGCGCGCCGGGAATCTCCGTGTCGAACGCGCCAATCACCTGTCCGCCCACCTTCTGCCAGACCAGAAACGCCTTGCGCGGAATCACATCCGCCGGGTCGTATCCCCAGGTCTCCACCTGGAGCTGGACGCAGGCTTCCAGTTCGTCCTGCCCTTTGCATTCGCGAATCACAATCATGCCCGCTCCCCCGGCGTCGAAGAGCCGGGATTTTCCTCGCTCGCAGACTGGCGCTGTTTCATGCCCCTCCGAGCTGACTATCAGCTCAATCCAGGAATTTTCAGGCCGCCCAGCATCCCCTGCACGCTGGACTTGATGGCATCATCGGCGTGGCGGCCGGCGTCGTTGACGGCGGCGACGACCAGATCCTCCAGCATCTCCACGTCGGGCTGGCCACCGCCCAGGCCCACCACCGCCGAAGGGTCGATGCGGATTTTGAGAAGCTCCTTTTTGCCGTTCAGGGTCGCGGTCACAGCGCCGCCGCCGCTGGTTCCCTCCACCACCGTCTCGCCCAGCTTGCGCTGAATCTCCTCTTGCATCTGGTTGGCCTGCGCAAGCATCTCCGGAATTTTGAGCGGATTGATCATAGTCTGTGTGCCTCGTCTGTGTGCCTCAACAGATTGGCGCGGGATGGTCGCCCGCGTTTACTTTTGCCGCAGATCGACGACGCTGCGGACCTCGGCCTTGAAGATTTCCTTCGCCCGCTGCACAAGTGGATTCGAAAGCGCAGTCTCCTGAATGCTGCCAGCAAGGAGAGGCGCGTCGGTGAGCGAGTTGATTTGTGCGGCCCCGTCCCCGGGAACGACCAGAAATCGGCTCGGCGCGCCCAGCCGCTGCAACTCCTGGCGAATGATCTTCTCCGACGCGGCGTTGATGGTCAGGGCGAGCATCTTCTTGCCCATGCCCGGAACTTCAATGCGCAGACTGGTGGCTTCCAGAGCCCACGCCCCCGCGCCCAGCAGTTGCGCGGCGGAGACGTGCCCGGCGTTAACCAGCGCGGTGCCGATGGCGTGGCGCACGGATTCAAGACTGGAAGCGGCGAGTATCGCAGCGCCCGCTTCAGGGGCTGTCGCTGGCTCGTCTTCCGTCAGCGTCGCCACGGAACCATAGCTTGCGGACAGTTCGGCGGATCCGGCAGGCGTGGATGCAGTCCGCTCAATCGTCGGCCCCGGATTTGCCGCGGAATCCACCCTGAGAGCGGAATCCGCCTTCGGGCTTGTGGACCTCGGAGCCGCGGCCACAGGCGGTGAACTCCAGCTTGAGCCCGTCGAAGCAAACGGCGAAATAGACGGCGATGCTGCATGCGCAGATGCAGATGCCGGCGCAGGCCCAGATGCCGGCGCAGGTGCAGTGCGCGGCGAAGAAGCCGTTGCACGCGGGGAGGGGTTTGCAGCCGCACTGTTGCGCACGCCAGCCCCGCCAACAGCGCCGCTCAGCAGTTCCTCCAGCGGCAGCAGCCGTTGCGCATGGATCAGCTTCAGCAGGCCCAGTTCCAGGTGGAAGCGCTGCTCCTGGCGGTAGTTCAGATCGTCGAAGGTGCGCAGCACGATCTGCAAATTGCGCGTCAGCTCCTCTTCGCTGAACAGCAGTGCAGTGCGCGTTGCGCGGGCGCGTTCGTCGCCGCTGATCTGCAGCAGCTCCGTCTGCTCGCCGCCCAGCTTCGACATCAGCGCGTTGCGCAGGTAGCGAACCATCTGCCGCGCCAGCGACGAAGGGCTGTGCCCCGCGTTCACCAGCACATTCAACTGCTCCATCAATTCGGCGCTCTGTCCCGCGGCGACAGCCTCCAGCAGCCGCTCGAACACCGCATTGGGCACCGCGCCCATCAGCTCGCGAATCTGCGCGCCGCTCAGCACCGGCCGGCCGTTCTCGATGGGCGCCGACGCAATCGCCTGGTCCATGATGGAAAGCGCGTCGCGCATCGACCCATCGCCGGCCTCGGCCAGCAGCGCCAGCGCCGCGTCTTCCGCCTCCACCTGCTCCTATTCGGCAATCATGCGCAGCTGCGTCAAAATGTCGTCGAACCTTACCGCGTGAAAACTGAAGTGCTGGCAGCGCGACCGGATGGTCTGCGGAATGTTTTCAGGCTCCGTGGTCGCCATCATGAAGATGACGTGCGCCGGGGGCTCTTCGAGCGTTTTAAGCAGCGCATTGAAGGCCGCATCAGTGATCTGGTGCGCCTCGTCCAGAATATAGATCTTGTAGCGGTCGCGGGAGGGCGCGTAGCGGGCAGCCTCGCGCAGCTCGCGAATCTCGTCGATGCCGCGGTTGGTAGCTGCGTCGATCTCGATCACGTCGACAGCATTGCCCTGGCGAATCTCGACACACGAGTCGCACACGCCGCACGGCTCGGGAGTGGGGCGGGCTTCGGCACCAATTTCTGTCCGGCAGTTGAGCGCCATGGCGACGATGCGCGCGATGGTGGTTTTCCCAATGCCGCGATGCCCGGAGAAGATGTAGCCGTGCGCGATGCGGTTCTGCGCCAGCGCATTCAGAAGCGTGCGAGTCACGTGCTCCTGCCCGGCCACGTCGGCAAAGCGCTGCGGACGATACTTCCTGGCCAGAACCTGGTAACCCATGAGACGCGCTCCTCGATGGCCCGCCTTTAGCTTCGAGGTTTCCCACCCCTCGCAATGCACGCGAAGGATGGGGCACCCAGCGCCAGCTTTTTGGCTTCCGGACGGCCTAGTGAGATTGTATCGTTCCGAGGTGAATGGACGAGGAGGGCGGAAAAGAACTCGGCGGCATTGCGCTGGCTGCGGATGACGAACCTCGGCTCAGGCTTTCGCAGCCGTCGCGTTCCGGCCGGATTTGCCTTTGCCTGTCTGCTTCTTTTCTCGAGGGGTTTTGACCGCGGCTTCCTTTGTGGTCCGTTTCCGCCGCCGGATCTCTTCCTTCGAGTACATTGTGCCGCGGCACTTCTTCGCCCCGCAGTTGCAGATGGCTTCGTCGTCGCCGCCGTCGTAGAGGCAATAGTCGTAAGTAATTTCCTCCCCGGCGGCGATGGCGCGGATGGACTTGATCCAAATCCGGCCGCGGATTTCGCTGGTCTCGCAGTTGGCGTCGCAACTGTGGTTGATGAACATGGCCGTGCAGTGGCCGTCGATGACGATCTCGCCTGCCCCCAGTCCAAACAGGTAGGTGATGGTCGACGCCTCATAAGCCTTGTCGGCCTCGGCTTTGCTCAAGCGCGGGCCTGTATATTCGGCCACGCGGCGGCCTTTGGCGATGGGGGTTGTGGTGTAGCAGCCGGCGGCGTGGATGGCGGAGGAGCGGATGATCAAGGCCATGCGTTTGTGCGATGCTTTCCTTAGCGTAGAAGTTGTCGTATGCTCCGCATCGTACCATTGAATCAGTACGGATTTTTCAACGAGTCCGGATTGATTTCTGAACGAGTCCAGATTGGTTTTTGAACGAGCAAGGATAAGAGAGATGAAGAGGGGCTTTCCGGTTGTGCTGGTTGCCGCAGGCTGCCTGATGGCGGCGATGTCGCTCTCTGCGCAGGCCCCGGCAAGCCAGAATGTCCCCGCGGACGCCAACCAGAAGCCGGCCGCAACCCCGCCAAAGCCCGCCGAATCCAACCCGTTTCCCGTGGATACGAACAACATTCCGGTGATGCCGTCGAAGGATGCGCCGGCGTTGCCGGAAGGAACCTACAACGGAGCGGACAGCGAACGGGTCAAGCTTCCCGGCGCGGATCTGGACCCGGTGCGCAGCCCCGACGATGCGGCTCCGGACGACAATAGCGCGCAGCCGATGGATTCCAGTTCGAGCTCTGCGGGGCTGGACAAGATTCTCCCCGGTCCGGACGATGACAGTCAGCCGCAGGGCAAGAGAAGAAAGCTCGCGGTTCCGGGACCGGAGCATCACGAGACCTCTGCGGAAGACATCGAAGTGGGCAAGTACGAACTGGACAGGAAAAACTGGAAGGCCGCGCTGTCGCGGTTCGAGTCGGCCATGGTGCTGGCGCCGGATGAGCCGGAAGTCTATTGGGGCCTGGCGGAGAGCGAGCGGCACCTGGGTCACTTTGCCGATGCCCGCGCCTACTACCAGAAAGTGGCCGAGTACGACCCCGACAGCAAGCACGGCAAAGAGGCCATCAAGGCACTGAAGGAGCCGGAGATCGCCAATGCCAAGGCCGCCTCGCCCGCGCCCCCGGCGAAATAGTCAGCCCTCCTGCGTGGCTGATAGGCTTCGCAGCAACTCGAAACGGAGGGAGGCGGGGGTTTCAACCCCCGCAAAGGGCCTGCTGAATCGGCGCCGGCTTCAGCCCCGGACGCCGTCCGCGGGTCAAGCCAATCAGAAGCCAACCCAGTGCAGATAAGCGTTGATCATCGGCTGACCCCACAGCGCGCTGACGATCCCGCCGACGCAGAGGAAAGTGCCGAAGGGAAGCTTGGTTGCGCCCCAGGATTCGGATCCGCGCCGCGCAGCCGGCACCGCAAGCAGCGCCAGCGCCACAACGCTCCCAAGAACAGCTCCCAGGCCGAAGGCCAGCAGCGCGCCAGGCAGCCCGAGCCACGCGGCCAGCATCGCCATGAGCTTCGCGTCGCCCAGTCCCATCCCTTCGCGCTTGCGGATAAGCTTGTAGAGCCAACGGATGAGCAGGATGAGTAGGGCAGCAGCGGCGATGCCGAGAAGCCACTTCACTGCCATGCCGTATGGGCCATACTTCTCAAGTTCAAATGAATCCGCGTTGTGCATTCGAACGATCAGCCACAAATTCAGCAGTTTGTACGCCATCCCGAGAGCGATTCCTGGCAATGTAATCCAGTTTGGGAGCCACAGATTTTCGGCATCAAGCACAGCGAGAGCCACGATCAGCCAATAGAAAATGAATTTTCCAGCCACAAGCAACAATGCTGTGAAGATGTCCAGAGTGGACGGGGCGGGATCCCAAGGGCCACTCAACAAACTCCAAGCAGAGAGTGCCGCAGTTGTTCCAATCACCAGTTCCACGAGCGGATATCGCCAACTAATTGCGGTGTGACATTTCCGGCATCG
>DATKGE010000090.1:0-8319 GCA_035510955.1 Occallatibacter sp. | reverse complement strand
GATTGAAATGCAAAGGTTTTCAAAAATGCTTGCGCTGCAAACCGGCGAAACAACGAAAAGTGGCTGCAGCTAAATGACCGCTCAGCTCATCTTCCATGGCGCCCGGTATTCGCGGGTCATATGCTTGCTGGCTTCGCGATCGCCGATGATCTTTTCTTCCTTCACGTCCCAGCGGATTTTTTTCCCGGTAAGCATGGAGATCAGGCAAAGGTGTCCGGGAATGGCCGAGTGATGTCCAACTTCCACAGGCGTAATGGTAGCTTGACGCGTTTTTACGCAGTCCAGAAAGTTTTGCTGGTGATTGGAAGAAGTGTAAAGCTTTACCTTGCGCAGTTCTCTGGGCAGATATTTACCAGGTATCCAGGCGGGATTCGACGCGTCAAACCCTCCCCGATCCACCCACACCCAGCCTTCCGTGCCAATCCATTTCACGCCGCTCTTAATGTCCGGGTAGCCGCCGGCGATGGTCATGGTGATGCCCTGCGGATATTTCAATTCAAACCGGTACTTTGGCGCGGAGTTCCAGACCGCATTGGCTGGCGGCAGGTCGCCGCTGCCTTCCACCTCGGACGGACCGGAGTTATCGAAATCCAGGCCCCAGTGCGCTATGTCGCAATGATGTCCGATCCAGTCCAGAAGCTGCCCGCCGCCAGTGTTGTAATTCCAGCGCCACGATTTATGAGAGCGGACCCTCATGTACGGCTCCATTTTGGAGGGGCCGATCCATGTCTGGTAGTCCAATTCCGCCGGAGGATCGGTGACCAGCAGGTCCCACGCTTTCGATCCGGGCACAACCTGTTCCATGCTCGCGACTGTTACGCCCTGGGCGGCCAGCTTGGCCAGCGCGTCCTTTTGTACGTCGTCAAAATCCGAGTTTCCGCCCGGCAGGCCAACCTCCACTTTGGTCACCGTGCCGATCAGCCCATTGCGCACGATTTCCGCCGCCTTATGAAAGGTCGGAACCGAGCGCTGCCATGAGCCCATCTGCCAGATAATGCCGTTCTGCTGGACTGCGCGAACAATGGATTGCTGTTCGGCGATGGTGTGCGCGAGTGGCTTCTCGGCGTAGATGTCCTTTTTATGGCGGGCGGCTTCGGTGGCGACGATTTCATGCCAATGATCGGGCACGGCAAGCATCACTGCATCGATGTCGTCGCGGGCAAGCAGTTCCCGGTAATCGTGGTAGCCTTTGCAATCCTCGGTCCCGTAAGCGTCATTCACCATCTTGATCGCGGCCTGCAGATGATTCGTATCAATGTCGCATGCCGCCACTACCTGGCAATCCTCCGACGCCAGGAAGGCCTGCGTATTGCCCGGACCCTGCCAGCCCATGCCGATCACGCCAAGATTGATGCGGTTGTTGGCTGGAGTCGTCCCCGGGCTCTGCGCGCCGAAGGCGGGAAGAACAGCAGGAAGAATCGCGGCCGATCCGGCAGCCTTTAGGAAGTTGCGGCGATTGAACGAGCGAAGCGGAAGGGTGTCTTTGGAAGCGGAGTCGCTGGACATACCTCATCTGAATATCACGTTCACCTATGAGGTCGCAACCGGGCATGGGCTATTTCGATGACTGCGTGACGCCCGTCACGAAGTCGGGAGTGCGGGTTCGGAATTGGCAACAGCGGAGCCAGAGCCGATGGTACCCGAAGCCTGCTCTGGCGCCGCTCTAAGCCGTCAAGGCCGCAGGGCGATCGCCCGCGCGGCCGAAGGAAGGGACCTATAAGGTTGATTCGACGGCTGATCGGACTCACCGCCGATTTCATACGCTTACCGGAGCTGGATCCGAGAGTACGATGGTCGCAGTGGCTACCAGGAATGGCCCTGGGAAAATTGAGGAGGAAACCGTGATTGTAATCAGCGACGAATTTGTCACGCTCGCCACCCCCAACGGGCCCATGCGGACTCACATCGTCCGCCCCGCGGCGCCCGGACGCTATCCCGGCATCGTCTTCTACTCCGAGATCTTTCAAATCACTGCGCCCATCCGGCGCACCGCCGCCTTCTTCGCCGGCCACGGCTACATCGTCGCCATGCCCGAGATCTACCACGAGTTCGAGCCTGCAGGCACGGTCTTCGCCTACGACCAGGCCGGCTCGGACCGGGGCAACGCGCTCAAAACCACCAAGAAGCTGGCCAGTTACGACGCCGACGCCCGCGCCGCGCTCGACCACCTAGCCGAAAGGGCTGACTGCACCGGCAAGCTAGGCGCGCTTGGCATCTGCATCGGCGGTCACTTGGCCTTCCGCGCGGCAATGAACCCCGACGTGCTTGGCGCCTCCTGCTTTTACGCCACCGATATCCACAAGGGCGGACTCGGCGAAGGCATGAAGGACGATTCGCTGGAGCGCGCCAGGGACATCCACGGCGGACTGCTCATGATCTGGGGCCGTCAAGACCCGCACATTCCGCTTGAAGGTCGCATGAAAGTGCTCGCCCGGCTCAACGAGCTCGGCTTGCGCCTCAATTGGCACGAGGTCAACGGCGCTCACGCCTTCATGCGCGACGAAGGCCCACGCTACGATCCCGAACTGGCTTACAGCCTTTACGGCATCGTGCTCGCCTTCTTCCACCGCAAGCTCGCCCAGGGCGACCTGCCCGCCGCCTCCGTCGGCGCCGCCGAGACCCGCCACTGAGACCATACCCCAACAGCCCATGCTGGAGCGTTCGACCAGGCTCCAACTGTGAGACAACCCGACAGGGCGAAAGCTCAACCAAGAGTTAAACTCATGGCCATTGCAGGCGAAAGGAGCGAGCATGACAATCCGTGGCTATCAGAAGCCGCTTTACATTCTTCCCTTCGACCATCGCGGCTCGTTTGAGACCGGCATGTTTGGCTGGAAAGGTGCACTCACAACTGAACAAACAGCGCAGATCGCCGCGGCCAAGCAGGTGATTTACGACGGTTTCCAGGAGGCTCTTGCCAAAGGCGCGCCCAAGGCCAAGGGAGGCATTCTGGTCGACGAGCAGTTCGGCCACGCCATCCTTCGCGACGCATCCGAGCAGGGCTTTACCTTCGCATGCCCCGCAGAGAAGAGCGGCCAGGAAGAATTCGACTTTGAATACGGAGACGATTTCGCAGCCCACATTGAAGACATCCATCCCACCTTCTGCAAGGTCCTGGTGCGCTATAACCCGGAGGGCGATCCAACCCTCAATCGCCGCCAATCGGACCGTCTCAAACGGCTGTCCGATTACCTCCTTAATGCAAAAAAAAGCCTGTTCATGTTTGAGCTGCTCGTTCCCGCGGAGAAAGCGCAGCTTGAAAAAGTGAAGGGCGACAAGAAGGCCTATGACCGCGACATGCGCCCGCGGCTGATGGAGCAGACCATTACGGAACTCCAGAGCGCCGGGGTCGAGCCCGATGTGTGGAAGATCGAAGGACTGGACCGGCGCGAGGATTGCGAGAAGATGGTCGCCATTGCTCGAGCTGGCGGCCGCGCCACGGTGGGCTGCATCCTCCTGGGCCGCGGCGAGGATGACCGGAAGGTGCGCGAATGGCTGACCATAGCGGCCAGCGTTCCGGGGTTCATCGGTTTCGCTGTCGGCCGTACCGACTTCTGGGATCCGCTTGTTGCCTGGCGCGACAAGAAAACATCGCGTGAGACCGCGGTCACCGAAATTGCGCGCCACTATCGGGAGTTCGTGGATTTATTTGAAAGTGCGGCTGCCGCCCGCCCCCAGGCTTGAGACCGCTGCCTGCCTCGCGGTTCAAAAGTCGTGATGATCGTCCACCAGCCTGGCGATGGTTTGCACCGGAACCTTATTCGAGTCTGCCTTGGCAGGCGCCGCGTTGGCGGCTTCTGTCTGTGCGCGCAGTTTGGCCACGGCGAGCCAGTTGTCCTTGTGCGGCGCATCGGCGATCCATGGGGGCAGCGGCATGCAAAGATGATTGCTCAACACCTCCGCATAGCCCTCGTAGAGCGCACGCATTTCGCCCAGCCTTTCAAACGAATGGCCGTCGCGGCAAACGCTCACTCCGCTCTGGCACAGCAATTCGTAAAGCTGCTCATAGCGCGCGGCAGGAAGCCTGTCTTGAGCGTTTTTGGTCGGCAGCAAGGAGAATATCTGCGACAGATCGACCAGCGCGTGGCGGGCCATGGCAAAGGTCAACTGCGCCTGGCGTGCCTCGTGCCCCTGCACGCCGGCGATCAACAGTGCTGAAGTGTCCAGCACCGCCGTTAAAGCGCTGATCCAGCTTTGATTGCTGTGCTGCGAGCGGAAATAGCAGAGCTGCGGATAAGAGATGTGGCTCTCCAACAGCTCCGCCGACCAGCGTTCCCACTCCACCAGCAGCAGCCCCAGCGCGCTCTCTCCGCCTTCATACGAGTGCCGTCGCAGCAGCTCCGCGGCTGTAGGCGGCGACCCGGCCCGCGCGTCAAGAAGGGAGATACTGACCTCGCGCCGCGAAAACGCACTGTAGAGCACCGGAAAATATCCCATCACAACAGCCAGCAGTCCCAGCCCGGTGCCCGATTCAAGAATGACCACCGCGCGCACCCAGCCTCGGTGGGGCGTCACGTCTCCCAGACCCAGCGTGAAGAGGGTGGTTCCGCTCACGTAGAGGTCCGATTGAAAGCCGGTGACTTGCAGCGGGTCGGTAAACGGACTGCCCAGCGCAAAATAGATCAGCGCAAAGCCCATCGTCAATGCCGTTGCCCACATCGCCAGCAGGAATATCAGCGACATCGGTCCGTAGTAGCTGAAGGCGGACTCCCGCCTGCGCAAATCGCGGATGCGTTTGGTAAAGAAGACCCACGGTCTCCAGGTAGTGATATAGAAAATGCGCGTCAACCGAAATCGCCCCGTCGCGCGGCGCGGCAGAATGATGGTCTGGAAGGCATCGAACAGCGCTGCAAACAAGCAGACAACACCGGCAATGAAAGTGAAAATCCGCATCCGTCCCCCTGTCCATCGGGCGTTTCTTCGGCTCCGTCAGTTCACTGTATATTAGGCGCAGACGAGCGCACAAAGGCTTTCTGAACCGGTCTCGGTTCTACGGGCGTCTAGGCTGGAGCAGTTGCTCCATCAAGATAAGCGAAGATGCGCAAAGATAGGTGAACGAATTCTGAAAAAGGACCCCACGTGCCGGCTATCCCGGGTACGACCCCACAATGTAGCCATGCAGGTCCTGAATGGTTTGCTCCTGTTCGGTGATCACCCATTTCACCAGGTCGCCGATGGAGATAATTCCCACCACGGTGTCATCCTGCAACACCGGCAGATGGCGGATGCGGTGCTGGGTCATCATGGCCAGGCACTCATCCACGGTGTGCTTCGGGTTGACGAAAACAACCGGGCTGGTCATGATTTGCTGCACCTGGGTCTCTTTCGACAGATGACCCATCAGGACTCCCTTGCGCGCGTAGTCGCGCTCCGACAGGATCCCCGCCAGCCGATTGCCGGAAAGCACCAACAGGGCGCCGATATCGTGCTCGGCCATCATTTCGAGAGCTTCGTAGACCAACTGCTCGGGCGCAATCGAAAGCACCGTTTTGACGCCTTTGCTCTTCAGCACCAATCCAATCGTGTCTGTAATCTTCATCGGGATCTCCTGACACCACGCAGAAGGATGTGCGCATGCCATCCAGCGCGGTCTTTACCATCGCGGAACAGAAGTATATCCCTATCCGCGGAGAATGCGATACCCTTTTCAGAACCTCCCGACGCCAAATTCCGAGCCAATTCGGCTACAGCGATTCACTTCCTGTCTGGTCGGGATTGCACTCCGGATGCTAGGATGCTCGAACCTCAGCAACCGGGATTGCGCGTTCCGAGACCTAATGCTGAATGGTCGTATCGGTCCGAGCCGGCTTCGCGGTAACCTGCGCGGCTGTTGGCAGCTGCGATTGATCCCAACCCCCGCCCAGCGCCTGAATCAATTCCACCGACGCCGTCATCTGTTGAATCTGCAAAGCGGCCAGAGACTCCTGGTTCCCGTACAAAGTGGATTGCGCGACCGCCAGATCGATATACGGATCGAGACCGGTGTCGTAGCGTGTCTGCTCCAGATCCAGATACTTCTTCGAATGGTCGACAGCTTCCTGCTGGCGCACCAGCTGCTCGGACAGGATGCGCACCGCCGCAAGGGAATCTTCCACCTGCTGGAATGCGGTCAGCACCGATTGGCGATAGGCGGCAAGATCGGTATTGTACGTTGCGATGTATTGATTGACGGTCGCCCGGCGCAGCCCTCCGTCATAGACAGTCTCGGAGAGCGACGGACCGACAGACCAGAAACGGCTGGTTGCTTCGAGCAGCTTCCCGATGGCCGAACTCTCCACGCCGCCGCTGCCTGAAATTGTCAGAGAAGGATAATAGGCCGCGTAAGCCACGCCGATCTGGGCATTCGCTGAGGCCATCGTCCGCTCTGCGGCAGCCACGTCCGGCCGCCGCTCAAGGAGTTGCGATGGCAGTCCGACCGGAATCGGCGGAGGCGCGCTGGTCTTGGCCAGCACGGGGATGGAAAACCCCGAAGCCGGCTTGCCGATCAGCATGGCAATCGCGTGCTCAAATTGGGCGCGCGCAATCTTGTTGTTGATGGCTGACGATTGTGCGGCAGCCAGCGTGGTCTGCGCTTGCACCAGCGAAATCTCATCGTCGACGCCCGTGTCATAGCGCCCCTGCTCGGCGTCGAGAGACTTCTTGTCCGTATCCACGGCGTCGTCGAGGATTTTTTGCAGCGCGTCCTGACCGCGAATCTCAAAGAAGAATTCGGCCAGGCTGGCCTGTTCCGTCAGCTTTTCAAGCGCCAGGTCGGCGGCGGAAACCTGTGCGTTGTACTGGCTGGAGTGCACCTCGTTGCGCACTTTTCCCCACAGGTCCGGCTCCCACGAAACCTCGCCGGGAAGCGAGAAAATCTGCGACTGCGTCCCGCTTTGGCTGTTCGCAATTGCCCCGGACCCCAGGTTCGATGAGTTCTGCGACCGCGTGTAAGACGGCCCCACGCTCAGCGTGGGAAACAACTGCGACCGCGTCTCGCGCACCACCGCGCGCGCCTCCATGAAGTTCTCAAAGGCCTCGCGAATATTCTGATTGTCGATGTTGAGCTGGTCCTCCAGCGCGTTCAAATCCGGCTCATTGTAGATCTCCCACCATTTGCCGCGCAGCGCCCCGTCCTGGGGTTGCGCCACGGTCCACGCGCCATTTTCCTTGAACTGTTCGGGAGACTCCTTGTAGGCCGGTGGCGCCGTCGTCGCGGGTGGCACATACTTCGGCCCTACATTGCAGCCGGCCAGCATCGCGCAGAGCAATGCGGCATAAGCTGCGCACACGGCTGCCGGCGCTTTCCGGGTTCGCGACTTCGACTTTTTCATAGCCAACTCCATAACGATCCTTTTCTAGGAAGCCTCGGCGGTTCCAGGACGCAGCACCTCATGGCGCCGTTTTCCCTGCATCCACAGGCGCGCCCAATCGAAGAGAATATAGACAACGGGCGTAGTGTAGAGAGTCAATACCTGGCTGACAATCAGACCGCCCACAATGGTGATGCCCAGCGGGCGCCTCAGTTCGGAACCGGTGCCCGTCCCGAACGCCAGCGGCAGTGCGCCGAAGATTGCCGCCATGGTCGTCATCAGAATCGGACGGAAGCGAAGCTGGCAGGCCTGGAAGATGGCTTCGGTCGTAGTCTTGCCCTGGTCGCGCTCCGCCACCAGCGCAAAGTCGATCATCATGATGGCATTTTTCTTCACAATGCCGATCAGCAGTATGATACCGATGATCGAAATCACATTCAGGTCTATTTTGAAGGCCATCAGCGCCAGCATGGCTCCCACGCTGGCCGATGGCAAAGTGGAGATGATGGTGAGCGGATGCACCAGGCTCTCATAAAGGATGCCGAGAACGATGTAGACCGCGAGCAGCGCTGTCGCCACAAGAATGGGTTCGCTGGCCAGCGAAGTCTGGTAAGCCGCGGCAGTGCCGGCAAAAAAGCCCCGCACCGTGTCCGGCATACCCAGCCGCTGCTGCATCTGCGTCACCTCGCGCACCGCATCGCTCATCGACATGTTGGTGGCCAGGTTGAACGACACCGTCACGGATGGAAACGAACTTGTGTGGTTGATGACAAGCGGCGTGGTGCTGGCCACTGCTTTCGCCACCGTCGAAAGCGGGATGACGCCCTTGCCGCTCGTGTTCAGATAGACATCTTTCAGCCCATCCGGACTCTGCCAGTACGGCGGCGCCGCTTCCAGCACCACGTAATACTGATTCAGTTGCGTATAGATGATGGAGACTTCCGACTGCCCGAAGTGGCTGTAGAGCGTGCTGTCCAGAGTCGCTGGCGTAATCCCCAGCCGCGCCGCCGTGGGCCGGTCGTAGGTCAGC
>DATKGE010000089.1:0-11567 GCA_035510955.1 Occallatibacter sp. | reverse complement strand
CGCGCAAGCGCCGCCCGCCCCACCACAGGTGACGCAGGTGGTTTGCAGATAATTTCCTTCCCCCGGCGCACAATCGGAGATGCAGCGAGGAAAAGACCGCAACCGCGATACCACTTGTGATCCAAGCCATCCCGCCTTCCACCGACGAAAGCCTGGAGGCAGCCTTCTATCCCTCCCTCAAAACCCCGCAGTCGTCCTCTGCGCCGAGGTCCGGCAATGGATTCACGCAGTTGACCCCCACCCCTCCCCCACTTTTGCCGCAACCCCCGCAAAAGAAAAGGATTAAGTCAAAAACAGGCGTTTCGCCCCATCGAAACAAAGAACTTACCACCTCAGCCTGGCGTCCCAGAGCCGGGGTCCCCGCGGACAGGTTTTCGTCCGTGGGGAGGAGAGCCCGCCCTGAGCCTGTCGAAGGGGTTTCCTCCGCCGCGGCGGAAAGCCTGGGGAGGCTGGAAGCTATAGCTTAAAAGCTGACAGTAGCTGCAAGCTGAAGGCTGCATCCACAGACAGCAAAAGCGCCGCCCTCGGGCGGCGCTTTTGGGAGCGAATCGCAGCGACTTGCTCTACAGCGTTGACTCAATCTCAAATCCCCAGGCTTCCAGAAGCGCCTCCGGGATATACTTGGAGTTCTTGTTCCTCCGCGCCCATTCCCGCAAGCGGGTCGACCGGATGTACTGGTCAGGGCTAAGCTTGAACTCCTTCACGATCTGTTCGAAGGAGGTCACAGTAGGCACAACCGGCCCTATGGGCTCCGGCTTGCCCCAATTTGGATTTCCACGACGCTTTGCCATCGATTTTCTGTCCTTAAAAGGGTTTGATTTGCGCTAGCATCCGCGCTTGTATCCTCGGCAACGGGCTGGGGGAGTTCCTGTCACTCTTGAGGAAAACCACAGCTTCTTATTTTACGTATTTTTTGTTCAAAAATCAATAAGAAAATGCATGGTTTCTGCATCAAAATGCGAACTGCCAACTTTCTGTGGAAAAACCCCTATACTCTTGTCGTACAAAGAATTACCTTTCTAGTTCCTTTTCCGTCATACACCAACGCAGTGACCTTTGTAAGGCCAAAACTGGTCATGATCGAGCCTGCGGTGGCACGATACTAGTATGACAACATCCTGGCGAAGATGGGCGGCTGTTGCCCTGCTGGCGGCGGGCGTTCTTCGGCAGGCCGGCGCCGTCGAGCTCAAGGTCAGCCGCGATGCCCTGGAGCGCACCCTGAAACAGCAGCTTTTCAGCGGCCCCGAAGGCCGGTATTACCTGAAAGGCAACGCCCAGTCCGCCTGCTTCGTTTACGCAGAGAACCCCAAGCTCGCCTTTGTCGAAGACCGCATTATAGTCCGGGTTAAGACCCACGCCCGCCTCGGCCAGCGTGTGGCTGGTGCCTGCATCGGCATCGCACTCTCGCTCCCCGCCGAGGTCTCGCTGGCCCCGGTCGGGGAAGGTGAGACGGTTGGCTTCCGCGACGCTCGTATTGATAAAGTCAGCGACCACAGCGAGCTCAATTTCATCCTTGCTCCCTTTCTCAGCCACCAGGTCCCGTCGGGCATGAAAGTGAATGCCGCCGACCTGCTGCGCGAGGCTCTGAAAGGCTCAACCGCCACATCCGGCTACAAGGTCACCCTCGACCGGCTCAAGATCCATTCCGTGCAAATCGATGGGGACGGCCTGGTGGTCGACGTGGACGGCGATATCGGCGTGCAGTAACGCAGGATGCGGCCTGCGCAGGGCGCTGCGGGATCAGTCGCACCACTCGTCGAAGGTCCCCGCTCTGACCGCAGAGGCCAGCGCGTCAATGTCCGTGGCCAGCACGCGATCCTGCTCCAGGCGCGGCACAACGGAGCGCACTGCGTCGTAGACTCGATCGACTTCCCTGCCCGATTTCAGCGGCCTGCGGAACTCAAGGCCCTGCGCGGCGCACATCAGCTCGATGCCCACAATGCGCTCCGCGTGCTCCACAATCTGGCGCAGCTTGATGGCCCCGGTCATGCCCATCGAGACGTGATCTTCCTTGCCGCCGCTGGTTGGAATGCTGCCTGTCGAAGACGGATGCGCCAGCACCTGGCACTCGTTGATCAACGCCGCCGCAACAATTTGAGCCATCATGAATCCAGAAGAAAGCCCCGCATCGGGCGAAAGGAACGCGGGCAGCCCCTCGTTGATGTCCGGATTCAGAAGACGGTCGATGCGGCGCTCGGTGATGCCGGCCAGATCCGTGAGTGCAATGGCCGCGTAGTCGAAGGCGTAGGCCAGCGGCGCGCCGTGAAAATTTCCGCCGGATATGACCACTCCGCCGCCCGCCTGCTCCACAAACACCAACGGATTATCCGTAGCCGAGCCGGCCTCAATTTCGAGTACGCCGCGAACATGGGCCAGCACATCGCGCACCGCTCCGTGCACCTGCGGCATGCAGCGCAGACAATACGCATCCTGCACGCGCGAATCGTGCTCGCGATGCGCCTCGCGAATCTCCGAGCCCTCCAGCAGCCGCAGCAGGTGCGCTGCCGCAGCCATCTGGCCAGCATGAGGGCGCACCTCGTGAATGCGCGCATCGAACGCCGCGGGCGTGCCCATCAACGCCTCCAGGGCCATTGCGCCGGCAACATCGGCAAGCTTAGCCACACGCAGTCCGCGCACCACGGCAAGTGCGCCGACAGCCGTCATGGCCTGGGTTCCGTTGAGCAGAGCCAGCCCTTCTTTGGCCGCCAACGCCAGGGGCGCCAATCCGGCGCGCAGCAGCGCTTCGCCGCCGGCCATGCGCTCGCCCTGCAACAACGCCTCGCCCTCGCCGATGACCACCAGCGCCAGGTGAGCCAGCGGCGCCAAATCCCCACTCGCGCCCACCGAGCCCTTTTCCGGGATCACCGGATGCACGCCCGCATTCAAGAGCGCCGCCAGCAGTTCCACAAGCTCCGTGCGGCAGCCGCTGAATCCCTTGGCCAGCACATTGGCCCGCAACAGCAGCATTGCCCGCGATTCACCCTCCGACAGCGGCTGACCCACACCGCCCGCATGGCTGCGCACCAGGTTGGTCTGCAACTGCGCCAGGCTGCCGGAGGGAATGCTGACGTCGGACAGTTTGCCGAAGCCCGTGTTTACGCCGTAAACGGTCTGTCCCGCGGCCAGAATGCCCTCAATCAGCTCACGGCTCGCACTCACCCGCGCCGCAGCTGAAGCCGCAATTACGACCGGCCGTGCCCAGAGCGCCACGGCCTCAATCTCGCCCAGCGTCAGGGCCTGTCCATCCAAAACCAAAGGTTCCATAAAACCGATAGTAGGCTATAGTGGTAGGGCTTGGCATCTCGCCCATCCACCCACATTCTATTCGGAGATTCAACCCCATGCCCCTCACCCGCAGAGACTTTGCCAAGCTCGGAACGCTGAGCCTGGCCGCGCGCGTGGCCCCGGTCTTGAACGCGCAAACGCAGCCCAAGAAAATTGGCTATGCCGTCATCGGACTGGGCCGCATCGCCGGCCACTTCATGCCCGGCTCACGATCGACCACCAACTCGCAGATCACCGCCCTGGTCAGCGGGCATCGCGACAAGGCCGACCGCATTGCAGCCGAGTACGGCATCCCCTCCACCTGCATTTACAGTTACGAGAACTTCGACCAGATCGCCAGCAATCCCGCCGTCGATGCGGTTTACGTGGCGCTGCCCAACTCGATGCACGCCGAGTACACCATCCGCGCCGCCAAGGCCGGCAAACACGTTCTTTGCGAGAAACCCATGTCCACCAGCGTTGCCGATGCCGAGCAGATGATCGCCGCCTGCAAGGCTGCCAAGGTAAAGCTCATGATCGCCTACCGCTGCCACTACGAGCCGACCAACCTCAAAGCCATTCGCTTGATCCGCGACGGCGCACTGGGCCAGGTGCAGGCCATTGACAGCTCTTTCGGCTTCAACATGGGACCCAACGAATGGCGCACCAACAAGAAACTTGCCGGCGGAGGACCTGTCTTTGACGTAGGCATTTATTCGCTGAATGCCTGCCGCTATCTCACCGGAGAGGAGCCGCAACACATCGCCGCATACGCCTCCACAATCGATCACGACGCCCGCTTCGTCGAAGTGGAAGAGAACGTCTCCTGGACCATGCGTTTCCCCTCCGGCATCGTGGCCAGTTGCGCCACCACTTATGGCGCAAACATGCCCGGATACTTTCGCGTGTACGGATCGAAGGGCTGGCTCGAGGTGGACAACGCATTCGTCTACGAAGGGCTGCATCTGCGCGCCAACTACCAGGGGACACAGATCGACGAACTCAACCCGGCCCGCGATCCTTCACAGTTTCAGGCCGAAGCGGAACACTTTTCGCATTGCATCCAGAACAATCTGGAGCCGCAATCGCCGGGCGAAGAAGGCCTGCGCGACATGCGCTACATCGCCGAAATTTACCGCTCCGCCGGCATCGCGATCTGATCCAGAGAGCGTTTCACAAAAGCTCATTTACATTTTGGTTGAATCCCTCAGGCGCTAAACAGGCTGCAGAAGAACTCATTCAAGCGAAAACTTCGCACCGCTTTGTAACAGGGCATGACTTCAGTCATGCCGATAAGGCCAATACGATGACCTGGGCTTCAGCCCCTGCGGGATGTATTTTGCGAATCCGCCCCCTCCGCGCCCTTTTTCCGCAGCCCGTAAAGCCCAACCTCAATGGGCTGCATTTGCGGCACGACTGAAGTCATGCTCTGACACAAAACGGGCTTTAGCAACACGCTCTGACCTGTTCACTTACCCAACCCCAGAATCCTCTTGTTCTTCTCAGCGTCTGCGCCACCGCCGGCAAAGTCGTCGAAGGCCCGGTCTGTCACGCGAATGATCTTCTCCTTGATAAACTTTGCGCCCTCTGTGGCGCCGGTCTCGGGATGCTTCAGGCAGCATTCCCACTCGAGCACAGCCCATCCGGGATAGTCGTATTGCGCCATTTTGGAGAAAATTGAGTTGAAGTCGATTTGCCCGTCACCCAGCGAGCGGAAGCGGCCTGGCCTGTCGATCCAGGCCTGGTAGCCGCCATAGACGCCGCTGCGCGCGCTTGGCCGGTACTCTGCATCCTTCACATGAAACGCGCGCACACGCTCGTGATAGAGATCCAAAAAGCCGAGATAATCCATCTGTTGCAAAATCATGTGGCTCGGGTCGTACAGGATATTGGCCCGGCTGTGCCCGCCCACCGCATTCACGAACCGCTCGAAGGTTGCTCCATCGTGCAGATCCTCTCCCGGATGCAATTCGAAGCAGACGTCCACGCCAGCCTCGTCAAATGCATTGAGGATCGGAATCCATCGCCGCCCCAGCTCCGCAAAGGCTTCTTCGATCAAACCCGCCGGCCGCTGCGGCCACGGATAAAAGAAGGGCCACGCCAGCGCCCCTGAAAACGTAGCGTGCGCGGTCAGTCCCAGGCGCTGGCTGGCTTGAGCCGCCCAGCGCAGTTGCTGCACCGCCCATGCCTGGCGTCCCTTCGCGTCCTGGGCAAGTTCGGGCGGAGCAAAATCCGCGAAGGCCACATCGTATGCGGGATGAGTGGCCACAAGCTGTCCCTGCAGATGCGTGGACAGCTCGGTGACCGCAAGCCCCGCCTGCGCCACCACGCCGTGTATGGTGTCGCAGTAGTCCTGGCTCTCCGCGGCGCTCTGCAAATCGAACAGCCGCCGGTCCCAGCTGGGGATCTGAACACCCTTGAAGCCCAGTCGCGCCGCCCATCTCACCATGCCGTCCAGCGAATTGAACGGCGCCTCATCCCCGGCAAACTGCGCCAGAAAGATCCCCGGTCCCTTGATCGTCTTCATCGCTCTTCTCCTGAAATGGTTCCTGAAATGATCATGACTGTTCTAAAAATCCACCCAGCTTTCCGCGCGGCTGCTTGCAATCGCTCGCTCGATAAATCGCATCCCGCGCACACCTGCCTGAATTCCCGGCAGCGTCGCCGGCAGCGCATGTGTGTGGTCCGCGCGCCATGCCAGCAGGCCTTCAGCAAACTCGCGGTACAACACCGCAAAAGCCTCGATATACCCTTCCGGATGGCCACCTGGAAGCCGAGTCACGGCCAAAGCATCGGCGCTCAAATAGCCGCCGGCCGCATGGCGAATCTCTTCCGGCCCATCCAGCCACTTTACGCTGAGCCGGTTGGGGTCTTCCTGGTGCCATTCGAGCGAACCCTTCTCGCCATAGACGCGGAGCCGCAAGCCGTTACGCTCGCCGGCCGCCACCTGCGACGCCATCAGCGTTCCGCTCGCGCCGCCTTCCAGCCGCAGCAGCGCGTTGCAGTCGTCGTCCAGCTTGCGCCCCGGCACCACCGTGCGCAGCGCCGCATTGATGCTGGTCACCTTGAGTCCGGTCACATATTCAACCAAATGAAACGCATGAGTTCCGATGTCTCCAATGCAGCCGCCCGGTCCGTTCAACGCGGGGTCAGACCGCCACGCAGCCTGCTTCTGCCCAGTGGTTTCCAGCGGCTGACTCAACCAGCCTTGCAGGTACTCGACAGCAACCTTGCGGATTGGCCCGAATGCCCCGGCCGCACAGAGCGATCGCGCATCGCGGACCAGTGAATACCCGGCATAGGTATGCGTCAAGCCATAGGGCAATCCAGCTTTGGAAACCGCAGCTTCCAGCTTCAGCGCTTGGTCATACGTGGCCGTTGCCGGCTTGTCGCTCATCACGGCGATGCCCGCTGCCAGCGCGGCTTCGGCAACCGGCAGGTGCAGATAATTCGGCGTCGCAATCACGACAAAGTCGATCCCGTCTTCGCGTTTGCTCTCGGTCTCGAACATTTGCGTATAGCTCGCGTACGCCCGCGCCGGGTCAATGCCAAAATTCACTCCCGCCGCGCGCGAGCGCTCCGCCGACTGCGAAAATGCACCCGCAACCAGTTCGGTCTTCCCATCCAGTTCCGCGGCCATCTTATGCACCGGGCCAATGAACGCTCCCGGGCCGCCGCCTACCATTCCCATGCGCAACTTCTTGCTCATCAAAACTCTCCTCCAAAAGTCCGCCGCACGCAGTTGCTACCAGTCAGTCAGTGTGCCGTCTAACTTCCTGTTGACCGGCAGATAGGCTCGCTGATACTCGTATTTTGCCGCTAACTTCTCATCTAAGTCAACACCCAGTCCAGGGCCATCGCCCGGATACATCATTCCATCTTTGAAGGCATACTGGTGAGGAAACACAGCGTCTGTCTCTTCCGTATGCGGCATAAGTTCCTGGATTCCGAAGTTATGGATTGCCGTGTCAAAATGCAGCGCAGCCGCCATGGTCACGGGCGACAGGTCCGTAGCTCCATGAAAGCCCGTACGCACATGATAAAGCGCGGCAAAGTCAGCGGCCTTTTTGAGCGCCGTAAATCCGCCGCCATGCGCCAGAGTCATGCGCAGGTAGTCGATCCACTGGTTGCGAATCAGGTCGTGGGCATCCCAGATGGAATTGAACACCTCGCCCACCGCGATCGGCGTTGTGGTGTGCTCGCGGATCACCTTGAAGCCCTCCTGCAACTCGGCGGCCGTGGGGTCCTCCATCCAGAAAAGATGGAAGGGCTCAAGCTCCTTGCCCAGCCGTCCGGCCTCGATCGGCGTCAGGCGGTGATGGCAGTCGTGCAGCAGGTGCAACTCTTCGCCAAAGGCCTCGCGCACCCGCGCAAACAGTGTAGGAACATGGCGCAGATAGAGCTCGCTCGACCACTCATACTCGGAAGGCAGACCGCGCTCCGCAGGCTCATAGCGCCCCGTCCCCTTCGCAATTCCATACGTCGAAGACAAACCTGGAATTCCGCTCTGCACTCGCACCGCCTTGAACCCCCGCTCGACATGACGAGCGACGTCTTCGAGCGCGTGCTCTGTGTCCTTTCCGTTGGCGTGGCCGTACACCAGCACGCTCTCGCGGCTCTTGCCGCCAAGCAGGTTATACACCGGAGTATTCAGCGCCTTGCCCTTGATGTCCCACAGGGCCACATCCACGGCGGCAATGGCCGACATAGTCACTGGCCCACGCCGCCAATACCCTCCGCGGTAGAGATACTGCCATAGATCTTCCGTCTGAAAAGGATCGCGCCCGATGATACAGGGAATTACGTGGTCGGTTAGATAACTCGCCACGGCTAACTCGCGGCCGTTGAGCGTGCCGTCTCCCAGCCCATAAATCCCTTCGTCCGTCTCCACCTTGAGCGTCACAAAATTCCGCCCCGGTGAAGTTATGTTCACGCACGCATTTCGAATCTTCATTGCTGCAAATACTCCCTAACTTCCAGTGAATTTTCCCCTGATTCCCTATTCCCTGTTCCCTGCTTCACTGATTCACTCCGCTCGCCAAGAATCCTCCATCCACTGCAATCACCTGTCCGGTCACAAACGAAGCCGCGTCTGAAGCCAGAAAGACTGCCGCTCCGGCCACTTCTTCGGCCCTGCCGAACCGGCCCATCGGCGTCCGCATCAGCAACTCCTCGCCGCGCGCCGTGCCCTGCACTAACTTCGCATTCAGCGGCGTTGGAAAGATCCCCGGCGCAATTGCATTCACGTTCACTCCCTTGCGCGCCAGCTCCACCGCCAGGCTTCGCGTCAGCGATGCCACCGCAGCCTTGCTCGCCGAGTACGCCGCCACCTCGTGAAAACTCACAAAAGTCGACAGAGAGGCAATGTTCACGATCCGCCCATACCCCGCTTCCACCATGGTCGCTCCAAAAATCTGGCAGGCGCGCAGCGTGCCCGTCAGATTGGTCTCCATCACGCGCAGCCAGTCGGCCTCGTCCAATTCGAGCGCCGCTTTCTTGAAAGTAATTCCGGCCGCGTTGACCAGAATATCTACTTTGCCAAACTCCTTCATCACCGCATCGTGCTCAGCCTGAGCCGACGCCCGCTCCGTCACGTCGCTGGTCATGCGCAGCGTTCGCCGTCCCAGCGCCTCGATCTCCTCTGCCGCGCGCTCCACCTGCTCCAGGCGCCGCGAACTTGCCACCACATCGGCGCCGGCCTCGGCCAGCCCGAGCGCAATCGCGCGCCCCAAGCCCGTGGTCCCGCCCATGACCACGGCGACTCGTCCGGTCAGATCAAAGATACGGTGGTCGAAAACGCTCCGGTCAAAAACACTCTGGCTCATCGGCCGATCTCTCTCCCAGGCGCATGACTTCCGCGGCTCTGAAATGGGCATTGAAGCGGCGAGTCAAAATGCGCGAGGCGTGCATGACCCAACCCCAAAACACTATCATGTAAGACGATTTACCCGCTCACGCCGTGGGATCGTGCACCTGCTCTCGCGTCGATGCGATAGAGTGTCAATGGGAAGCTTCCCTCACGCCATGAACCCCATCGTCATTCCCGACTCCCCCCGCCGCTGGGACTGCCTTTCGCTTGGCGAGGTTATGTTGCGCCTCGATCCCGGCGAAAACCGCATCCACACCACGCGCCAATTTCAGGTGTGGGAAGGCGGCGGCGAATACAACGTGGCCCGCGGCCTACGGCGCTGCTTCGGCCTGCGCACTGCCATTGCCACGGCGCTGGCCGACAACCCGATTGGCCGCCTCGTCGAGGACCTGATCCTGCAGGGTGGCGTCGACACTTCGTTGCTCAAATGGGTTCCTTACGACGGCGTGGGCCGCCAGGTGCGCAATGGGCTTAACTTCACCGAACGCGGGTTTGGCGTCCGCGCTGCGGTTGGATGCTCTGACCGTGGACTCACGGCCGTGAGCCAGCTCAATCCAGGCGATTTTGACTGGGCCTCCATCTTTGGCTCCGAGAACGGCGCTAAGCACTTTCATACGGGCGGCATCTTCGCGGCGCTTTCAGCTTCGACCGCGCAGGTGGCCGAGGAAGCCATGGACGCTGCCCACGGCCATGCGACGCCGGTGTCTTACGACCTGAACTACCGCGACAGTCTTTGGAAGAGCATTGGAGGGAAGGCGAAAGCGCAGGAGGTCAACCGCTCGCTGGTCGCCAAGGTCGATCTGCTGCTTGGCAATGAAGAGGACTTCTCGGCCATGCTCGGCGTCGATCTCAAAGGCGTCTCCGAAGATTTTGCGGAGCTTCCCATCGCCGCGTACGAACAGATGCTGCGCGAGGTGGCCGCGCTCTACCCCAACCTCAAGCTTATCGCCAGCACGCTGCGCACCGCATCGACCGCCAGCCGCAACGCGTGGGGCGCAATCGCCCTTTACGAAGATAAAATCGTCCATGTCCCGCAGCGCGAGATCGACATCTTCGACCGGGTGGGCGGCGGAGACAGCTTCGCCTCCGGCCTCATCTATGGTTTGCTCGCAGGAAAGCCGATCGACTGGGCCCTGCGCTGCGGCGTAGCCCACGGTGCGCTGGCCATGACCACTCCCGGCGACACCAGCACAGCAACTCTGGCTGAAGTTGAACGGCTGATCAAGGGCGGATCGGCGAGGATCGCGCGATAGCTAGGTCCGAGAAATGGATCGGGGAAATCAGATGCACGAAAGCACGGCACAGATTCTCGAACGCGTCGGCATCATCCCTGTACTTCGCGCGCGCAACGCAGAGCAGGCCCACGCCGTGGTGCAGGCCATGCTTGCCGGAGGCGTCACCGTGGTTGAAGTCACCATGACCGTTCCCGGCGCCGTGGATTTGCTCAGAGAACTCAAGAACGAATATGGAGCGAAGCTCCTGCTTGGCTCCGGCACCGTGACCACAGGCGACCAAGCTGAAGCCACCATCGAGGCCGGCGCCGAGTTCGTCGTCAGTCCCAGCTTTCATCCCGACGTAATTGCCGTCACCAAGGCTCACAAGAAGTTGTCGATTCCTGGCGCGCTCACTCCTACTGAAGTGATTACTGCGTGGAACGCCGGCGCCGATTATGTGAAGATCTTCCCCTGTTCGGCCATGGGCGGCGCCAGTTATCTCAAGTCGCTTCTCGCGCCGTTTCCACACCTGAAGCTGATCCCCACCGGCGGCGTCACGCACCATACGGCTGCGAGTTTTCTTGAGGCCGGAGCGCGCGCTCTGGGCGTCGGCAGCGACCTGGTGAACCTGGCTGCCATCGATCAAGGCGCACCTGAAATCATTACCGCTGCCGCCCGCGTTTATCTCAAAGTCATCGCGGATTTCCGCAATTCAGCGAGTCCCTTATCATGACCGAGCAAACTCAACCCTTCCGTTTAGACAACCGTCATGCGCTGGTCACTGGCGGAGCGAGCGGCATTGGCGAAGCCACGGTAAAGGAACTGGTTCGCGCCGGCGCCTTCGTCTGGATCGCGGACATCAACCTGGCCGCAGCGGAGGCGCTCGCCGCTTCGCTTCCATCCGCGCAGGCGCTGCCTTTGGACGTGACCAGCCCTACGTCGATTGCCGCCGCCATCGCGCATCTGAGCCGCCTCGACATTCTGGTCAACAACGCCGGCATCGGTCACGTGGGCTCCATCGAGACCACCGAGCCAGAGGACTTCGACCGCATCCTCGAGGTCAATGTCCGCGCTGTTTATTTGGTGACGCGCGCGTTCCTCCCGCTTCTTCTCGCAAGCTCGGCCGCGCCGGGCGAGAGCACGACCGGAACGATCATCAACATCGCCTCCGTCTCCGGCCTGGTGGGCATCAAGCAGCGCTTTGCCTACTGCACCAGCAA
>DATKGE010000088.1:0-11505 GCA_035510955.1 Occallatibacter sp. | reverse complement strand
GGCAGAGATCGCCGAGATTGCATGGAAAGCGCAGAACCGCCTGCACAAGCGTTACATGAAGCTGACCATGGCAGGCAAGGATCAGAGGAAGACCATGACTGCAGTCGCACGCGAACTGCTGGGCTTCATCTGGGCCATCGGAATCAAGGCCGAAGCAGCCGGCAAGCAACAAATGGCGGCATGACGGGAACCGAAAGAACAAAAGCAAAAGCTTTCCAAATAAGGAAAAGACAAAGGCAAAAACACCAATGAACAACGCTATCCAATTCGAGGACAGAGTCAGCAGCAGCCGGAGCAAGCACGAAGGAGAATCCTCGGCGTCAGTTTGCGACAGGCTCAGCCGGACTCGCGTCAATAGTCAGAGGCAGCTCCCGACGGATCATGATTATGCGGTTCCGACCCGCGAATATCAGCTTGATCAATCGTCGCCTATACCTGCCACGGCTGCTGCTGAGTCTGTCCTCGAAAGACAAAAACCACCCCAACGATTCGCAGATGTTGACAGGGTCACACCATATCAACTTCCGAATGCCGGTGATCCGGCCGGAATGATCGCTTTCACCGCGCACAGAGGCCAAACTCTCAGCAATACTTCGCTCTTCGGTTGCAAAGGCATGAGTCGCAAACTAGTTCATATCCCGGCCGAACTCGGTTGCCGCGGGTGGAGCACTGCGCAATGACAGCAACGAGTGCACCCATTGTTGCCCATGCGAATGTCTGCTAATTACTTGCCGCTTTGGCGGATAACTTTGCTTTGGCCTGTTTGAATAGATCAGCTTCATGTTCGAGCGCGGCGGAGACACGAAGAATCTGCGCATCTGCCTCCTTCCAGTCTTTCTGCTCGATCGCCTCTCGGACTCCTGGAATCGTCTTGACGCCATATCCCGTATAAAAACCGGGAGCGTAAATGAGGTGCTGGAACCAGGGCCGATTGGGAAGCCCGTCCGGATTGGTGAGGATGCGCTCGCTCTGGATAAGGTCGAGATTCAATTCCGAAGGAGCTGTTCCGCCTGCAGCCGCAAGGGCCTTGTCGAGCTCCTCCGCCGCGGTAGTCAGATCGTCGGACGCCTGATCGAGTGGCGCAAAATTGAGATATGGAGGGATGGGCTCGACCGGGGGAGGAACCATCTGCTTCTTCGGATCGTAGAGCGCCTGGTAGACGCCTTCATCGATCTCTTTATCGCGCTCTTTGGCCTGGTCGCGCTTGTCGTTCAACAATGTCTTAAGCTCGCCCACATAAGTATGGATGGTGTCGGCCAAATCGGAAAACTGGAAGGGCAGAATATCGGCGTCGGCCATGCGCATGATCATGGTGCCTGCTGTCTGCGCGAGCGCGCGGCCGTAGCTGAAGTCAGTATCCTGAAAGTGCGTATACCAGTAGAAGTCGTCGTAGATGGAGTGATACTGGCCTCCTTCGTCCTCGCCGCCATAACCGAGATTGACGCTGGCAATTCCCAGATGATCGATGAAAACCGTATAGTCGGAGCCGGAGCCAAGCGCCGGGATGCGCAGATCGGACCGGGAGCGGATCTCGTCGCGGGGCTTCGTCGCGGCGCGGGAGAGATCGACGAGCCGCACGCGCTTCCAGACAGACATTTTCGTCTCCGGATCCTGGATGTCCTTGGCCACGTCGTTGACGAAAGCTTCCAGTGAATGCGATCCTTCGGCGCGAAAGTATCCGCGACCGTTTCCGTCGGAGTTGAAGTAGGCGACCGCGTGCTGCTTGAGCTCCGCGGCGTGAGTTTCACCCCACTCGGTCGATCCCAGCAAACCCTCTTCCTCTCCGTCCCAGAAGCAGTAAATGATGGTGCGTTCGGGCTTCCAGCCCTGCTTCAGCAGCTCTCCGAGTGCGCGTGCCTCTTCCAATTGTGGGCTCGCACCGGAGAGCGGGTCTTCAGCTCCGTTCACCCATGCATCGTGATGATTTCCCCGAATCACCCACTGATCGGGATATTTTGCTCCGGGAATATGAACAACTACGTCGTAGAGCGGTTTCCTGTCCCAGTTGAACGCGAGCTGCAAATGGGCCTGCGCAGTGCTGGGGCCCACATGATAGGTAAAGGGCAGGCCGCCGCGCCAGGCTTCCGGAAGCTTCTCACCGCCCAGCGCCTTTAGAAAAGGCGTCGCATCCGCATAGGAGATTGGCAGCACCGGGATTTTGGTAATCGTCTGGACCTGGTCGAGCGGAACGAGCTTCACGCCTTCGACTGAGCCTACGCCTGGGGTTTGCGGATCGCCGGGATAGACCGGCATATCCATCACGCTTCCCCGCTGGACGCCTTCGGCGGGACGCGTGGGACCATCCGGAAACGAGTCGCCTTGGAAGTATCCATCGTCGCGCGGGTCGGAGTAAATGATGCAACCGACGGCCCCATGCTCAGCCGCCACCTTGGGCTTGATTCCGCGCCAACTCATCCCGTAGCGCGCAATCACGATCGAACCCTTGACCGAGATGCCCATGCGGTCCAGGACCTCATAGTCCTCCGGGCGTCCGTAGTTCACATACACCAGTGGAGCGGTCACATCGCCATCGCGGGAGTAGGCGTTGAAGGTTGGGAGTTGCTCGCTGGCCTGGTTTGAGGTTGGGTCGACAGCGACGGGCGGTTCCTGCAGCTTGGCGGTGAATTTGGAGGGGCCAAGCAGCTCAAGGGAGCGGAGCTTTGGCGTGGGAAAGAGCGCGGAAAAGTTCTCAATCTGTGCGTCCAGCCCAAACGATTTCAACTGTGCCAGCAGCCACTCGGCATTGTCCTTGTCGTAGGGCGATCCCACGTGATGGGGCCTGGCCGACAGGCGGCGCATGTTCTCGCGAATGTGGGCGGGGTCGGGGATCTCGCGAAACTTTTTCTCCCACTCCACTTCCGTCGCGGAGTCCGCGGCTGTGTATCCACGCAGGGAAGGCGTCGTATCTACGGCGTGGGTGGAGAGAGCAAAGAGGCAAACAACGGCCAGGGAAAGGCGCATGGGAAGGTAACCTCACGAGAAATGGAAAGTGCGACAGCAGGTTTAGGTGAAGCGGAATTGCTCTGCTAGCCTGCAATGCAGGGCAGAGCGGCTTTGAGGATGCTGGTGCGGTCAACACTTAGCTGGGCCGCTACAAGGGAATGGGCCGAGAGGGAGAACTCCCGGCCCAATGGTTATGGCGTGTTTTAGAAGCTGGCGCGCATGCCAAACTCCATCTTGCGCGGCGTGTTGAGCTGCGAACTCTGCACGCCCCAGCCGGCTGGATTGAAAAGATCCAGGCCTGGATCGGCAAGGATATCGTGGTTGAATACGTTGGTAAAGACTATGGAGAACTGGAGAGAGGCACGCTCGAGAACCTTAACGTTCTTCTGCAGACTCACGTCCACGTTCCAGTAAGGTAAACCAATGATGGGGCCAGTGCCGGGGTTCTTGGTGTCGATGCCCAGGATGGGCGCCCGCACCTGATTCCAGACCGCCACTGGATCCTTGAACATATTGACTGCCTGGCCACCTGGACCAGTAACACCCGTCCCTACGGAAATCCCGTTCGGGTCGGTTCCACCGGTGATGCCGTAATGGGAGTGAACGCCACCGGTGTACTTGCTAGTGAAGACGCATTGCTCATTGGAGTAGTAGTCGTTCCCATCGGCGGAACCGAACGATTGAGCCTCAGTCTGGGTGCCACAGTAGATTGGCTCACCATTGCCCATGGTGAAGACGGGCGCGAGCGACCAACCGCCTGCCGCGCGCCCCAGGAGGCCTTGCTGGCCCTTGAAGAACGGCTCGTCATAGACCAAGAAGGTGTTGAAGACGAACTTGCGGTTGAAATTCTGCACGCCATACATCTTCCTCAGGTCGAAGGCGTCGTTCGGTGTGTATTCGCTGGAGGCCTGGACGACAGCGCCAGTGCCCAGAGCCTTGCTGTAAGTGAAGTTGTTGTGCATCAGCAGGCCGTGCCAGTTTTGGGTGATCAGGGTAAGGAAAGCGCCGTTGTAGTTTCCGTATCCGGTGCTCGCGTTCAGGGCGAGACCGCTCGACGCCTGGCCGCCGAACGTCGAACCGGGAATCGCTGTGTTCTGCATGGTGCGCGGGAAGTTGAATCCGCCGCTGTCCAGGTCGGACCAGAGACTCCACACAGCCTGCGTGGTAAGGTTGCCCATCTCGTTGTTGACCACGGCCGCGGTGCAACTTGCGAACCCGGTGCAATAACCGGTCCCCGCCAGGGCAGTTTCAAAGAACGCCTGTGGAGTGATGTTTGTGGGAACGCCGCCGGCGCCGCACGCGCCCACAGAGGTGGCGCAGCCCAATTGCGTTTCAATAGCCGCGTAGGCGGCTTCGAACGCCTGCCCGCCCTGCACCATCATGTACGGAACAGCGTTGAGATTGTACGGCTGGTATTCATGTTTGATGATACGCCCGATGTAACCGACTTCCAACGTGCTCTTGCGGCTCACCTGGCGCTGGATGGTCAGATCGAACGAATCCGAGACGTTCGGCCGGAAGTTCGGATCGAGTCCTTCCGCTGCCGCACTTGAGGCGTTGTTATACCCCGGAAAAACAGGTTGCGGCAGCGTCGCGCTGGCCGCTGGCAAGGGAGCGGTGTCGCCGTCGGTTCCGATACGGAATCCTGTTGAAACTGTTGGATTGGCCGGGCCGCACGCGCCTGTCGATAAAGCCTGGGTGCATTGCACCGCCTGGATCAAGCCGACGCCCAGCAGCGGCACCAGCACCAGGTCTACACCATTCAGGCGCCCGTAGATACGGCTGTATCCGCCGCGGACGACCGTTCCGTCATGGCCGAAAACATGGCTGAGAAGTCCGTCGCCGTCAAAATGCGGGTTCCACGCAGCCGCTACGCGGGGACTGAACGATCCATAAAACGGGTTGTAGGGGTACTTGTCCCCCGCGCCGACGTTGCCCACCAGCGCAAAGCCGAGCTCCGGGTTGTACACCTGGCCCTGGAGAGCGGCAGCCTTGCGCTGCGCCAGGTAGTCCAGCGTCTTGACCGGTGTATCGCTTGCGTCCACAAGCACATCCTGCTTGCCCGACGCCTCGGTTGGAGGCATTTCCAGCGTCCAGCCCAGGCCGTAGGTAAGAGTGAAGCTCGGCCTCATGTGCCAGGTGTCGCTGAAGTAAACGTTGTAGAAAGGGATGGTGCTCTTGTCGAAGGCGTGGGTTAGCGGAGGATTCAGGGCCAGCGTGGGTCCCGACCGGGTGTAGGCCACCTGCGAAGCGGTCACGATGCCATAGGCAGCGGCGGCCACGCGGCTGGCCGCGGACCCTGTCGGGTAGCCCTTGGCCTGCAGCGCGGAAAGATCGAGGTTTCCGTCGCCCGTTCCTCCACTTGAGCCGAGTTGATAGGTGGGGGTGAAATTGATGCCGCCGCCATTATCGGAGCGCTGGTGGTAGTTGTAGTTGTGCTGGTATTGGCCGCCGAAATTGAACAGGTGGTGGCCTTTCAGCAATGTGACATCATCGCGAAAGAAGTTGTCATGGCCGTCCCAGAAGCGTGTGCGGATATTCTGCGTATTCAAATTGAAGGGCGAAAGAACAGAGGTAGATTCACCGAACGGCTCCAGAGCTCCGCCCAGCCCTGTGATTTGCGGCGGGGCGTTGTTGTCGGACCACGACCAGTAATTGCGCAGGAAGCTATAGTGGAAGTCGTTGGTGATTCCCTCGGTAATATTGGTAGTAAGTCCGGTCACAAAGTACCACGGCTGCTGCGGACGGTTGGCGGTGGAAGCCGGCGTGCCGAGCTTGTCGCCGGGGAAAAATCCGCCGATGTCCACCTGTTGGCTCACGGCTTGGGTCAGCTTGTAATAGCGATAGCTGCTCATCCAGTGCCATTTGTCGCCAAAGTCATGGTCCAGGCGGCCGACAAGGAAGTTGTCCTTCACCGGCAGGCTCAAGTTGGCCTTGAAGCCAATCTCGTTGACGCCGTCGCATACTGACGAAATGCCTCCGCAGGTCGGGTCGTTCCCCGCCGGCTCGTACTGACTCCACATGGCCTGCACCACTGGGTTGATGCCGATGCCGCGCGGATCGAGCGTCTTGAGGTTGTAGGTCGTCCCACCGAACGTCACGATGCCGTTCTCCATATTCGCGCTTGGAACCGGGCGCTCGAATACTTCGGAGTTCGGGTAGCGCCAGCCCTGGTAGAGAGCGAACAGATAGGTCTTGCCTCCGAGAAACTTGGGAAGAATCGGGCCGCCGCCGCCAAATCCGAACTTGCTGTAGTGGTAGCTGGGAACAGGCGCGTAGGCGCCGCCGGGCGCATTATCCTGCCAGGTGTTGGCGCTGAAGTTGTTGTCAAGGTAGTATTCGTATCCCGTGGCGTGCCACGCGTTCGTGCCGCGCTTGGTCACGACTTCCACCTGCGCTCCCGCCGAGTTGTTGAAGTCGGCGGTCTGGCCGATGGCGTTCACCTTGAACTCTTCCACGCTATCGGCCGGAGTGGGCATCACGCCCGTGGGGCCCGCCGCCAGCCCTTGGCCTCCCGATGCGACACCGGTGGGATCGCCCGCGAACGACCCCGTGTAGACGGTCATGCTGCCGTCCATGTCGTTGCTGTTGTTTCCGCCGTCTAGCGTGAATGTGCTTTGGTCGACCACGGCGCCCGCCACGCTGCCGTCCGGACTGATCCCCGCCTGCAACTCAGTAAAGGTGCCGGCATCGTGAAGAAGGCTGGGGAGCTCGGCGATCGCCTCTTGCTCAACCGTGCTGCCGACTGTGGCATTCAAGGTCTGCAGATCGGTGCCGCTGGCCTGGACTTCGACGGTTGTCTGCGCGCTGCCGACATGCAGCTTGAAATCGACGGTGGCTTGCGTGCCCACCTCGACCGTCAGATTGTCGGTCTTGTCCATCTGAAATCCGGATTTGGTCGCGGTGATGGAGTATACGCTGGGCGAGACATTGACAAAGGCGTACTGGCCCGATCGGTTCGTGAGAGTGGTACGTGCGCCATTCGTTGTAGGGTCGGTCAGGGTGACGGAAGCGCCCGGGACCACCGCGCCACTCTGGTCTTCGACCACGCCAACTACCGTGCCTGTGTTGGTGGCCTGGCCGAACGCATAATCCACTCTGAGTCCAACACTCGCCAGAAGCAGTGCGATCAATAGTGGCCACAGCATTTTAAGCCTTGTCATTGCATGATCCTCCTTGGCTGGTGATTTTGGGCTTCGCGCGCAAACCCAGGACGACTGGGTTCGAACCTCGGCCGGTTGTTGGTTGACTTCGTCGAAGCTACAGGCAGTCGGCGGAACCGAACTGAATTGATAGAGTCCCCGGAAAGACTTGCACGGATCGGCGCCCGGAGGATCAGTGGCGTTACCCTTGATGCGACCGTTGACATCTGCTGCGTACATGCATAGCGCAAACGAAGGTGGATACGATGGCTACGGTACGCCCGAAAGACAGGTTCCTCATGCCAGCACTCCTCGGGGATGAAGATTCTGAAAAACTGAGCGCCTAACGCCGGTGAAATCCCGGATTCTGCAGGTTGCAAAGCTAAGAGCTGAAGACGTTGGATACAGACTCCAGATCCCGCAATTGCCATTGCGGTTCCTACATCTGCATCTCGTCACTTCTGCGATTGCCGCCATGAGCGGACCGTTCAAGAGAGTCAGGTACTTTGCCCAAAGAATGCGGAATGACCTGCTTGAAAATAGCCTGCAAAAGAAAATGCTGTCCTATTTTGGGGAAGCCTTGAAGTCGAGAGCTTTCTGCCTCCAGAGCATTTTATGGGCCAAATGCAAGCATCCATTGAAAATACCTATCTACCTCGAATATTCATAAGAAATTGTTTGGTTTATGGTGACGTTTTGCCTTGTCCTGCGTCGTTGAGCTTGTGCTCATAATTCCATATTCCATATTTCGCTATGAAAACCTGGACAGAGCCAGGCCCTTTCTCTGATGGATCTCGCTTCGGAAACCGGGCGTTTGTCCGCCGTCGGCAATTCGCGCTATTTAGGTAGGCGACGTAGACTGTTTTCTTCGTCCCGCACTCAAAGGCCAACACAATGAGCGTTAGACTCGCTTCCTGCTGTATGGCCGTCGCCATGCTTTTTGCTGTAGCTTCCGCAATCCACGCACAGACCTTTACTTCCATTCCAGCCATCCCGTTCGATACCGCCGGCCCCTTGATCCAGGCACACGCCGAGCCTCTCAAGCCTTTCACTGTCGCAGGCGAACGGGGCGTGGTGCTGGGGCAGCAGGATGGCACGTTCGAAGCCTGGGTGCTGCCCGTCGAGCTGCTTTCACACCTCACCATCGAGGCTGAAGTCGAGGGCAACGAGACAAAAAACTTGCGTTGCCGATGTCCTCAGCCAGGACTTCAGAAGCTGCCGTCCAGTGCGGGAGGAATCCGTTATCGTCATCGACTTCGAACGCAGCGCGCGGGGCGCCCTTACGCAAGCTGGCCAACATCTCTGCAAAAGTCATATCCGGTTCTGTCGGGGATAAAAGAGGGAAATGGCTGCAAAGAGCGGGCCATTTGGGGCCGCTGGAGGTAAATTGGCCTGTAGACTGGAAAGCAAAATAGGAAGGCTGGACGCACGTATTCAGCCTTGAGTGATTGAGGAGCAACATTGCGCCACACCAAAATCTGCCTATCCACACTCTTCTTTTTGATCACGCTCGCCGCCCAACAATCGAGCACAACCTCTCTGCTTGGATTCACTCCGTCCAGTTCGAATGTTGAGCTGGATCTTGAGAAACGCTTTCGGGCCATTCCCGACCCTGAGCGGATGCGGGCCAACATGCGGTTGCTGAGCGCACGGCCGCATCATGTCGGCTCGCCCTACGACAAACAGAATGCCAATTGGATTCTGGCCCAGTACAAGCAATGGGGCTGGGACGCGCACATTGAGACCTTCGACGTCCTCTTTCCCACGCCTAAAGTGCGCCTGCTTGAAATGGGCAGCTTTCGCGCCAAACTCGAAGAGCCAGACGTCGCTGTCGATCCGACAAGCGACCAGAAAGACGAGCAACTGCCTACCTACAATGCGTATTCACCTGACGGCGATGTAACCGCCCCGCTCATTTACGTGAACTACGGCCTGGTAGATGACTATGAACAGTTGGCGCGATACGGAATCTCCGTCAAAGGTGCAATCGTGCTGGCGCGCTATGGCCGCTCCTGGCGCGGAATCAAGCCAAAGCTGGCCGCTGAGCATGGCGCGATCGGCTGCATCATCTACTCCGATCCAGCGGACGACGGCTATGTTGGGGAGGCAGTTTTCCCCAAGGGCCCCATGCGTCCAGCCGACGGCGTTCAGCGCGGCAGCGTGCTGGATGCGCCGCTCTATCCCGGTGATCCGCTCACTCCCGGTATCGGCGCCACGCCAGGCGCGACGCGCCTCAAGCGCGAAGACGCTGCCTCTCTGGCGAAGATTCCTACCCTGCCGATCTCCTATGCGGATGCGCAGCCTCTGCTTGATGCGCTTCAAGGCCCGGTGGCCCCCGAGAGCTGGCGCGGCGCGCTTCCGTTGACTTACCGCATCGGCCCTTCCTCCACGAAGGTCCACCTGAAGGTTGCGTTCAACTGGGACCTCAAGCCGGTTAACGATGTGATCGCCACCATGCGCGGATCCGAAGAGCCCGATGTTTGGATATTGCGCGCCAACCACTTCGATGGCTGGGTCAATGGTGCTGAAGATCCCATCTCAGGGCAGGTGGCAATGCTTGAAGAAGCCCGCGCACTGGGCCAGCTGGCCCAAACGGGCTGGAAGCCCAAAAGGACGATCATCTATATGTCGTGGGACGGCGAGGAGCCCATGCTGCTGGGCTCGACGGAGTGGGCGGAGCAGCATGCGGAGGAGCTTCGCAAGCACGCGGCCATTTATATCAACAGCGACTCCAACGATCGCGGCTATCTGGTCGTTCAGGGATCGCACTCGCTCGAACCTCTTGTCAACGAGGTGGCGCGCTCTATTCAAGATCCTGAGACCCAAGGAACAGTCTGGCAGCGGTGGCAGGCGAGCAATCTTGTCTCGGGTAGTCCTCAGGAGCGCAAGGATGCCACCAGCCGCGCCGATCTCCGCATAGGTGCGCTCGGCTCCGGCTCCGATTTCTCCGCGTTCCTTGATCATCTCGGCATCGCCTCGCTCGACTCAAGCTATGGCGGAGAGGACCCAGGCGGCATCTACCACTCCATCTACGACGACTTCTATTGGTACACCCACTTTGGAGATACGACTTTCGTCTACGGCCGGGCAATGGCGCAGACCGACGGAACCCTGGTGCTGCGTATGGCCCAGGCTGACCTGTTGCCCTATGACTTCGCTTCCCTGGCAGATACGCTCCACGTTTATACCGGCCAATTGAAAGCCTTACTCGAAACGCGGCGAGCCGAAGCCACCGAACGCACCACCGCGCTCGAATTGAACGTCTATAAGCTCGCCAGCGATCCGAGACATCCCATGGTCGCGCCGCCTGGCTTGGAGATGCCGCCATTCCTTAACTTCGCCCCTCTTGACAATGCGCTCGCTTCATTGGACAAAGCGGCTGCACATTACAGCAAGGCCCGCGCCGAAGCCGCCGGAAAAGCTCTTCCCGCCGCCAGCCTGAAGGTTCTCAATGAGGAACTCACGCAGGCCGAGCGAAAGCTCACCAGCTCACAGGGTCTTCCAAGGCGGCCCTGGATGCAACATCTCATCTACGCCCCCGGGTGGTACACCGGATATGACGCCAAGACTTTGCCCGGACCGCGCGAGGCAATTGAAGAGCGCCGATACGCGGATGCCGATGCCCAAATCGCTCGCGTAGCCCGGGCCATCGAAGACGAAGCTGGCTATATCGAGCATTTGGCCAATGAGTTGGAAACCGCCTGCAGATTGACACCGTCTTTGTCGACCAATTCGCCTTCGCAGTGACAGGCCATGGCAGCTCCAAGGACGTCGCAACTGCCTCAAGAGACGGCGTGCAGCCTCTGTCTCATAATTAGTCCCAATTTGTTGTCTTGAGTTTAGCGATCCGCCCACGGCAATGTTGAAAGCGATGTCAATTGACGAGAACCGGCAAAGTCGCTTTTCCGCGCCCATTGCTGGTGTGAGTTGCGAGTTCCGGCAGTATGGTCGGCTATTCGGAAGTAACTCGAAATCCGAGAAGCTTAGTTCCTCCATCAGACTTTCAGCGGAGGTCCTACGACTTCCATGCCGTGAGCTCTGAAGATTCGCTGAATTTCATCAGGCGACGGCATGCCAGTCAACCTGCTCATTTCCAGAAAAAAAGCTTCCATTTCGTCTGCTGGTTGGTAGGCGATCAGCATTCTACCCTGCCCTTCGCCAAGAAGAGCGTAGGTATGAGGAACTTCCCGGGGCGCGAGAAGCGAATCCCCTGGAGTCAGCGTGAATCTCTCATCGCCGACCTGCGCGACATATTCCCCTTCCATGACATAGAACCACTCGTCCTCGCCCTGATGCACATGCAAAGGCGGCCCGCCGTTCAGGCTCCAATGCGCTTCAAACATCGACCAGGACCCTGCTGTGTCTTTGCCCGACACTTTGCGGTCGATTGAGCTTTTGGCGCCGATCGGAATGCGCTCAT
>DATKGE010000087.1:0-9001 GCA_035510955.1 Occallatibacter sp. | reverse complement strand
CCGCCGCGCTTACCGCGATGCCGTACGCGGATGCCTGGCGCGCGAGCGTCGATTTGACCTCCGCAACTCCCTCGGCCTCGCTCGTCCGCCCCGCCGGATTCCTGCCGCCCGCGCCCACCACCGCCGGCCATCGCCGCGTTGAATCGCAGGACACCACGCACTACTCCGTCGTCGATGCGCAGGGAAACGCCGTCGCCGTCACCACCACCCTCAACGACAGCTTCGGCTCCCACGTCACGGCCGGTTCGCTGGGTTTTCTCTTGAACGACGAGATGGACGACTTCGCCTCCAAAATGGGCGTGCCCAACATGTTCGGCCTCATCCAGGGCCCGGCCAACGCCATCGCTCCCGGCAAGCGCCCTTTGAGCTCCATGACGCCGACCATCGTGCTGGAAGACGGCAAGCTTCGCTACGTCCTCGGCTCGCCCGGCGGCGCGCGCATCATCACCACCGTGGCCAACATCTTCCTCTCCGCGGCCGAAGGCGGACTCAACATCCAGCAGGCCGTCGACGCGCCCCGCTTCCACCACCAGTACCAGCCCGACAAGCTCTACCTGGAGCCCGGTTTCGCCCCCGACGTGATCGCCGCCCTGCGCAAAATGGGCTACACGCCCGACATTTCAACCCATCACTGGTCCAACGGCGAGTGCATCGCCGTCGACCCCAAAACCGGAGAACTTGAAGGCGGCCAGGATCATCGCAGCCACTACGGCAAAGCCGCCGGCTATTGATTGTGAGCTTCTGAGCAGAGATCGACGTTGCAGGATGCGGACAAATCAATTGCTTGCTCCGGGCCTCCGTTGCCTTATGCGATCAACAGGGTTGACACATCACTGCGGAAATTTTAAATATCTTAGGACTCTTTTAGGCATGATCAAGAAGAACGCAGACGCGGTCCGTATTGAACGGACTTAATCATTTGAAAATGCTAATGTTTGTCAGTTGCTGCCGTACGAGAGGGTCGACACGATGACCCTTTGACGGCTTCAATGAACGGCGATTCTGCCGCGCTCCGAATACCGGGCCCCCAACCTGGCCTTGATCTCACAAGGGACCCTTGCAACTCCTGTGGCGGGATTCCCGCAAAACTCTGCGCTCCCCCACCCCATTCCCGGTTCGCGTTGCCGCGATGCAAGTCGGCGATCCCCAAAACCGCCGGCTTGCACCCCGCTTCGGTCAATGCCCAACCTGCGGAAGTTCCGGTTCATCCCGGCTATCTCGACGCGAATCCCCCATCCCACCGGTCGATCCATCAAGGAATTTTGTCATCAAGGATTTGTGATGGGCTCAAATTATCCACAGCACCATCAAAGAATCTGTGCACTATTGCTCACTTTTTGGTTGATTCCGGTGAATTTTGTGCTATCTTTCAGACTCAACTCCATTAGAGAGTCCAAAGAATGGCTTCTCAATGAGTCAACCAAACGGCGTTTCTGCTGCTTGGCATTAGGGGTATTTATTTCGCACTGACCGCAGCGGAGCCGTCGCAACTTATAGGACGGAATCTCCACCAAGGTACGTGGCTTCACTTTTTCCATTTCCCGGTCTGAAAGCGCGGTGCAAGCCGGCGATCCCCAAAATCGCCGGTTTGCATGGCAATAATCTTATCTCCTGCCAGGAAATTCCGGCGGATCTCTGTGGGCCCAAATCCACCCCAAAGCGGCGCCGCTTTCCAATCTCCGGCGTGTGCACCAACTCCCGCAACATTCTGCTCTCCGTAACCTGTTGCAATAATGAGACAATCGGAACAGCGGCCAGCTTGCCCCGTGGCCTGCCGGATGCGGGAGATCCCCTGATCATGCTGCGAGTTCTTTCCACGCACCTGTTCCTCAACCAGCGCCTGCACCCAGGCCTGCTGGAACTCGCCGACCGCTGCGGCGCCCAGGGCGTCGAAATCTACGCCGCCAGGCAGCACTTCGACTACGCCAGCCGTGAGCACGTCGCCGAACTCGGCTCCTGGTTTCGCTCCAACTCTCTCAAGCCGTATTCCATGCACGCCCCGCTCTACCCCGACCGCGAAATGGGCCGCGCCGGCGCACCCGCCGTCAACCTTCTGCACCCCGAGAAAGCCCGCCGCATCGACGCCATGGACGAGATCAAGCGCGCCATGGAATCCGCCGAGCTGATCCCCTTTTCCAACCTCGTGCTCCATCTCGGCGAGCGCAACGACGGCTGGTCCCAGCGTTCGGTCGAGTACGCCATCACCGCCCTGGAACATCTTGGCGCCTTCGCTCATCCGCTCGGTGTCCGTCTGCTGGTGGAAAACCTGTTGAGCGAACCGACCACGCCGGAGCGTCTGGGCACCATCCTGGAACTGGGGCACCTCAACAATGTCGGCATTTGTCTGGATCTGGGCCATGCCCACATCACGGTTGGCATCGCCGCGGCCATCGCCACGCTGGGCAGCCGCATCGCCGCGCTCCACGTCCACGACAATCACGGCGCCAAGGACGAGCACCTGTGGCCCGGCGATGGAAACATTGACTGGCCGGTTGCAATCGCGGCCCTGAAAGCCCTGCCCACGCCGCCTGCCGCGGTTCTTGAAGTCCATCCCTCTCTCGCCGCCGACGCGCAGGCTCTCCCCGCCCGTATCGAACAGTCCTTCGCTCTGTTCGACTGAAATCGCCTACCGGTGAATCCGGCTGAAACCCGGGTGCGACAGGAATTCTCCCCAGCGCCTTCTCCTGAAAGGGTTGCCTTGGATAAATGGAGCCAGGAGATCATGGATTCCTTACTCACTTTCGGCGCCGAACAGACCGAAGGGCCGCCGCTCAACAACTGCATGCGAATCCCATCCTCCGCAAATTGCGCGAAAGATGGGACCCCGGCTGTGCTGTGGAGGAACGCGGTAGAAGTTCAGGCTATCGCGCCTACTGTTTGGTCAGCGTATAGGCCCACGTTCCGCCTTCGGCCGTCATTGTTCCCGTAATGGTGCTGCCGCTGACCGTGGCCGCAATTATCTCGGCAGCCGCAGCTCCCGACAGGCTGATCGCGTTCCCGCTGACTGAACCTGCAAACGTGTCTGAGTAGGTAGTGGTGGCGCCACAAGGGTCGACGGGACCTGAGGTCAGGGACCCGTTGTACACGTACGATCCGGTTAACCCAGTGCCGGATTGAGTCAAGACCCAAGACATGGTCCCGGCAAATCCGCATCCGTCAATGCTCTCTGTCATGGATCCGGTCCAAGTGCCTGCCAAGCTGCCGCCTGTGGGCGGCGGGGAGGGGTCGAGCGTTTGCAACGTCACAGTCGCCGTGGAACTGATATCGAAGAGGTCGACCGTCTCCGAGTCCAGCACCGAACCGGAAGATGAGTCCTCGCTGAGGGTAAGAGCGTCGTAGTTGGTGTATTCGACGCCGATGGGCACCAGCAGGTCATAGTAGCCGTCCGGGTCGGCCAGGGCAACGATTCCCAGCCCCGATGCTCCGAAGCAGCAAAGGTCGAGGCTGTTCTGCGGCGTGGATGAGGTCTGGCCCGATCCCTCGTCCGCGATCCCGGTCGCGTAGCCCAGATATCCGTTCAGCAGCAGCAGGTTAGCCGGAGACACCAGCGTTACATCGGTGGTGTCGGCTGTTGCAAGCTTGCCGGAACTTTCATCCGCCGCAGCCTTCAACACGGATTGAATCCCGTCGTCCGCGAGTTTGGCCGTTTGCGCCTCCAACTCCAACCCAAGCATGGCGGGAATCTGGCTGATGGTTTGCGAAATGGAGCTGACAATTGCCGCTCCTGCGCTATTCAGTTCGCTCAGAATGCTCTGCTGGGCAGTCGCATCGCAGCCATCCTGAGCCGCATTGCAAAAGGCGGAATCGGAGATTGCATGAGTAAGGGAATCCATCGCGGTTGAAACCTGAACAAACCCCTGCGCCAATGCAGGGAATGCGGCCGCCTGTCCCGCTCCGCCGCCGCTGAGGGTAGCAATCGTTCCCGACAGCCATGCGGTGCTGGTGTCGGTCGGGTTCGATGAGCTCTGCACAGCCTCTTGCGCCTGCATGAAGCACGCGCTTTCATTGGAGGCAAGGCAACTCAATAGATTTCCCATCGAACTGAAGCTCACCCTTGGACTCACCGATTGCTTATGCGCCGAGTGCGGGCCAGGACGGAAACCGCCGGAAACGCCAGGCGAAATGAACTGCTGGGTCAAATAGACGGCAATGATGCGATCCATCGCATCTAGTTGGGTTGAATCGAACTGAATGGCCTTTCCGTTGAGCGAACCCCAACTGAAGGTGGTTGCACTGTTGGCCGCGATGCTGTCCACGTCGGAACGCGCCTGGTTGGCGGCTGTGATCATGTCCTGCATTGCCGATTGACCTACAGATGTGCTCACCTTGCTTCCAACCAGTTGCTGCGCGGCCTGAAATTCATTCAGCCTTCGGGCATGAAGCATGGCTGCAAAAACCAGGAATGCATGGCTGATCTGTCCCGGCTGCACTCCATACGAGCTGACCGACGGCAGATTCTGGATGCTAAGAGAGCTGGAAGCGGAGGACTGGGTTCCTTGCGTGAGAATGACGGAAACCGTCCCCTCGCCAAACTGGCCGGTGCTCGGGTCAATGTACAACGGCACGCCCGCAATTACCGTGCCATCGGACTCCACGCGCGCGGCCTGCTCGGTAGCGGAAAAACCTGAGCTATTGGAAAACGCAACCGTGACAGCACTGCCGGCGCTGATGCCGGTGGTTTCAATCTGCAGCAAGGTCAACGGAGTTGGTGTGGTGGTGGAGAAACCTGTGATCGCAATCCCCGCCGATGACGGAGGCGGATTCAGCGTGATGGTCGCCGTTCCGGACGCCGATGCGCCGGTGATGCTGGTAGCCGTCAGAGTCACGGTGGAAGTCGCGGCGATCGTGGACGGCGCGGTATACGTGACGCCGGTCGTCGAGGAAGCGCTGAGCGTGCCTGCCCCGGCGCCGATACTCCAGGTCACGCCCGCATTGGCTGGGTCGTTCGCAACGGTCGCGGCGAACGTCTGCTGACCGCCGCCGCTCAGCGATGCGGTGGCAGGACTGACAGACACACTGATCGGAGGCGGGTTCAGCGTGATCGTTGCCGTAGTGGACTTGGTCGTGTCGGTCTTGCTGGTAGCTGTCAGCGTCACGGTAGCGCCCGCAGTAAACGCGGCCGGCGCCGTATACGTGACGCCCGTCGTCGAGGACGCGCTGAGCGTGCCCGCTCCCGTGCCGATGCTCCAGCTCACGCCGGCATTCGACGAGTCGTTGGCAACGTTGGCCGCAAAGACCTGTACCCCGCTCCCGCTGAGCGACGCGCTGGTTGGGTTGAGGGCCACGCTGATTGCGGGCGGCGGATTGTTTGTTGGCGAATTATTGTTGCTGCAACCGGCCAGAAAAGCAAACAATGCGCATGAACACACGCTCACCGCTAGGTGAGAGAAAACGCGAACACTTCCCCGCATGACACTCTCCGCTTCCAATTTCAATTCTTGATTGTTTATCAAGTTGGACCCTACTGCTCAGGGGAAAGAGTTGACCAGACCTCAATAGTTGTACGTTGAGAACAGAAAGAGGAATTCGTTCCGTTCTGGACTCATAAGAAGGAGAAATTCGAATTCGCTGCGAATTGAGCAGTCCAAACGGGACGGCGGCGTGCATCCCTGGAGCAAATGCAGCGAGTCAGCCTCCGCTTTGCAGGCATTGCAATTCAGCGGGAATATTGTCCTATAAGGGCTTCATGGGCCGGCAACGCCGGTGGGATGCTCGCCCGCATTGCGCCCTATTTCCCCGCGCAAGCGTAGCTGGCCGCATCCTTCCTGTCGCCGCTGCCCTTGTACTGCGCGGCTTGGGGATAGGCGCAGATCGGCTGCTCGAATTTTGTTCCCTTGCCTGCACCGCTGGGGTCCGTGTTTCCCCGCGCAATCACCTGCTCGGGCGCTGTTCCTTTTTCCACCCACTGCTCAAGCGCGACGGTAATATTGTGCGCCGCATCGTCTAGCGCAGGATTAAATGTGGGCCCCCACTGGCCAAAATCCGTCGGCCCCGGCCCGCCCGCGCAGTGCTGCATTCCCGGAACCAGGAACAGGCGCACAAATTCGCCGGTCTGCTGCGCTCCTACTTTCTCTGCCACGCTGTTGTAGTAGTCGATGGTGGCCAGCGGAGAAATGACCGCATCGTTCCACCCGTTATAAAGAATCAGCTTCCCACCCCGCGCCTTGAATGCGGTCAGGTCGGGATTCACCGCGTCGAGCGCGCCTGCCGTCTTCTCCTCGGCAGCCTTCAAATCACGATCCAGATTGAAGCTTTTCAGTTCCCAGTTCGGATTCGAATACACCAGGTTGCGAAAATATCCTTGGGCGTACTTCGTGCCCTCGCTGGTGTTGGGCGAGTCTCCGGTAATCCATCCCGGCCAGCCGTTGCCGCCCAGTTCCCCGCCGGGCAGCAGGCCGTGATAGACGAGCTTGCCGTTGCTCAGATAGGAGCTTGCATAGAGCGCCTTGACGCTGCCGGCCTGCGCCGGGGTCAGGCACGCGTCTGTCTCCGCGCCCTTGCAGAGCAGCGTGTCGGGGGAAAAATGACAAGCGCGCGGGTCGGCCAGAAATGCTGCCGGCTCATGCCTCCGGCAAGCCGCCAACACCGCCTTGTTGATGGCCGGAACCTTGCTCGCGGGAACGTACTTCTCCGGGCTCGACTGAAGGTCCCTGGCCATCTGCGCCGCGCGGCTCAGCAGGCTGCTCCAGTTGTACGCCGGCGCCCCGGCAAGAATGCCGTCATAGTCGCCGGGAAATCTCTCCGCCTCCATCAGCGCCTCGCGCCCGCCGTCGGAGCAACTGCTGAAATAGTTGTGCTGCGGCGCGCTCGAGTAGAACGCCCGGACCAACGTCTTGCTTAGCTCGGTCATGACGTGGACCGCGCGGTTGCCGAAGTCGACCACTTTCTCCGCATGCCCGAGCGCCCACTCCGAGTCCGTGGCCCCGCCCGTGTGCCCGGTATCCGTGCCGCCGCTGGCAGCCCCGCTCAGCACGGCAATGGCAAGTCCCTGATAGCCGATCGATCCCGCAAACCCGCCGTTGCCCTGGCCAATGAACTTCCCGTTCCATCCCGCAAGCGGCAGCCAGACCTCGATGCGGATGTCGGAGTCGGCGGTGGGATGCGCCACTGCAACCACTCTGCAAAATGCCGGCAGCTTCTTGAAGATGGGATTGGGATGTTCTTCATGCAGATCGAGAGTTCCCGCCTCGACCGTGGTGGCCTGCACAATTTCTGTCTGCGGGGCCGTCAGCTTGCCCAGTTCAGCGCAGGCTTGTCCGCTAGCGTGCGTCGTCTGTCCAAACGCCGCCCCGGCCGTTCCCAAGCCCATCACCACCAACGCCGCGCACTTGCCCATGCATCGCTCCATACCCGGCCGTTCTCGACTCAACAGCCGGAACCCCTCGATCATAATCGGTCGAGGGGTTCCGGAGTTAGCGGAGAAATTGGCCTATGAGGGTCTCATACCTGCGTGGGTCGGCAGCGCCGGTTGTGGGCTATGCAGTCTTTATACGGTATTTTAAATGCGGCCCAACCTGCATTCAGGCAGTTCCGGGATCGCCGCCATTCGCAGCAACCCCTGGAGCACGATGCATCCCGTAAGCGGGCCAAACCGCCCACATCTCTCTTTAGTGGAAGACGCCCAGCAGCCAGCAAATCAGTAGGATGACAAGAATGGTGCCCAGCCCGATGCCTCCGCCTCCGGCATAGCCCCATCGGCTGTAGCCGTAGTATCCGCCGCCGCCACCAAAAAGCAGCACCAGCACGATAATCAAAATGATCAGTCCCATTGCAAATCTCCTTTTTCGGGTCGTAATTCCTGGCGCATTCCATCAATTTGCGCGCGCCGGCATCCATTTCCATTCCCGCTCATCGCTGAGCTAGGCAAATAGGGAAGCTGATCGACCACAACCCCGCACTCCGGAGTTTCTCATCCGGAGGCCGTCGAGACTGAGCAATCCAGTACACCGCAAAGACACACGCGCGCCGCTTGACGCGCTTTACCGCCGCACTGTACCGCAAGGACCGTAGCATTTCCGATTTTCGAATTCAACCTTAGCGCGCGGGGCTTGATCGGGCGGGGCTGGGACTGGCGCGCATGGCGCGTCAGCAGATGCGCGGCAACTGCTCGCCAATCTGCTGGGCAATCACGCGGTTGGCGCCCATTTGCGTGCGCGCCACCAGCATGCCTTTGTACTCGGCCGTGGCACGCCCGATCACCGCCGCATCGCGTCCCAGCGGGTGAGCGCGCAACGCCTCTAAAACCCGGTTCGCGGCATCGGGCGCGACAAAGAAAACCGCCTTACCTTCATTGGCCACGTAGACCGGGTCCAGGCCGAGCAACTCGCAGGCCGACTGCACTTCCCTCCGCACCGGCAGCCGCGCTTCGTCGATCGCAATCCCCACGCCCGAAGCCAGCGCAATCTCATTCAGCGTTGAAGCGAGGCCGCCCCGCGTCGGGTCGCGCATGGCGTGAACTTCAGCTCCTGCCGCATCGAGAACCGCCGCGATCATTCCGTTCAGCGCCGCGCAATCGGAGCGAATCTGGCTCTCGAATTCCAGGCCCTCGCGCACGCTCATGATGGCCATGCCGTGGTCGCCGATGGTCCCCGAAACCAGAATCGCGTCGCCAGGAAGCACCCGCCGCGGTCCCACCTCGATTCCCTCGCGCAGCACGCCAACGCCGGCCGTATTGATGTAGCAGCCGTCCCCGTGCCCGCGTTCCACAACCTTGGTGTCGCCGGTAACAATCTGCACCCCCGCCGTCGCGGCAGCCGCGGCCATGGCGTCAACAATGGCCGCCAACTGCGCCAGCGGAAATCCCTCTTCCAGAATGAAGCTTGCGCTCAAGTACTTGGGAATCGCGCCGGAGACGGCCAGATCGTTCACCGTGCCGTTCACCGCCAATTCGCCGATTGACCCGCCAGGGAAGAACAACGGCTGCACCACGAACGAATCCGTGCTCATGGCCAACCTGCCGCTGGGCAGATTCAACACCGCCGCGTCGCCCAGATTTTCCAAA
>DATKGE010000086.1:0-2325 GCA_035510955.1 Occallatibacter sp. | reverse complement strand
TCGAGCGTGATCTCGGTGAGCGGGCTGCAGCCAATGAGCGAGTACCGGTGCTGAATCTCCTCGATGACGGCCTGCTGCATTGGGCGTCCGCTGACCACGTTGCGCAGGTATTCGGGAATCTGCTCGACCGTCTCCGGCGTTCCGTGGGCGAGCAGGAGCACGGCTTGCTTAGCCATTCGCGTTCTCCAGGCGGAACTCGCGCACCATGCGCACGACGGCCTGCACGTTTTCAACCGGCGTGGTGGGAACGATGCCGTGGCCAAGATTGAAGATGTGGCCGGGACGGCCGTTGGCGGCGCGCAGAATCTCCTTCACGCGCAGTTCCAGCACTTCGAGAGGCGCAAAGAGCGTGATGGGGTCCAGGTTGCCCTGCACGGCGTGGCCGTGGCCGACCGCGCGCCAGCCCTCGTCGAGGGGCTGCCTCCAGTCCAGGCCAATCACATCGGCGCCGGTTGCGGCCATCTCGTTCAACAGCCCCCCAGTCTCCACGCCAAAATAAATCACCGGCACGCCCATCTGCTGCACGGAGCGCACCAGGCGTTTCGAAGCCTCAAACGCATACTCGCGATAATCGGTCAGACTCAGCGACCCGACCCAACTGTCGAATATCTGGATGACATGGGCGCCGGCCAGGACCTGCAGCCGGCAGTAGTGCTCAAGAACCGTAACCAGTTTGTCGAGGAGCAGCCGCCAGGTGAGGTTGTCGCGATACATCATCTGCTTGGTGTGGATGTAATTTTTCGAGCCGCCGCCTTCGATCATGTAGCTGGCCAGGGTGTAGGGAGCGCCACAGAAACCGATGATGCCGAGCGTGTCGCGGAAGTGCGAAACTACCTTCTGAATCGCGCGCGCTACATAACTCAAATCATCTGTCCGGTCGGTGCGCAGAGCGCGGACATCCTCAGCCGTGCGTACGGGATGATGGACCACGGGACCCTCGCCGGCCTGGAACTCAAAGGGCAGGCCCATGGGTTCGAGCGGCAGCAGCAGGTCGGCAAAGATGATGGCCGCGTCAACGCCCAGCTTTTCAGCGGCAGTGATGGTGACCTCGGCGGCGATCTCTGGCTGCTTGCAGATCTCCACCAGCGTATGGTGCTTGCGCACGTCGCGGTATTCCTGCATGTAGCGGCCGGCCTGGCGCAAAAACCAGACCGGCGTGCGGTCGACAGGACGGCGCAGGCAGGCGCGCACAAAACGGCTGCCGTCAAGAATGGTGTCGGGGACCGATGTAATTACGTTCTGAGAATCCATACAGATTCGATTTTAAAGGGTTAGACGCGCCAACCTCATGATCTGGCTCACAGTGGGGGAAAGCCGCTTGCACAGCAACACCGCATCCATGGTTCTTTGAAGCTGCAGATCCTTAAGGCCTACTTCGTTTCCACGTGCAGCACGCGAATCTCCGGATAGGCGCCATCCCAGTCAGGATGAACGGCGTCGAAGATGAGGCGGAAATCCGCTGCTGCGCCGGGGGTCAGCGGCGCGGCGGAGACCGGCTCCAAATCGACGTAAGGCTGCCTCATGCGGATAAGCTTCATGGGCTGGGTTTCGTTCTGGGCAACTTCGTGGGCAAAGGTGCGGAAGAGAACCTGCACGGTGATGCCGGTGACGGTGCGCGTGCCGGTATTTGCGATGTGACCGTCGAGGTAAGTCACTTTCCCGCCCGCCAGGTTGGACGACTCGCTCATGACCAGGCCGGTGATGGGCAGGCTGGCTGAGTAAACATCGGGAGCCGCGGAGATGGGCGTAACCGTGGCTCTGGCCTTGCCGTGTTCAAGAACCAGCACAGCGATGGTGGCCGCAGCTACAACTACCGCGGCAGCAATCGCCATGGGCAGCCAGTTGCGCTCTTGCGGTTCGCTGGGGCGGGCGGCGGAGGGAACGAGTTGCGGACCAGTGCTCACGAGCAGATTTTACACCCGTTACGAAAGGAATTGTCAGGCATCCCTCGTTCTTGTTAATAGAGAAACGCTTTTCCGCCATTGGCCAATGCGATGTTTAAGAGCAAGATTTCTTAATAGTGCCTTAACCGGCATTTGAGAATCCGCGGAAGAGATTCAGCGTCTAAAGATGGAAGAGCGTGAACGAGCTTCATCGCGCTTGCGCACCTTGCACACAAGCGCAGAAAGGCAGGCCCCATGCAGTCTTCTCCAAAATTCGCGCCTCCCTGCCTGCCGTCTGCTCCCGCAGCAGAGACGCAATCCCGCAAGCGCGAGGACCTGGCTTACCAGGCATTGACGGTGGTGGCCATCCTGCTTGTGCTGTGCAGTGTCTGGGTGTTCTGAGGTCTCGACCGCCGGCTGACAAATGTCAGCCAGCCTCGGG
>DATKGE010000085.1:0-4612 GCA_035510955.1 Occallatibacter sp. | reverse complement strand
GGTGAATGAAAGCTCTCCTTCTCACCGACTACATGCACCTCGAGTTGGCCGACGTGGACATACCAACGATTGGCCCCCGGGATGTCCTGATCCGCGTCCGCTCCTGCGGCATCTGCGGCAGCGACGTCCACGGCATCGACGGCTCCACCGGCCGCCGCATCCCACCCCTGGTGATGGGTCATGAAGCCGCCGGCGTAATCACCCAAGCCGGCCGCGACGCCGGCCCCTGGAAACCCGGCGACCGCGTCACCTTCGATTCCACCATCAGTTGCGGCGACTGCGATTTCTGCCGCCGCGGCGAAGTCAATCTCTGCGACAACCGGCAAGTCCTGGGCGTCTCCTGCGGCGACTATCGCCGCAACGGCGCTTTCGCCGAATACGTGGCCGTCCCCGCCCGCATCCTCTATCGCCTGCCCGACGCTCTCTCCTTCGACCATGCCGCCATGATCGAAGCCGTCTCGGTCGCCGTCCACGCCGTCAGTCTGACTCCGGTCGCGCCCGGCGACACCGCCGTCGTCGTGGGCTGCGGCATGATCGGCCAGCTCACCATTCAGGCCGCCCGCGCGGCCGGCTTTTCGACCGTGATCGGCGTGGATGTCGACGACGCCCGGCTGGCCGTAGCGCTGGCCGCCGGCGCCGATGCCGTTCTGAACTCCCGCACCTCCGACGCCCCCGCCGAAATCCGCGCCCGCACCGGCGGCCGCGGCGCCGATGCCGTGCTCGAAGCCGTGGGAAGCACCGCTCCCATTCAGACGGCCATCGCCGCGGTGCGCAAAGGCGGCGCCGTCACCCTGATCGGCAACTTCAGCGCTAATATCGAACTGCCCCTGCAGCAGGTGGTGACCCGGCAGATCCGCCTGCAAGGCTCCTGCGCCTCCGCCGGCGAATACCCAAAATGCATCCACCTGATGGCGAGCGGCGCCATTCGGGTCGACAGCCTGATCAGCGCATGCACTCCCCTCGAAGACGCCGCCGCCTGGTTCGACCGCCTCTATCGCCGCGAGCCCAATCTGATGAAGGTGATCGTGCAGCCGTAAATGGGCTTGCGATTCGCTTCATTAACTTGTCGGTTGTTACGGTACGTCAACGTTGCCGTGAGCCAGACAGCTACAAGTGCAGATATCACCGGCGCTCCAATCTGGATGAACAGCAACAATGTGGATTGCGAACCAGTGTCCTTTGTGGCTGGTGCTGCGGATTGCGAACTAGCGTCCTTCGTGGCTGTTGTTGCTTTAGTCGGTTGCGGTGACGGTTGCGCCCAAGCGGAAACGCTGAGAACGATGAGGGTGAGCAGGAGGCGTTGCATTGTTGTGGTCCTACGGACGAGTGGGCCAAGGGCGGACAAAGGAGTTCCCATTCGGCACTCTCCTTCCGAAATTACCATCAGAACGGTTCCTTTCGCCGGCAAAGGTCCGCAGCGTGCTTGAATGCCTCCATCACCCGATTTGCCAGTGATTCATCGTTAAAACACAAAACCATGAGATTACTTGTATCGGTGGCATTAATCGTCGTATGGGTGACAACGGAGATGTCTTTAGATTTGGTTGTCAGTAAAAGACGATACATCCATCTGTCGCCGCTAATGAAAGTATCGTTGTCACTCTGGTGGGACTCGTCCACCCGTTCAACGGAAAACCCGATCAGCGCCCCTAGAGGCACCGTGTACCGACTCGTATACGGTTCGGCATGCCCCGAATTGACCGCTGAACCGAGCACGCCAGTGCAAGAGTCAAGACTGAATACCCGTGAGGATATGCTAATCTGGAAGTCCCATCCCTTGTCAGACCTTATCACGTAATTGACCGTGGCTAAGGGCATCTTCTCTTTCAACCAATCAAGTGTTTCCTTCAATGATGGGCCGCCGCCATGTAATTCGGGCGGCGGCATCGTAGTCCCACTCTCCCTGCAAAGATCCGCAGCATGACGGAACTGATCTGCGACCCGTTGTGCAACCGCCTCTTCGCCAAAGCTAATGTATGCGCTGTCGTAATCAACAACTGGGTGGATTTCAGGAAAGTCGGACAATGTGATTTGACCTTGGATGTCCTTTGACTTAGTGGCGAGAATGGTGTCATAGATCCATTGATCTCCAGCGATAATCTTCATTCCGGGCGCGCTCGGAGTGGTGGATCTACGGTCAATATATACCTCACTGACCAATTTTAACGGCACGGTGTAGTGTTCCAAAGTCGTGGAGACATGGCAGTCTGGATCTGTGGTGTGCAGCGGGTCGGAAGGGAGGCAGTTCTGTGGTGTTGAAACAGTTTGAGCGCCAATAGTGACAGTACACGAACTGAGATTCCATGCTTTAGACTGACGCTTGACTGCCTCTACCTTCTGAGTGCCACCTTCTGACATATCAATGACGTACTCAATCTGACCTGACGGAATACTGGTGTTCAGCCAGTTGAGGGTATCCTTGAGCGATAGGCTGTTAGTCGGTTCGGTGGGCACCCTCAAGCTGTTTCGCATTTGACCCAACGATATCGGCTCATGAACTGCATTGAGCAATCCACGAACGTAATTGATCGGGATAGCGAAATTCAAACCTTGTGCGGAGTCGGAGCGGACTATGGACGAGACTACACCGACCGCTGAGCCGTTGTCAGCGACGAGTGGACCGCCGCTATTTCCATGATTGACAGCCGCATCGGTTTGCAGAAGTTTGTACCCTTCACCGCTGTCCCTTATTGCACTCAGGATGCCCGCTGTAACTGTAGCTTCCAGGCCGAGTGGACTACCTACGACAACCACCCGCTCTCCTACAGTTAGGGAATCGGAATCGCCTAACTCCACGGTGGTGAGATTGAAACCGGCGACTTTTATAATCGCCAAATCCCGGCGTTCGTCAACCGCAAGCACGGACAACGAATCGAAAACATCGCCGCTCGCCAACTGAACTTTCGCCGTATTCAGGTCTTTGATGACGTGAAGATTGGTGATGATCTTGCCGTCTTTCGAGACGATGAAGCCACTCCCCTGGATTTCCCCGAAATCCGTTTTGCCCTGGATGACCACAACGGCTGGCGATACTCGCTTTGCGATTTGGGCAGTCGTCAGCGATACCTGTCCAAATGCGATGGGCACGGCGAGTACGGATGCGAACACGAACTTTAGCAAGCGACAACCCCTTCCCAACGTGCCATTAGCGGAGCTTGTTCCAACACCGATGTGGTCTTCATGTTACGCCCTTCGGTGCGTCGTGACCAGCGGAAGGGTACATTGGTTATTCGAGCCGCACGGAAGAAATGATCCGTCTGAAATGCAAGACCAACTCTTCTGGCTCATAATAGGTGCCAGCGGAATGCGATGTGCTTTCCCATCGCCATCCGTTCTTTTCATATTCAGTTTTGATTTCGGCAAGGGTCGCTTACAAAAGGGCTATGGCGCATTCTGACGGAAACCCGGACTGCACGGAGAAACGCATCCCTGCTGATACCGACCAATACCTCGTAAATTGGCCGAACGCAAGGCATGATGTAACGTCTCCAGGGGGATGAATGGGCGCTGTGTGCGTTGCCGTCGCCGTGGATGCCCGTTAGACCACCGGACTGCTGCGGAGCGATTCTGAGCGATCCTGTGTGGCGTGGCAGGGCATTCTGGTGAGTCGGTGAATGGTGGGGCTGCACAGGATCGAACTGTGGACCTACGGTGTGTAAAACCGTCGCTCTAACCATCTGAGCTACAGCCCCAAACTTCACCATTTTACCATGTCCGAAAACTGGTCAAAATTCCAGCTTTTGCTGATCGCCTACCCTACAGATTTCTGCCTTATCTTTATGCTTGTAAGTTATTGAAAATACTGGTTTGTTTCAGAAAACCGGATCTCATGCCTTACAAGCAGGAGGTCCGCGGTTCGAGCCCGCGACCGCCCGCCATTTAAGGCCCTGCAAATCGAATAATTTAGCTTTCAGCTTCAAGTTCCTACCTGCCTCAAAACGGATCAAAACGTACCGCTACCGTATCAAAACCCCCGTCAGGCGATCTTGGCCGTATCGGAACCGTTGGGGACTGTTTCACCGGCTTGGGGGTTAGGAGGCCGGGAAAATAAAAATCGGCTGGCGCCGGTGATATGGATGGGGAATTAATTCTTGGGGTGGGGAATAATGCGGGTGATGATGTACGTGTCGTCGTCAATCTTGAAATAAAAACGCCAAGCCTTGGTGACACGACCCTGCCAGAGGTCTTCGGCTTCATCGAATTTCTTGGCGTGAAGGGACGGGTGGAGCAGGTTCTCAGCCAAAAACCTGACCTGTTTGTCAAAAGCTTTTTGGATCTTCTGCTTGCAGGCTATCGTAGTCTTTCTTGGAGCGGTCGCAGTGTTGCCACTTCATCGGCTATGGGGTTTCTTCTGCCGCGGTTTGCTCTTGGGGCCCGCTTTCAACGAAGCCAGCATCTCATCGACAGTATCGAATTTGGGGGAAACGCGGCCTTTGCGGACGTCCTCCAGGCCTTCGGCCAATTGGGCATCGACGATTGCCCGTTGCTCTGGGGTGTATTCGTCGTCAGCGGTGGGCAGTTTGGGCATGATAGTAACCACGCGCCCGGACACCTTGAATTCCAGCATGTCGCCGATCTTGATACCGGCCTGCTGCCGCACCGCGGCGGGCAG
>DATKGE010000084.1:0-2197 GCA_035510955.1 Occallatibacter sp. | reverse complement strand
GTCGGGAAGGTTCTTGATGTCGCGCACGGCGACCGCGCCCTTGCTGGCGTCGATGGTCCTGATCCACTCGGAACCGTCGCGGCTAGAGACGCGCGGCAGTAGCTGCTCCAGTACCTCGCGCAGATCGCCGACCAGCGCCACATCGACCTTGATGTTCTTGTTGATCTCGGCGGGGTCGACTTCAATATGAATCTTTTTCGACTTCAGCGAATAGGTCGAAGTGGAGCCAGTGACGCGGTCGTCGAACCTCATGCCGCAGGCGATGAGCAAGTCGGCTTCCTGAATGGCGTGGTTCACCCAGGCCTCGCCGTGCATGCCCATCATGCCCATGTTGAGCGGGTGCGATGCGGGAAAGTTGCCCAGGCCGAGCAGCGTGAGCGCGACTGGGATTTGCGCGCGCTCGGCGAGAGTGCGGATTTGTTCCATGGCCCCGGATTCGGATATGCCGTGGCCGGCGAGGATGATGGGACGCTTGGCGTTGCGAATGAGTTCGGCAGCCCGCGCCAGGCCGGAGTCTTCGACGCGCAGCATGGGATGAGGACGATAGGGACGGGGCTTGGCAGCCTCGAAGTCGAAGATGGCCGTGCCCTGCTGCGCGTCCTTCGTGATATCAACCAGCACCGGGCCGGGACGGCCGGACAGCGCAATCTGGAAGGCGCTGCGAATGGCCGGGGCAATGTCCTCAGTACGAATGACGAGGAAGTTATGCTTAGTTACCGGCAGAGTTATACCGGTGATGTCGACTTCCTGGAATGCGTCGGTGCCGAGCACCTTGCTGGAGACATTGCCGGTAATACAGACGATAGGGATGGAGTCCAGCATGGCCGTGGCGATGCCGGTAATCAGGTTTGTCGCGCCGGGGCCGCTGGTGGCCATGGCCACGCCCACCTTGCCCGAAGCGCGCGCGTAGCCGTCTGCCATGTGCGATGCGCCCTGCTCGTGGCGCACCAGCGTGTGGTGAATGGGAAATTTGCGCAGCGCATCGTAGACCGGCAGAATGGCGCCGCCGGGATAGCCGAATACGTCCGTAACGCCCTCGCCCACCAGCGTGGCCCACACGATTTCTGCGCCGGTGAGGCGGGTGGGAGTAGTAAGGTGGGCATTCGAGGCTTGCGTGGTTGCGTTGGTTCCCATGGGTAACTCCTTTTTAGCTGCCAGCTACTAGCTTCTAGCTGCTAACCGCGTTCTTGGTAATGCAAAGCTCATTCTGTTCCTTGTTAGTTACTAACTGAAGGCTGGAGGCTAGAAGCCGTTCCTAAGTAGTTGCCCCTTCTGAGGCGCTGGATACTCGGTCAACATACTTTCGGAAGACACCGCGCGGCCAGCGAAGCGGTGGCGGCGTGAATCCTTTCAGGCGTGATGCGATCTCTTGTTCGCTGACTTCGAGGTTTAGCTTGCGATTGGGAATGTCGAAGTGGATGATGTCGCCTTCGCGGACTGCGGCAATGGGTCCGCCGACGAAAGCTTCGGGAGCGACGTGGCCGGCGGTCATGCCACGGGTTGCGCCGGAGAAGCGGCCGTCCGTAAGCAGAGCTACGTGCGCGCTGAGTTCGGCGTTCGAGGAGATGGCGGCGGTGACTTGCAGCATCTCTCTCATGCCGGGACCGCCCTTGGGGCCCTCATAGCGAATCACAAGAACGTCGCCGGGCTTGATCTGAGCGGATTGCACCGCGGCGAAGCAGGCTTCTTCCGTATCGAAGACACGCGCCGGTCCACGATGCTCGATGCGGTTGGCGGCAGCGACCTTCATCACGCAGCCTTCGGGCGCCAGATTGCCTTTGAGAATAACCAGGCCGCCGGTCGGCTTGATGGGATTTTCGAACGTGTGGATGACCACCTGGCCTGGGGTCTCCCGCGCAAGTGCGGCCTCTTCGGCGAGTGTCTTGCCGCTAATGGTAAGCGTGGATCCGTCGGCGTGGCCCGCTTCAATGAGCCGCTTGGCGAGAAGCCGCGAACCGCCGGCGGCCTGATAGTCAGATGCGACATACTTACCCGCAGGAGTTAGATCGCAGATAAAGGGAGTCCGCTTGCTTATAACATCGAAATCGTCGATGGATAACTCGATGCCCATCTCGCGGGCGATGGCGATAAGGTGAAGTACGGCATTGGTGGAACCGCCGCTGGCGGCAACGCTGGCGATGGTGTTTTCAAGCGACTTGCGGGTGATGATCTGCGAGGGTCGGCGATTGGCGCGGAC
>DATKGE010000083.1:0-8383 GCA_035510955.1 Occallatibacter sp. | reverse complement strand
TCAACCCTGTTGCGCTCCCTGCTCTTCGGTGTCAGCCCGTTCGATCCCGTGGTGCTGGCCGCGGCCGCAGTCGGCGTGTTGCTGCTTGCCGTGGGCGCTTCCACGCTGCCCGCGCTCCGCGCCGCATCCATCGATCCCATGCGGGCGTTGCGCGGAGAGTGATCGACACCTGGAGCGCCGCAACAACGAGCGCCGCAGGTTCAGAGGAAATTGCTTGGCCAACGAGCCTCGCCGACGCCAAAAACCTCACTCCGCATCCTGCGAAAACTGCTCCTGCAACACCCGGCGCAGCACCTTGCCCGTGTGATTCTGCGGTAACGCGCCGGGCTCGACAATCCAGATGCGCCGCGGGGCTTTGTAAGGCGCCAGCTTCTGCCTGCACCACTCCAGCAAGTCGGCTTCGCTGGCGGCTGAGCCTTCGCGCAACTCCACCGCCGCAACGGGCGTCTCTCCCTTCTCCCTGTGCGGAAGGCCGAAGGCGGCCACGCGGGCCACGGATGGATGCGCCCCGATGGCCTCTTCCAACTCGCGCACATACACCGAATAGCCGCCCGACTTGATCACATCTTTCATGCGCCCCACCAGCCGGATCATGCCCAGCCTGTTGCGCATGGCCAGGTCGCCAGTGCGCAGCCAACCGTCGGCGGTCAGCAGGCCCGGTCCATCGCGCTCATCCTTCCCCCGATCCTTTCTGGAATCCTTCCAATAGTGAGGCGAAAGACCGCGTCGTCGAATCTGGCACTCGCCCGTCACGCCGGCACGCACTGGACGGCCGTCTTCACCGGTCAGTCGGATTTGAAATGGCGGCACCGGAAAGCAAAGGTCGCCGCTTCCAGGCAAAAAAGACAGCTCAATGCCCATCATGGCCAGGCCTCCAAGCTCCACCATGCCGTAGCCGTTCACCAGCACCGGTGGAATGCGCCGGCCGCCCGGCAGTCGAAGCAGCGCGCCGAACTGGCGCATCTTCTGGCGCACCTCGGAGGACAGATGATCGCTGGCCGAAAGCCACAGACGCACGCTCTGCAGGCGTGCGGGATCGGGGTTGCTGTTGACCAGGCGGGCGAACATCGTGGGTACGCCGACCACCGCCGTCACGCCCAGGCGTTCCACGAGTTCCAACGCGCGCGCAACGTCGAAGCGATCGAGGAAACAGCCGCGAATCCCCGCCATCAGCCCATAAAGCGCAATGCTGACGGCCATGATGTGCGACCACGGCAGCGCCACCAGCGCCAGGTCCTTCTGTCCCAGAAACACTCCGGCAATCACCGTGGAAGCGCGCGCTCCAAGCAGTGCGCGGCTGGAAAGCGCCGCGCCCTTGGGAAAGCCGCTGGTGCCGGAAGTATGGAATACCGCAACAGTTGCCGACGGATCGATCGCGGTCGGCGGAAACGCATCCCCCGAATCGCCAACGCGCAGAAATCCATCCATCGTCTCCGCTTCGTCGTCCGCCTGAATCCAGGTCCGCACATTCAGTGCGTCGCGCTCCGCAATGTTGCGCTCGAAGACCGCTTTGTCCGTAACCAGAATCTCCGTGCCGCTGTTTTCCAGAATGCGGCGCACCTCGGCCAGCGTCAGCATCGGGTTGAGAGGCACCGCAATGCCACCGGCACGAATGATGGCCAGGAACCAATGAAAACACTGCCTGTCGTTGGTGCGATAAATGGCGACCGGCTCGCCAGGCCGTAGCCCGACGGTGCGGCGAAGAAACGCATCGAAGCAGACTAGTTCAGCGTGTAGTTCCGCGAGCCGGTAACCGCGGCTCTCCGCGACGGAAACTTCGCGGTCCCCGTTGCGCCGCAGCAATTCGTCTACAACATTGGCCACGGTCACAGAGCGGTCGCGCGAAAGCTGAAAGCGCCGAAAGAGATTCATTGGCAAGGAACAGGTTTGCGGCCCCAGTCGCTGGCCACGCAGTAATTGAAAAGACGGTCCAGGTAGTCGAGCACCGGAGGAGGGCAAACGCCGGAGGGGGCAAGCAGCTGGTCGGCGTTGGCGGTGTCGAACTGCATGCGCATGGTGAAGTAGTCGCGGTAGGCGCGGCCGTCACGCAGCACGCGGCGCTTCCGTCCCCAGAGCGTGAGGAAGAGCAGCGGGCGCACGGCGGCGAAGAACAGCTTCGGGTCAACGTAGCGCGCTTCCGGCGCGTTGAAATACTCCGCGGCGCGCCGCGCAATCTGCTGGATCGTAGCGCTGCCGCGCGGGCCCGCGCAGAGATGAACTACCGAGCCAACAGCGGCTTCGTCAAAGGCCAGCCGCGCCACCGAAGCCGCCACGTAATCCACCGGCACAATATCCAGCACCGCGTCAGGATAGCCTGGCACGGTGCGCCACAATCCGCGCGCATAAATCTTCAGCGGCCAATACATCATCTTGAAGCTCGAAGTGACGCCGGTCTGCGAATCGCCCACGATAATGCTTGGACGCAGAATCACGCCCGGCAGCGACTTGAGACGCGAGCGCACCAGCGCCTCCGCCTCGGCCTTGGTCTGCTCATACGTATTGCGATAGCCCTGCCCCATGGCGAGTTCGTTCTCGCGCACCAGGTCCGATCGCTCTCCGGCGACATACGCCGTGCCCACATAGGCCACGCTGCGCAACTGGCGCGCGCTCCCTGCGAAATCAAGCACGCGCCGTGTGCCCTCGACATTGATGCGGCGGGCTTCATCGAGCGTGTGATCGAAACGCACCGTGGCAGCGGAGTGAATCACGCGCGTGGTCTCCGCGGAAAGCCGCTCAATGGCCGCAGCATCCAGGCCAAGGTTGTGCAGGCCCACATCGCCGGAGTAAACCTCGACGCGATGCCGTTCGGATGCAGGCACAATCGCATCGGCGCGTTGCTGGCTCGATTGGCTGTGGCTGGGGCGAATCAGCAACGCCAAGGCGGCCTGCGGGTGGCGCTCCAGCAGTTCACGCACCAGCCGCGCGCCCAGAAAGCCAGTTGCACCGGTAACAAAAATTAGCTCATCGTACTTCACGCGGCGACTGACCTCAATGCGCAATCAACTTGATGACTGGGATATGACAATTCGGATAGAAAAACGAACCGGAGAGTCTTCGACTAGTATAGCCCGTTGCGGGTGCGAGGCAATTGACCACGCGCTTAGCCTCATGGCACCTGGTCAAGTGATCGGCGGCTTCGTGTTACTTGTTGCCTTCGACGGTGCGCTTCACGCTGCTGAGCGCAATAACTCCGAGCAGCAGGATTACCAGCACCAGCACCGCCCACAGCAAGGCCGGATGCCTCTCCGTAAACGCGCGCTCATCGGGACGGGGCTCGAATGCGGCGTTTGCCAGCTCTGCGCCCAGTGCAGCCTTGGGCGCGTCAGGCTGCGGCGTGAACAGAGTTGCATAGTCGTAGCGCGGAGCAGACAGCGCAGCGTCTCCGTAGTAGAGCGCATAGTTGCCGCTGCCCGCAGTCTCGAAACACACGTCGCGCTCCAGCATTTGCAGATGAATGGACTCCACCTTCAGCGGAGCGTCGTCGCCGTTGTCGATGGTGATGGTCCACTTCGCCGCCGTCGCGAACTCCGCGCGCGGCGCATCGACGGTCAAACGCTCTTCGTCGATGTGATGGCCGTTTTGAATTGTGTGCACGCGGAGCAGATTTCCACTGGACGCCGCTGCCTGCGGATACCGCACCGCATTTCCGGCCAGCGCCTGCTCAACCTCATCAGCCTGGATGCTCACATCGCGGCTGAACAGCGCCGGTTGCGCGCCCGGCGTGAACACAACTCGATCCACAGGAACACGCGCGGGCACAGTGAACGTGAAAACGGAATTATGTCCCTTCTGCACAACCTGCGCAGTCTCTGCAATCGTCACATAACGCGGCTGGCTCGCCGGCAGCCGTACCACTGACAGCCCGGTAAGGTTCTCCGGCTCGAGCGGCCCGGCGATGCGGAAATGCAAATACCTGAAGTCCGATTCCGGCAGGTGAAGAACGGTGCTGCGCCCCAACTTCTGCTTGCTCAAATCGAAAATCGTATACGAGCCCAGCTTCGTCTCCGCGCTGCCGCTCTGCGCCTGGCTGCCGGAAACCTCGATGGTCGCAATGAAGTCGTGGGCCGTGACCGCAAGCTCCAGATCGCTGTAATGCCCATCCGGCATCTCGGCATCAAATGCGGTCTTGCCGCCGCGCACGCCCTTGTCCAGCGCCTCGATGAATCCCTCCGCAGCGACGGCAGGAGCAGCAATGCGAATCACGAAGGGCGTCTCGATTCCATCGCGATAGTGGCGCAGATCGGCGAGGCCGGGTGCGGCATGGGCGAAGACGCCTGCATCCACCACCAGGCAAGCCTGACCGGCTTGCGCGGGAAGATTCTCGACTGAGCGCTGATAGCGGAAGTAGCGAATCTCAGGAGAAGCGGCCATCACGCCCAACAGGAGCAAACTCGCGCCGGCCTTCATGAGTTCTGCTCCTCCGGAGTGTCTTCGTGCGGTATCTCTTCGTGCTTCACGCCGCGCAGGTTCAGCCAGTCGCGCTGATACACAAAGCTCACCGCGAGCAGAAGCACGCCCAGGCCGAGGAAGCTGAGAATGCGGTAGCCCTGGCTCAACGCGCTCATGTCCACCAGGAAGACTTTGCCCACCGAGACCGCCAGCAGCACCAGCCCCTGCCAGCGCAGGAATGCAGATCGCCGCCAGAACCCGACCGCCAGCAGGGTGGCGCCGAAGAGCATGAACCACGCCGAATAAGAGAACTCCGCGTATATTCGGTGCTGCGCGTAGGCGCGCCAATCTCCGGCAAATTTGCGCGACGACCAGAAGCTGTCGATCTCCAGGCTGACCGCAATCAGAATGAGCGCATTCACAATCAGCGCAGCCCCGGCTGCAATCGCCGGCCAAACCGTCTCCTGAGCCGGATCGCGTGTCGAACGCGCCTGCGCTGCGACCCACGCAACGAATGCGAAGACGCCAATGGCGACGCAATAGGTTCCGAAGCGCTCATTGAAGACGGGCGTTGCCGATGCCGTTGGATTCACCGTGAGCAGCGCGCCAAGCCCGAGCACAAGACACCCCAACGCCAGCACCCGCAGCAGCCGCAGCTTTAGGCGCGCGGCCACCCACACGAGCGCCGCGCCTTCCGCCAGCCAGCCAATCGTCAGCCAGCGCCCTTGCGCCTTCAGCGGAATGGCGATGGTTAGAAACACCACTGCCGCGGCCAGGTGCAGCGAATCGAGCACCGCGGGACTGGCCCGCAGTCGTCCTTGCGCGGGAAGCCGCAGCAGCAGCAAATAAAATGCGGCGAAGATAACCGCCAGCCACGGGCTGGCCCATTGCGTGTCGGCGCGATCGAAAAGTGTATAGAAGCCGATGAAGCCGAGCGTTGCGTTGGCCACCGGCAGCAGCGCCAGTGCCAGCACGTCCCAGCCATGGATATCCGTAGCCGTTTCCGCTTTCACCCGCACCAGCCGCGGCGCGAAGGCAAAAATCACGAAGAAGCAGCCAAGGAAGAACGCCGTCCGCGCAAACTGCGCATCCGTGTAATCCGCCGCCCACCAGGCGCCCATGATCAGCGCCGTACCCACGAAAGCGGCAAACAGCAGGCGCGACCACGGCCTCAGCGCCACAAGAACAAGCACAGCAACGTCCAGCAGCAGCAGATAGCTGAGCAGCGCAACCTCATGGTTTTCGCCCGTTGAAATAAGCAGCGGCGTGCTCAGGCCGCCAACAATCGCATAGAGAGCCAGGAGCTCCGCATCCTGCACCCAGGCCATGAATCCATTGAATGCGGTGACGAGAATCATGGCCGCGAAAGCCGCTCCCGCGGGCAGCAGTTGATAGAGCGAGAAAGCCGCCCACAGCGACAGGTAGAGGATGCCGCTGCCCACTGCCTTCAGCGAATACGAAAACGCCGCGTAGTTGTGTTTGCGGAAACGCTCCGACCAGGCGACCAGCGCCGCGCCGGCAACCAGGCCGATCAGCACCCGTCCCAGCGGACCGATCCAATGGTTGTCGATGGCCAGCTTGAGAAACCAGGCCATTCCAATCATGACGGCAAGAATGCCGATGCGGTTGAACCACTGCGATCCGATTCTGCTTTCGAGCGACTGGTCGTCATTCGCTCGTCCTTCAACCGCTGAAGCAAACATAGGCCGCGCAGGGGCGGTTTGTTCGGACGCCGGGGACCATCCTGGCGGCGGAGTCCGAGAGGCTGCGGCGGCGTGCGTTGGCGCGGAGAACGCCGCGTCAGCCACCACAACGGCCGGGGTCCGTTCTGCGGCAACTGGTCGCGCCAGCGGAGTCTGCCCCACCGCGGGTGGTTCCAAAACAACTCCACGTACCCGCAGCGCCTCTTCAATCCGACGGACTCGCAAGCGCAGCTCGGCGACTTCGCTTTCAACGCTGCCGCTGGGGTCTGGATCCATTGCCGTCCACTGTACAGCACAAGGATCGGCATTTCCACCGTGATCGGCTTCCGGCAATCAACCCGCCCTTCGGTTCGCGGCTTCGCCATCGATTGTTGGCGGCCAAGAGCCTGGAATGATCGGCTTTCTGAAACGGGTTCCCCCATTCAAAGCCGAAGCGATCGGGAAGTAACTGTCCGGAAGTGACCGCCGGTACGTTTTGGGGATTGCCGTGTCTTATAGACTGTAATAGCCCTTGAGTGATCGGAACTCGACAAATCGTTATAAAGATGAGGGACAAAACAGGGATCTTGCCTTACGGTGTACAAATCGCAGGCCGCTCTGCGCACTTCCAGCGCAGTCGTGCGGAGGCGTGCGCGAAAACGCGCAAGCGGCCGCTTCGGCTCGCGGCAATGCTTTTGCCGCCCGTGCTGCTGGCCGTAGCCGGTTGCGCAGGCAGCGCCGTGAATGCCGACCCCTCCAACGCCACCTTCAACTTGTCCCCAGGCACAGGAGCGATCGATACCAATTGCACCGGTTGCGACACAACCAGCAACCAAGGCACGTCCGTCGAGCAATTTAGTGCCTCGCTCACTGGCGGAGGCCCGGCGCCGGTCATCTGGTCGGTCTCCGGCGGCGACGCCAACAGCGGCCCCGGCGCCATCACCTCTTCCGGCCAGTACACGCCGCCCAGCTACCTCACCGCCGACCGCGTGCAGGTGGTCGTGACAGCAACTCTCAACGCAAACACCGCGGCAACCGCCGTACTGACAGTGACGCCGGGGTTCCTGCAACCGCTCACGCCGGAGAATGCGGCCCTGGGCGCCAACGGTCAGATTACGGTCAGCGGCTTCCTGGCTGAAGCGGGTGGAGAAGACGGCATCTCCTTTACCCTTTCGAACTCCGCGACCGGCTCGACCGGCGGGCAGGGGTCGTTGGGCGCAACCACCTGCCAACGCCCCGCCAACAGCTTCACCTCCTGTACCGTCACCTATTCCGCGCCCTCCTCGATCGCGTCGACCGGTATAACATACGTTGTGGCCACGGCGGGCACTTCGACGTCAAAAATCGCCGCCAACCTGCTGCTCAACACTGCGGGCGTATCCAGCAACCCGATGGCGAACCAAGTGGAACAACTGAGCCCGGCTGAGCTTGGCTCCTCCGGCGGCAATAACAACGATTACGATCTTCAAGGCAACCAGATCGCCGATTGCTGCGGCGGCACGCTGGGATCGCTCATCGAAGACAGCAATGGCCGCCAGTACCTGCTCGGCAACAACCATGTGCTGGCGCGCAGCGACCAGGCCACCGTGGGCGACGAAATCATTCAGCCCGGGCTTATCGACAACAATTGCGTGCCCTACGGCGACGGGCCCGGCGCCACGCCGGTTGGCTCGCTCACCGGATGGCTGCCGCTCAGTTCCAGCACCACCAATGCGGACGCGGCTATCGCCCTGGTGATGTCCGGAACGGTGGATCCGACGGGCAGCATCCTGGAACTGGGCGGGCGCCAGCTGGATGGTTCATTGGGCGCGGCGCCGCCCGGCGTCTCTTCCACCGGCGGCAAGGGCGAGACTGCAGGCCTGGGTCTGACCGTGGCCAAGAGCGGGCGCACTACGGGTCTCACCTGCGCCAGCGTCTCCGCGCTCAATCTCGATGTCAACGTCGACTACTACACCGACTGCGCTGAGACCAAACCCTATTTGACCAAGGCCTACACCAACCAGCTGGCCATCAGCGGCAACCAGTTCAGCGATGCGGGCGACTCAGGGTCGCTGGTCGTGGGTACAAAGAACGCCGAACCGGTTGGCCTGTTCTTTGCAGGCGGCATCGACGCAGCCGGCGTAAGCCAGGGCGTGGCCAACCCGGCGGTGGACGTGTTGAGCGAGTTAAGCGCCAGGCTGGGCGCGGGCGCGACCTTCTCTTTCGTGGGCACGGCCGACCACGGAGTCAGTTGCCTCAACTACGGCGACAACACGGTAGCCGCGGCGCAGGCGCGCCCCCTGAGCGACGCGGAGATCGCGCGCACCCAGCAG
>DATKGE010000082.1:0-3370 GCA_035510955.1 Occallatibacter sp. | reverse complement strand
CCATGGCCGTCTACTGCAACAAATGCGGAGCGGGGCTGCCACACACCGCCCGTTTCTGCTCCAACTGCGGCGCAACCATTGCAGTCGCGCCATCCATGCGGTCCCAGCCGTTGTATCGGCCGCACTATGGAAGGGCCATTGCCGGCGTCTGCATCGGCCTGGCGCAGGCGTATGGATGGGATGTGGCGCTGGTGCGCATCTTCACGGTTGTCGGCTTCTGTTTCTCTGGCGGGCTGGTGGCGGTGGCTTACCTCGCCTGTTGGATCGGAATCCCGGAGGAGCCGATTGCAATTCCCGGCGCGTACCCACCCGGTACTGGAGCGTATCCTCCTAATCTATGAAGGGTTGGTATGAATCGGACGGCGCGCGGCTCGCATTTCAGGAGACCGGATCAGGAGTGCCGGTAGTTTTTCTGCATCCGACGCCGCTTGATCGCGACTACTGGCTTCCGCTCATTGAAAACCTCGGCGGCGTCCGCGCCATCGTTCCCGACCTGCGCGGCCACGGACAATCCGAGTTGGGGCGGAACCTTTCCGTGGGCGGGTTTGCGCGCGTTCCGGACGCGCCCGTGCTGGGCATGGCTCAACTGGCCACCGACGTTCTTGCTCTCCTCGATCATCTCCAATTGCCTGAGGCTGTGTTTGCCGGCTGCTCCATCGGCGGCTATGTGCTGCTGGAGCTTTGGCGCCGCGCTCCGCAGCGCGTCACCGGGCTGGTGTTTGTCTGCTCCAAGCCGCAGCCGGACGCCGAAGCCAACCTTGCCAAACGCGCTGCCAGCATCGCGCAGATTCGCGCCGAAGGCACGGCTAGCTTCTTCGACGGCAACGCCAAGAGCTTGATTGGAGCAACGGCCCGCGAGCGCCATCCGCAGATTGTTGCCGAATTGCGCGCACGCATGACGCTGACGCCGGATGCGGTCGTTGCCGTGCAGGCAGGCCTGGCCACGCGGCCCGACTCATTGCCCACGGTGGCCACCATCGACACGCCTGTGCTAGCCGTTGCCGGCGGCGAGGACACCGCCATTACGCCGACTGAGATGGAAGCCTTCAACTCTGCGCCGGGCGGTTGCGAATACCATTTGCTGCCCGATGCCGGCCACTTCGCAGCCTATGAGCAACCGCAAAAGATAGCCGCCCTGCTGGCCGAATGGCTGCGCCAACACGAGGCCTGAGGGGCGAAGTTTCTTGTGGGCAATAATGGCGGGAAATTGAAAAAAGTCAGTCAGCCGCCGGCACATCGCAGACGCTGGCGTAGCGCGGCGTAGTCGCCATCAGCTCTTCAATGGCATCGACGGACTGAATGCCGCCCCTGGCGCCGGATGCCATGCAGTTCATGGCCGCGGCCGCGCAGGAGAAGTCGAGCTGCCGTTCGAGATCCCACCCCTGCAGCAGGCCATAGATAAAGCCGGCATGGAAGATGTCCCCTGCTCCAGTGGTGTCGACAACGGGCACGCGATAAGCGGGCCGACGCAGCAACTGCCTGCCATCCCAGGCCAGCACGCCGTCCTCGCCGAGCGTGGCCGCGGTGAGCCGGCAGCCAAAGCGAAGCTGCATGCGCCGCAGCGAACTTTCGAGATCGGAGTCTGCCATCAGCCGGCAAGGGAAGTCGCGGCTCACGATAAGATAGTCGATGTTTTCAATCAGCTTTTCGACGCCGGGATAAAGCTCATCCAGATCGGCGATCACGGGAATACCGGCCTCGCGCGCCCACCCCGCGGCCACGGTTGCCGCGGCTGTTTCATAGCCGTCCACGTGCAGCGCCCGCGCATTGGCAATCCACTCGCGGCGCAGGTCTTTGGGCTGCAACAGCAGGCGCTCGTCGCGGCGGCAGAGCACAGTCCGCTCGCCGCCTTCATCCACCAGGATCAGAGACTGCGGGCTGGCAGCGCCTTTCACCGTCGTCAGTTGCGCCTCAACGCCGGCGCGCGTAAACGCGTCGCGATGCAGCCTGGCCGCATCGTCCTCTCCAAGCTTTCCCACATAGCGAGTGCTGAGTCCCCAGGTTTGGCAGGCAACTACGGTGGTGGCCGCCTGGCCGCCAGGCATGACAGACGCGTTTCTATACTCCACCTTGGATCCGCGCGCCGGAAAATTGACCAGTGGAATGAGCGTGTCAGTAGCGTTCAGCCCTACGCCCACCAGGTCAACTTTTTTGGACTCCGCCATGAAGTTATTGTAATGGGCGACCGCGCAGCTCTCTATGAGAATCGCGTTTCTTTCCACAGACTCCAGCCGCTCAAGAGCGCGGCAGCCACAAGAACAACAACCAGAACCGAGAGCCAGGTGAAGTCCATGCTCAGCGCGGGAACGCGCGCGTTGACGCCGAGATAAACGAACACGCCCACCGCAGCGGCAACAATTGCGTAGTCCCACCATGCGCGGCCGTTCCGTTCGCCGGCGGGCTCGGCACCGCCATAGCATTGCAGCACGCGGTCGTAGTCCAGGCCATAGCGCGTGCATTCGCGCAGCAGCGCCTGGTTGGTTGAGGCGTGCTCGCGCTCCGTGGCAACCGCCGTGCTCACGGCCAGCGCGCCGAGAATCATCACCAGCGACCCGGCCACAACCAGCAGTCGATGCGGCCAGTCGGCATGGGCCAGTTCTCCAAAAACCAGCGCACCCCACGCCAGCCCCCACAGCTGGTTGGTGTTCGACAGCGGAATGGCGCGGCCGATGCCCAGATATTTGGTTGCGAATTGCTGAAACAGGTCGCCGATGACCCAGACAAATCCGCCCAGAAACAGCCAGAAGATCAAGTGCTTGGTCTCTGCTGAATGAAATATCGCGGCCTTTGTTCCGCCATCGAGAGCGAGCACCAGGGCAAAGCACGTGCCCAGTTCGCCAATCGTAAACACCGTGACAAACGAAAGCGGATTCATGCCGCTGATGTAGGCCTTGCGATAGGGAACATACATGGTTCCCCACATCAGGCTTGCGCCTATGGCCGCCAGGATGCCGCTGACCGCGTGACTGGCATGAGCGCCATCGCTGTGAATCGTGCTGAAGCCCAGCATTACCGCGGCGACCACGATGGCCAGGGCTCCAAGCAAAACCTTGGTGATGTTTTTGCCGCTCGCGCCTTTGAGTTCGCCAAACAGTAATCGCCCCCACAGAATGCCGACCAGTGAATTGGTGTTCCAGAGAGGAAACGCGACGGTGAGCCCCACGTCGCGAATGGCAAACACGGTGAGCGTGTTGGCGACGGCCCAGAGCATGCCCGCGAGCACGGCGTTGGGAATCAGGTGCCGGTTCTGATTCAGGTCCGCGAAGACGTAGCGCGTACCCTTGAGCAGCGTGGGCAGCGTCCACCGCGCGGTAAAGACGCCGGCCACCATGCACAGCGAGATGGCGAAGGGCGATAGTCCGGAGTTGAC
>DATKGE010000081.1:0-2104 GCA_035510955.1 Occallatibacter sp. | reverse complement strand
AGCTCGAACATGACGTCGCGGTTCTGCAAAGGCGCCTCAATACGCTTCCGGAAGCGTAATCGCCGGCCGGCTTTTTTTTCTTAAGCCCGCATTCCCCGGATGACGCTCTGATTTCCGCAACGCTCACGCCGATTCAGATATAGGCATCAGCACCTTATCCTGGATCGATCGAGGCGATCATGGCGCACCCAGCGGGTGAATCAAAATCGGACGTTTCTCGGCTCAATTTCGACCGGCGCCTTAAACTGGAGTTCCACGGTTCCAGCGTCACCTCTGATGCTGGTCTGCTGCCGTTCCGGGAACTGGATGACGTGCTCGGCCTGATGGTCATCGCGGGGCAAACTCTGGCTGATGGACGCACGGGCAGGAACGGTCGGCACGATCTGATCGGCATGCTGCGACAGTCTGTGTTTGGGCGTGTCGCTGGATACGAGGACGTGAACGACGCCGACCGGCTCGGTCGCGATCCGGCGATGCGCTGGATCGTTGGCGGTCGTGCTGCAACGAAGCAGGCAGCCTCCACCAGCCAGATGGGACGCTTCGAGACGGATTGGCTTGCGAATGGTGAGAACCTTGTCGCGCTCACCGATCTCGGTGGGCGATGGATTGACCGGGTGCACAGCCGCCGTCCGCTGAACGGCATCGTACTCGACATGGACTCGAGTGTGAGCGAGACCTATGGCGATCAGGAAGGCACCGCTTACAACGGCCACTTCGCCTGCACCTGCTATCATCCGCTGTTCGTGTTCAATCAGTTTGGCGATCTGGAACGCTGCGCATTGCGTTCAGGCAACGTCCATTCAGCCCACGGTTGGAAGGACGTGCTGGAACCGGTCGTGGCCCGGTATCGGGGCAAGTTCAAGCGCCGCTACTTCCGAGCCGATGCGGCCTTTGCAAATCCTGAGGTCTACGAGTTCCAGGAGGCCGAAGGCTACAAGTACGCGATCCGGCTGCCTGCCAATCAGATTCTTCAGCAGAAGATCGGCTACCTGCTCAAGCGCCCTGTTGGCCGTCCTCCGAGCGAGGTTCGACGGTACTACGCCAACTTCAACTATCAGGCGCAAAGCTGGAAGATACCGCGCCGGGTGGTGGCCAAGGTCGAGTGGCACCTTGGCGAGCTTTATCCCCGCGTTGGCTTCATCGTCACCAACCTGTCGCGACCGGCCGAGCGGGTCGTCGCCTTCTACAACAAGCGCGGGACGTGCGAGCAATGGATCAAGGAAGGCAAGGGCGCGATCAAGTGGACGCGGCTGTCATGCTGCTCGTTCGCCGCCAATGCCGTGCGGCTCCAGCTTCATGCACTGGCCTACAATCTCGCCAACTTCATGCGGACGCTGGCTCTGCCGGAGGCGGTCAAGCAGTGGTCGCTGACCAGCCTGCGGGAAAAACTCGTGAAGATCGGCGCCAAGGTCGTGCGCCATGGCCGCTACGTCATATTCCAGATGGCCGAGGTCGCGGTGCCGAGGGAATTGTTCCAGGAGATTCTGCGGCTGATCGCGGAACTACGGCCACAGCCTCCGCCTGCGCCGGCGTGAGATGCCGATGCTCATGCGTTCAAGAGCAACCGACGGGAGGAGTGCGTCCAATTGTCAGCAAAAATGGCCAGATCAGCCCCTCTGCCGCCGTACGGGGTGCCTGGGATTACGGCAGTCATCCGTGCCACCAGCCTATCTTGCCAGAATGCGGAAAAAGCGCAAAAATTCCCGCCGGTTCGGCGTTCATCCGGGGAATCCCGGATCAATGCGCGAAAGACGAAAAGCTATGCGTAACTTTGCGCGAATCCGCACAGAAACGTGAAAACAGCGAACCAGACGATGGTGATTTGCAGCGTGCGCACGCGCCCAAAACGGTCGGAAAGGGCACCCCCGAACCAGCCGCCGAAGGCGGAAGTGAGCAACGTCACCGTGCCGATCAGCCCGGCATCCGCATTGGTGATTGCGAAGGCGGTAATGATCGCCGGGATCACGAAGCTGAAAATCTGCACATCCATGGCATCGAGCATCCAGCCGCCGAAACACGCCCAGAATGTGCGTCTCTCGCCAGGGTCTAGCTCGCGATACCAACCTGTCGGACTGTCATATGTGCTTGCCATTGCCTAGCCCCC